>CAZBIO010000136.1:0-6792 GCA_964491965.1 uncultured Cellulomonas sp.
GACCGCGCCGGGCGTGCCCGGCTGCGGCGCCTGGTGCAGCCGGTGCTGCAGGACCCGACGGCGTCGCTCGACCCGCGGATGGCCGTGGCGGACCTGGTCGGCGAGCCGCTGACGGTGGGGCCGCGGGTGCCGGCCGACGAACGCGCGCGGCGGGTGGCGCGGGCGTTGGGGCTCGTCGACCTCGACCCGGCGCTGGGTGGGCGGTTCCCGCACGAGCTGTCCGGCGGGCAGCGGCAGCGTGTGGCGATCGCGCGCGCGCTCATCCTCGAACCCCGGGTGCTGCTGCTCGACGAGCCGGTGTCGGCCCTGGACCCGGTGGTGAGCCGGCAGGTGCTGGAGCTGGTCGCGGACCTGCGGCGGCGGCTCGACCTGGCCTGCCTCGTGGTGGCGCACGACCTCGGCGTCGTCCGCGCGCTGGCCGACGACGTCGCGGTGATGTACCGCGGGCGCGTGGTGGAACAGGGTCCTGCCGCCGCGGTGCTCGCCTCCCCCCGGCACCCGTACACCGCGGCGCTGCTCGCCGCAGAACCGGTCCCGGACCCCGACCGGCCGCGTCCGCCGCGACCCGCGGAGTGGACCGCCGACCGGACGTCCGCGGCCGCCGAGTAGCGCTGGCCACGGCCATCATGTTTCCTGCGTGTTACGGAAATCTCAGCGGTGGGCACGAAGGCCCAGGGAATCCGTACCCGGCAGTATCGATCTCGTAACGATTCGAAGCAGTCGTCCGAGGTGCCCGTTTTGCACCGAAACTCGGCGGCTACCGTTTGTGCAACTTGTGGCGGACCCATGCCTGCCCTCGTCCCGCTGGGCGAGCAAGCGGGCACCGCCCGAACCCCTTCCCTGGAGGAACATTGAAGATCAGGCGAATCGCCAGCCTGGCCGCGTCGCTCGCGGTCGGTGCTCTGGTGCTCACCGCGTGCAGCAACGGCGGTGAGACCCCTTCTGAGACATCGGGCGAGCCGACGGACTCCACGACGTCCGAGGCCGCGGGCGAGGGTGGCGCCAGCACGGGCATCGTGACGGCGAACGGCAGCGAGCCGCAGAACCCGCTCATCCCGACCAACACCAACGAGACCGGTGGCGGCAAGATCCTCGACCTGATCTACGCCGGCCTCGAGTACTACGACGCCTCCGGCGCCCCGCAGATGGAGGTCGCCGACTCGATCACGTCGGACGACAACATCACGTGGACCGTCAAGCTCAAGGACGGGTGGACCTTCACCGACGGCACGCCGGTGCAGGCGCACAACTTCGTCGACGCGTGGAACTACGGCGCCTACTCGCCGAACGCGCAGCTCAACGGCTGGTGGTTCGCGGAGATCGAGGGCTTCGACCAGCTCCAGGCCCCGACCGACGACGAGGGCAACCCCACGGGTGACCCCGCCGCCACCGAGATGAGCGGCCTGACGGTCGTCGACGACCTGACCTTCACGATCAAGCTGACCCAGCCGCTGGCGGACTACCCGCTGCGGTTGGGCTACTCGGCCTTCTACCCGCTGCCCGACGTCGCGTTCGACGACATCGAGGCCTACGGCGAGAGCCCGATCGGCAACGGCCCGTACAAGGTCGACACCTGGACCCACAACCAGGACATCACGCTCTCGCCGAACCCGGACTACAAGGGTGGCCGCGTGGCGCAGAACGGTGGCGTGGACCTGATCTTCTACACCGAGCTCGACGCGGCGTACGCCGACCTGCTCGCGGGCAACCTCGACGTCCTCGACGCCCTGCCGACCTCGGCGTTCGGGTCCTACGAGTCCGACCTCGGTGACCGTGCAGTGAACCAGCCGGCGGCCATCTTCCAGTCGTTCACCATCCCGAACAACCTGGCGCACTGGGAGGGCGAGGAGGGCAAGCTCCGCCGCGCCGCCATCTCCCACTCGATCAACCGCCAGGAGATCACGGACGCGATCTTCAGCGGCACCCGCACGCCGGCTTCGGACTTCACCGCCCCGGTCATCGCGGGCTGGTCCGACTCCGTCCCGGGCTCCGACGTCCTGGACTACGACCCCGACCTGGCCAAGGACCTGTGGGCCCAGGCCGACGCGATCTCGCCCTACGAGGGCCAGTTCACCATCGCGTACAACGTCGACGGTGGCCACCAGGAGTGGGTCGACGCGGTGATCAACTCGATCAAGAACGTGCTCGGCATCGACGCGGCCGGCCAGCAGTACGCGGTCTTCGCCGACCTGCGCACCGACGTCGTCGCCCAGAAGGAAACCGGCACCTCCGGCCTGACCGGTGGCTTCCGCACCGGTTGGCAGGCCGACTACCCCGGTCTGTTCAACTTCCTCGGCACGCTCTACGCGACCGACGCCAGCTCCAACGACGGCAGCTACTCGAACCCGGCGTTCGACGAGCTGCTGGCGCAGGGCTCCGCGGCCCCGTCGATCGAGGAGGCGAACGACTTCTTCCAGCAGGCGCAGACGATCCTCTTCGAGGACCTGCCGGCGATCCCGCTGTGGTACTCGAACGTCACCGGTGGTTCGTCCGAGGCCGTCTCCAACGTGGAGTTCGGCTGGAACAGCGTTCCGCTGTACTTCGAGATCACCAAGGAGTGATCCACCTGTAGTGAGACTGGGGGGCGGGGCCCTGACGGGTCCCGCCCCCCAGTCTGTTCCGTCCGGGTCCCCTCCCCGATGCACTAGAGTTCCGCTCCGTCGGTTTGCGCCTCGACGGCGAGGCCACCTGCGGCGCATGCCGAATAATCCGCACGACGAAGGAAGGCTGGCTGATGCTTCGGTATCTCGGCCGCCGGCTGCTCCAGGCGATCCCTGTTTTCTTCGGGGCGACCCTGCTCATCTACGCCATGGTCTTCGCCATGCCCGGCGACCCGGTCCAGGCGTTGGGTGGCGACCGCGGCATCAGCCCCGCGCTCGCTGCGCAGCTGCGCGCGGAGTACAACTTGGACCGGCCGTTCATCGTCCAGTACCTGCTGTACCTTCAGGGCATCTTCACCGGCGACTTCGGGACCACGTTCTCCCGGCAGCCGGTCAGTGAGCTCCTCGCTCACGCGTACCCGATCACCATCAAGCTCGCGTTCCTCGCCCTCGCGTTCGAGGCCGTGTTCGGCATCGGCTTCGGCCTGATCGCCGGCCTGCGCAAGGGCCGCTGGTTCGACTCCACGCTGCTGGTGGTCAGCCTGATCGTCATCGCGGTGCCGACGTTCGTCATCGGCTTCGTCATGCAGTTCGTGGTGGGCATCAAGTGGGGCATCCTGCCGGTGACCGTCGGCCAGAACGTCAACCTGAAGAGCCTGATCATGCCGGCTCTGGTGTTGTCGGCGGTCTCCTTCGCCTACGTCCTACGGCTGACGCGAACATCGGTCTCGGAGAACCTCAACGCCGACTTCGTGCGGACCGCGACGGCGAAGGGGCTCGGGCGACCGCGCGTGGTGATCGTCCACGTGCTGCGCAACTCGCTCATCCCCGTGGTCACGTTCCTAGGAGCCGACCTCGGCGCCCTCATGGGGGGCGCGATCGTCACCGAGGGCATCTTCAACATCAGCGGGGTCGGCGGGACGCTCTACAAGGCGATCCAGCAGGTGCACGCCCCGACCGTCGTGTCCTTCACGACGATCCTGGTCATCGTCTACATCGTGGCGAACCTGCTCGTCGACCTCCTCTACGCCGCCCTGGACCCGAGGATCCGCTATGCCTGAGAAGCTCGACCCGCGCACGCGCCCGGACCAGGGGCACTTCTTCGCCTCGCTCGACGCCGCGGCCCTCGACGAGGTCGACGTCGTCGACGAGGCGGCCGCGCCGGCCAGCCTCTGGCAGGACGCCTGGCGCAACCTGCGCGCCCGCCCGCTGTTCTGGGTCTCCGGCGTCCTCATCCTCGCCGCGATCGTGCTGGCCCTGTTCCCGGGGCTCTTCACCAAGACCGATCCGCTGTTCTGCGAGCTGGGCAACAGCCTCGGCCTGCCGGCGCCGGGTCACCCGTTCGGCTTCGACAAGCAGGGCTGCGACATCCTCGCCCGCACCATCTACGGGGCGCGCGCGTCGGTGACGGTCGGCGTGCTGACGACGATCTTCGTCGCGCTGCTCGGGTCGATCGTCGGCGCGATCGCCGGCTTCTACGGCGGGTGGTTCGACGCCCTGCTGTCGCGCATCACCGACATCTTCTTCGCGGTGCCGCTGGTGCTCGCGGCGATCGTCGTCATGCAGATGTTCCGGCAGCAGCGCAGCATCTGGACCGTCGTCGCCGTGCTCGCCGCGTTCGGCTGGCCGCAGATCGCCCGCATCACGCGCGGCGCGGTGATGAGCGTCAAGAACGCCGACTTCATCACGGCCGCCAAGGCACTCGGGGCGTCCCGCCTCGCCTCCCTGACGCGGCACGTCATGCCGAACGCGCTCGCGCCGATCATCGTCACCGCGACGGTGTCGCTCGGGACGTTCATCGTCGCGGAGGCGACGCTGTCCTACCTGGGCCTCGGCCTGCCGTCGACGTCGATCGTCTCCTGGGGCGCCGACATCTCGCTGGCCTCGAAGTCACTGCGTGACCAGCCGTCGATCCTGTTCTACCCGTCCGGGGCGCTGGCCCTGACGGTGCTCGGCTTCATCATGATGGGTGACGCCGTGCGCGACGCCCTCGACCCGAAGGCACGTAAGCGATGAGCACCGCAGCCCCCGTCCCCTTCAACGCGTCGATGCCGGACCTGCTCGACGAGACGCCGCTGCTGAAGATCCGGAACCTCGACGTCTCGTTCAGCACGTCGACCGGCGTGGTCAACGCGGTCCGCGGCGCCAACATCACGATGTACCGCGGGCAGTCGCTCGCGATCGTGGGCGAGTCCGGCTCCGGCAAGTCGACCACGGCGCACGCGATCATCAACCTGCTCCCCGGCACCGGCCGGGTGACGGGTGGGTCCATCGAGTTCGACGGCAAGGAGCTCGTCGGCGTCCCGGCGAAGGACTTCGTCGGCATCCGTGGCGCGCAGATCGGCCTGGTGCCGCAGGACCCGATGACCAACCTCAACCCGGTGTGGTCGATCGGCTACCAGGTCAAGGAGGCGCTGCGCGCCAACGGCATCGCGACCGGCAGGGCGGCGGACAAGCGCGTCGCCGAGCTGCTCGCCGAGGCAGGCCTGCCGGACGCCGGGCGCCGCGCCAAGCAGTTCCCGCACGAGTTCTCCGGCGGCATGCGGCAGCGCGCGCTCATCGCGATCGGCCTGGCGGCCCGCCCGCAGCTGCTCATCGCCGACGAGCCCACCTCGGCGCTCGACGTGACGGTGCAGCGCCGGATCCTCGACCACCTCGAGAACCTGACGGCGGAGCTCGGCACCGCGGTGCTGTTCATCACCCACGACCTGGGGCTCGCGGCCGAGCGCGCCGAGCAGCTCGTCGTCATGTACCGCGGCCAGGTCGTCGAGTCCGGCCCGTCGCTGAAGATCCTGTCCGATCCGCAGCACCCGTACACGCAGCGCCTCGTGGCGGCGGCCCCGTCGCTGGCGTCGCGCCGCATCCAGAGCGCCAAGGCGCGCGGCGTCACCACCGACGAGGTGCTGGCGGTCACGCACGGCGACGGTGTCAACCCCGTGCGTGGCGAGCTGATCCGGGTCGAGAACCTGACGAAGGTGTTCGAGATCCGCGGCGCCGGCAAGGGCGAGAAGGCGTTCAAGGCCGTCGACGACGTCTCGTTCACCATGACGCGCGGCACCACGATGGCGCTCGTCGGCGAGTCCGGGTCGGGCAAGTCGACCGTCGCGAACATCATGCTCAACCTGCTCCAGCCCACGCAGGGCCAGATCTTCTTCGAGGGCACGAACCTCCACAGCCTCAACAAGGAGCAGGAGTTCGCGTTCCGGCGCCGGGTGCAGCCGATCTTCCAGAACCCGTACGGCTCGCTCGACCCGATGTACTCGATCTACCGGACGCTCGAGGAGCCGCTGCGCATCCACGGCGTCGGCAACGGGAAGTCGCGGGAGGCGCGCGTCCGTGAGCTGCTCGACATGGTGGCACTGCCGGCGTCGACGATGCGGCGGTTCCCCAACGAGCTGTCCGGCGGTCAGCGGCAGCGCATCGCCGTCGCACGGGCGCTCGCGCTCTCGCCGGACGTCATCGTGTGCGACGAGGCCGTGTCCGCGCTCGACGTGCTGGTGCAGGCCCAGATCCTCAACCTGCTCAACGACCTCCAGGCCGAGCTGGGGCTGACGTACCTGTTCATCACGCACGACCTCGCCGTGGTCCGGCAGATCGCCGACGAGGTCTGCGTCATGCAGAACGGCCGGATCGTCGAGGCGGCCACCACCGACGAGGTGTTCGAGAACCCGCGCCAGGACTACACCCGCGACCTGCTCGCGGCGATCCCCGGTGCGAGCCTGGAGATCTTCGGCGCCGCCTGACAGCCCCGCGGGCGCCGATGACGGGGAGGATGTCGTCGGGGCCCGTAGGGAGGCGACGAGCGATGAGCGGTGGGCGGTCGATGCGCCGGCCGCTCGCCGCGCTGGTCGGTCTCGCGCTGACGGCCGCGTGCACCTCCCATGAGGTGGACGTCGCGCGGGCGGCGACCGTCGTCGTCGCGGTCGACACGCCCCCGGCCTCCCTCAACGCAGGGCTTCCGGAGGGCCGGACGCCCGGCAGCACCCTGGTGCGCGGCCTCGTCACGGACGGCTTCGTCGGGCTCGACGAGGCGGGCGGCGCCGTGTTCGACACGGCCTTCGGGTCGGTTGAACGGCTGTCCGACGACCCGCTCACCGTGCGCTACACGATCGCCGAGGGTGCCCGCTGGTCGGACGGGGTGCCGGTCACGCCGGCGGACCTGCTGCTCGAGTGGGCGGCGCGGTCCGGCCAG
>CAZBIO010000137.1:0-5046 GCA_964491965.1 uncultured Cellulomonas sp.
GTCAAGAACGAGAAGGGCCGCGTCACCTGCGCCAACCTCATCGACATCTAGACCGGCGAGTAGTTCGACGTCGCCGCCAAGAACGTCATCAACTCGACGGGCGTGTGGACCGAGCAGACCGAGGCGCTCACCGGCTCCACCGGCGGCCTCAAGGTGCTCGCCTCGAAGGGCATCCACCTCACCGTGCCGCGCGAGCGGATCCGCGGCGACGTCGGCCTGATCCTCCAGACCGAGAAGTCGGTGCTGTTCATCATCCCGTGGCCGCGGTACTGGGTGATCGGCACCACCGACACCCCGTGGGAGCAGGAGTTGCGCCACCCCGTCGCGACCGCCGCGGACGTCGACTACGTGCTGGAGCACGCCAACGCCGTGCTCACCGAGGCGCTGACCAGGGAAGACGTCATCGGCGTGTTCGCCGGCCTGCGCCCGCTGCTCCAGCCCGGCACCAAGGAGGGCACCAGCTCGGCGAAGGTGTCGCGCGAGCACACCGTCGCCTCCCCGACGCCGGGCCTGACCGTCATCGCCGGCGGCAAGCTCACCACCTATCGCGTGATGGCGAAGGACGCCGTCGACTTCGCGCTCGGCACCGCCGCGAAGGACCGCCCGTCGACGACGAGGGAGCTGCCGCTCGTCGGGGCCGAGGGCCTCGCGGCCGTCCGGAGGGCAGCGCCGGCGACCGGCGCGCGGTACGGCTGGGACGCCGCCCGGCTCGACCACCTGCTGTCCCGCTACGGGTCGCTGCTGGGCGAGCTGACCGCGCTGGCCGACGAGCGCCCGGACCTCGCCCGGCCGCTGGCCGGCGCGCCGGCGTACCTGCGCGCCGAGATCGTCTACGCCGCCAGCCACGAGGGCGCGCTCCACCTGGACGACGTGCTGATGCACCGCACCCGGCTCAACCACGAGCAGGCGGACCAGGGCCTCGCCGCGCTGGAGGAGATCGCGGACCTCGTCGGGCCCGTGCTCGGCTGGGACGCCGCCACCCGGGGGCGGGAGATCGAGGCGTACCGTGAGCGCGTCGAGGCCGAGCAGGCCGCCGCGCGCGAGGGTGACGACGCCTCCGCCGAGGCGGCCCGTCTCAAGGCGACCGACGTCGCCCCGATGGCCGACCTCGGCGCCGCCGCCACCCGCTAGGAGCGCCGATGCCCCCCACGCACGTCCTGGCGATCGACCAGGGCACGACGAGCACGCGTGCGATCGTCTTCGACCACGCCGGCCGGATCGTCGCCAGCGGCCAGAAGGAGCACGCGCAGCTCTTCCCCCGGCCCGGGTGGGTGGAGCACGACGCCGAGGAGATCTGGGCGAACGCCCGCGAAGTCGTCGCGCTCGCGCTGACGCGCGCCGACCTGACGCACCACGACATCGCCGCCGTCGGCATCACCAACCAGCGCGAGACCACGGTGGTGTGGGACCGCACCACCGGTTCGCCGATCTATCGCGCGATCGTCTGGCAGGACACCCGCACCCAGGCGATCTGCGAAGAGCTCAGCGCGCTGGGCGGGGGCAGTCCCGACACGGACCGCTACCGCGACCGCGTCGGGCTGCCCCTGGCGACCTACTTCGCCGGCCCGAAGATCCGCTGGATCCTCGACCACGTCGACGGCGCGCGGGAACGGGCCGAGCGCGGCGAGCTGGCGTTCGGCACCACCGACAGCTGGCTGCTGTGGAACATGACCGGTGGGGTCGAGGGCGGGGTGCACGTCACCGACGTCACCAACGCCTCGCGCACGATGCTCATGGACCTGCGCACCCTGGCGTGGGACCCCGACATCGCGGCCGAGATGGGCGTGCCGCTGGCGATGCTGCCTCAGATCCGCTCGTCGTCGGAGGTCTACGGCCACGGCCGCGTCGCCGGCCTGCTGCCGGGCGTGCCGATCTCCGGGATCCTCGGCGACCAGCAGGCCGCGACGTTCGGGCAGGCGTGCTTCGAGCCCGGCACCGCGAAGAACACGTACGGCACCGGCAACTTCATGCTGCTGACCACCGGGACCGAGCCGGTGCCGAGCACGCACGGCCTGCTGACCACGCCCGCCTACAAGCTGGGCGACGCCCCCACGGTGTACGCGCTCGAGGGGTCGATCGCGGTCACCGGCTCGCTGGTGCAGTGGCTGCGCGACAACCTGGGGATCATCTCGTCGGCCGCGGAGGTGGAGGCGCTCGCCACGAGCGTCCCCGACAACGGCGGCGCGTACTTCGTCCCGGCGTTCTCGGGGCTGTTCGCGCCGCACTGGCGCGCGGACGCGCGCGGTGCGCTCGTCGGGCTGACGCGGTACGTCACCAAGGCCCACATCGCGCGCGCCGCGCTCGAGGCGACCGCCTTCCAGACGCGCGAGGTGCTCGACGCGATGAACGCCGACTCCGGCGTCGCGCTGACGCAGCTGAAGGTCGACGGCGGCATGGTGGCCAACGAGACGCTGATGCAGTTCCAGGCGGACGTGCTCGGCGTGCCCGTGGTGCGGCCCAAGGTCGCGGAAACCACGGCGCTCGGCGCCGCGTACGCCGCGGGCATCGCGGTGGGGTTCTGGTCCGGGCCGCAGGACGTCGTCGCGAACTGGGTGGAGGACCGGCGCTGGGTTCCCGCGATGCCCGACGACGAACGCGCCCGCCGTTACCGCCTCTGGGCCAAGGCCGTCGCGCGCACCCTCGACTGGGTCGACGACGACGTCACCACCTGACCTCTCCCCGCCAGCCCTAGCGTCCGAGCAACTGTGGCCTCTACCCCACACTTCCTCGGACGTTGCGATGCGGCGGAGGCCAACGTCCGAGCAACTGTGGCCTCTACCCCACACTTCCTCGGACGTTGCGCTGGGGGGAGAGAGGAGCGCGTGGGTGGGGGTCGGTAGCGTGAGCCTCATGCGCCTGGCCACGTGGAACGTCAACTCCGTGCGGTCCCGGATCGACCGCGTGCTCGACTGGGTCGCTCGATCCGGGGTCGACGTCCTGGCGATGCAGGAGACCAAGGTCAAGGACGAGGCGTTCCCGCGCGAGGGCTTCGAGGCGCTGGGCTACGAGGTGGCGACGTTCGGCCACAACCAGTGGAACGGCGTGGCGATCGCGTCCCGCGTCGGGCTCGAGGACGTGGTGCCGACCTTCCCGGGCCAGCCGGCATGGGGCGACCCGCCGGTGGTCGAGGCCCGCGCCCTCGGCGCGACGTGCGGCGGCGTGCGGGTCTGGAGCCTCTACATCCCCAACGGCCGCGAGCTCGGGGATCCGCACTACGAGTACAAGCTCGCCTGGCTCGCCGCCCTGCGCACCGCGGCGGAGGGGTGGCTGCACGACGACCCCGCCGCGCGGATCGCCCTCGTCGGCGACTGGAACATCGCGCCCCTGGACACCGACGTGTGGGACATCGAGTTCTTCGCGGGCCGCACCCATGTGACGCCCGCGGAGCGGGACGCCTTCGCCGCGATCGCCACGGCCGGCTACACCGAGGTCAGCCGCGTGCACCTGCCCGGCGAGCACGTCTACACGTACTGGGACTACCAGCAGCTGCGCTTCCCGCGGAACGAGGGGATGCGCATCGACCTGACGTACGCGTCCCCCGCGCTGGCCGCCGACGTCACCGGGGTGACCATCGAGCGCAACGAGCGCAAGGGCAAGGGCCCGTCCGACCACGTGCCGGTGGTCCTCGAGGTGACGGCGTCGTGACCGCTGCGAGCGCCGTGACCGCCGTGTGCGTCGTGACCGCTGCGAGCGCCGCGGCCGCCGTGTGCGTCGCGGCCGCCGTGTGCGTCGTGACCGCGCCGAGCGCGCCATGACCGTGCCCGACGACCGGTACGGCTACCCGCCGGCGTACTACGCCCCGGGCTGGCAGCCGGAACGGCGCCGGTGGGACGGCGTCAGCATCGCCGCGCTGGCCACCGGCGTCGCCGGGCTGGGCCCGGTGCCGATCGTCCTGGGCGCGGTCGGGCTCGCGCGCACGCGGCGGCACGGCACGCGCGGCAAGGGCCTGGCGTGGGCCGGGCTGGCGCTGGGCCTCGTCGGGCTGGTCGCGTACGCGGCGGTCGCCGGGCTCGTCTGGCTGCTGCTGCGCCCACTGCCCGCGGACGTCGCCGCCCCGCGGTACGCGCTGGCCACCCAGGTGAGCGAGGGCAACTGCCTGCGCACGCTGCCGCCGGACGGCGACGTGCTCGTCGTGCGGGTGGTGCCGTGCGCGGACGGGCACGAGGCGCGGGTTGCCGCCGTCGGCAAGGTCGCGGACCCGGCGGCCGACCGCCCGGCGCACGACGAGGCCGCCGCGCAGCTCTGCCGCGCGCGGGTGCCCGACGGGCCGCTCGTCGTCTGGGCGCCGGACGCAGGCGGGGCACGCGTCGCCTGCCTGGTCCCCTCGACGTCCCGCTGAGGCGGGGCCGCGAGCCGCTAGCGTCCCGCTGAGGCGGGGCCGCGAGCCACTAGCGTCCCGCTGAGGCCGAATCCCTTCCCCGAGGAGCGAACGATGACGTTCGACGTCGATCAGGTCCTGGCGGGCCTGTCCCTGGAGCAGAAGGCGTCCTTGACGTCCGGCGCCGACTGGTGGTTCGCGAAGGCGCCCGCCGGGGTGACCCGCGTCCGGTTCTCCGACGGCCCGCACGGGCTGCGCAAGCGGGCCGACGACTCCGAGGGCGCCGTCCTCGGGTGGTCCGTCCCGGCGACGTGCTTCCCGCCCGCGGTGACGCTCGCGTCGACGTGGGACCCGGGGCTCGCCAACCGGGTGGGCCACGCGCTCGGCGTCGAGACCGCGGCCGAGGAGGTCTCGGTGCTGTTGGGCCCCGGCGTCAACATCAAGCGCAGCCCGCTGTGCGGCCGCAACTTCGAATACTTCTCCGAAGACCCGCACCTCGCGGGCCGGCTCGGGGCGGCGATGGTCGAGGGCATCCAGGCCGAGGGCGTGGGCGCGTCGCTCAAGCACTTCGCGGCGAACAACCAGGAGACCGACCGCATGCGCGTCTCCGCACAGGTCGACGAGCGCTCGCTGCGGGAGATCTACCTACCGGCGTTCGAGCACGTGGTGACGACCGCCCGGCCGTGGACCGTCATGTGCTCGTACAACAAGATCAACGGCACGTACGC
>CAZBIO010000138.1:0-6070 GCA_964491965.1 uncultured Cellulomonas sp.
GAGGTCGCCGATGCCGTCCACCTGCACCAGCAGGCCGCTGTTCGCGTAGAGCTTGGCGATCGGCGCCGTCTGCTCGGCGTACACCTCGAGGCGGTGCCGGATGACGTCCTCCGTGTCGTCGACGCGGCCCTCGATCTCGGCCCGCTTGAGCAGCCGGTCGACGACGACGTCCGCGTCCGCCGTGAGCTCGACGACGACGTCGAGCGGCGTGCCGGCCTCGTCGAGCATCGCCCCGAGCGCGTCGACCTGGGAGACGTTGCGCGGGTAGCCGTCGAGCAGGAACCCCTCGGCGACGTCGTCCTGGCTCAGCCGGTCGCGCACCAGCGCGTCGGTGAGCTCGTCGGGCACCAAAGCGCCCACGGACGTGTACTCGACGACCTTGCGGCCCAGCTCCGTCCCGCCCTTGATGTTCGCCCGGAAGATGTCGCCGGTCGAGATCGCCGGGATTCCGAACCGGTCCGACAGGCGCGCGGCCTGGGTGCCCTTGCCGGCACCGGGCGGACCGAAGAGGACGAGACGAGCGCTCATTACCGCAAGAACCCTTCGTAGTGTCGCTGCTCCAGCTGAGACTGGATCTGCTTGACCGTCTCCAGGCCGACACCGACGACGATGAGGATCGACGACCCCCCGAAGGGGATGCTGGTGCCCACGTTGAGGACGATGAAAGCAATTGTCGGGATGAGCGCAACGAAGGCCAGGTACAAAGATCCCGGTGCGGTGATCCGGGTGATGACGTAGTCCAGGTATTCCGCGGTGGGGCGGCCGGCGCGGATGCCGGGGATGAACCCGCCGTACTTCTTCATGTTGTCGGAGACCTCGTCCGGGTTGAACGTGATCGCCGTGTAGAAGTAGCAGAAGAAGATGATCAGCAGGGCGTAGAGCACGATGTGCAGCCCCGACTGCGTCGAGGCGAGGTAGCGGCTCACCCACTGCACCCAGCCCGACCGCGGGTTGCCGAACTGGGCGATCAGCGCGGGGACCTGGAGCAGCGAGGACGCGAAGATGATCGGGATGACGCCCGACATGTTGATCTTGATCGGGATGTAGGTGCTGGTCCCGCCGTACATGCGCCGGCCGACCATCCGCTTGGCGTACTGCACGGGGATGCGCCGCTGGGACTGCTCGACGAACACCACCAGGCCGATGACCACCACGATGAGCAGCAGCACCGCGATGAACTTGCCGGCGCCGCCCTCGCCACCGGCGATCGACCACATGCTCGACGGGAACCGCGCGGCAATCGAGGTGAAGATCAGCAGCGACATGCCGTTGCCGACGCCGCGCTCGGTGATGAGCTCGCCGAGCCACATGATCAGGCCGGTGCCGGCCGTCATGGTGACGACCATGATCGTCATCGTCACCCAGCTGTCGTCCGCGATGACGTTCTCGGCACAGCCCTGGAACAGCTGGCCGGACCGGGCGAGCGCGATGATCGTCGTCGACTGCAGGATCGCCAGGCCGATGGTGAGGTAGCGCGTGTACTGGGTCAGCTTGGCCGTGCCGGCCTGACCCTCCTTGTGCAGCTCCTCGAACTTCGGGATCACCACGCGCAGCAGCTGGATGATGATGCTCGCCGTGATGTACGGCATGATCCCCAGCGCGAACACGGAGAGCTGGAGCAGCGCACCGCCGCTGAACAGGTTGACGATGCCGAGCAGGTCGTTCGACTGCGCCTCCTGCACGCAGATCTGCACCGCGCCGTAGTCGACGCCCGGCGTCGGCAGGAACGAGCCGAACCGGAACACCACCATGATCCCGATGGTGAAGAGCAGCTTGCGCCGCAGGTCGGGCGTTCGGAACGCCCGCACGAATGCGCCTAGCACCTGTCCTCCTGGTACCGCCCGTCGGCGGGTCCGTCCCGGTCGGGATGCCCCGTCCGGGTTGTCCCGTCCGGACCGCTTGCGACATGTCGCAAGCACCCCGGGGCACCCTAGCCGATCCGGGGGAACTACTGGGAAATACGGGGACGGGGCCGGTGGGAGAACCCTGCTCCCACCGACCCCGTTCGCCGGTCGTACCTGTCAGGCCTGTCCGACGCTGCCGCCGGCGGCCTCGATCTTCTCCTTGGCGGACGCGGAGAACGCGTCGACCGAGACCGAGACCTTGACCGACAGCTCGCCGTCGCCGAGCACCTTGACGGGCTGGCCCTTGCGGACCGCGCCCTTGGCCACCAGGTCGGCGACCGTCACGTCGCCGCCGTCCGGGTACAGCGCCGAGATCTTGTCCAGGTTGACCACCTGGTACTCGACGCGGAAGGGGTTCCGGAAGCCGCGGAGCTTGGGCAGCCGCATGTGCATCGGCATCTGCCCGCCCTCGAACCGCTCCGGGACCTGGTAGCGGGCCTTGGTGCCCTTGGTGCCACGGCCCGCGGTCTTGCCCTTCGAGCCCTCACCGCGACCGACGCGGTTCTTGGCGGTCCGGGCACCCGCCGCCGGGCGCAGGTGGTGCACTCGCAGGGTGCCGCCCGCGCCGGGCTGGGCCGCCGCCTGCGCCGCCTTCTTGGCAGCGGCCGTCGGCTCCTCCTTCGAGGAGGCCTTGGCCGTGGCCTTCGCGGCGGCCTTGGGCTCGGCAGCCTCGGCCTTCGCCGCGGCAGCCTTCGTCGTGCGCGCCGGCTTGGCGGTGTCCGCCTCGTCGGCCTTCGCCTTCGCGGCGGGCTTCTTCTCGGCGGCGGGCTTCTCGGCCTTCTCCGCCGGCTTCTTGTCGGCGGCGGGCTTGGCGGCCCCGGTCGCCGGCTTCTTCTCGGCCTTCTCCTCGTCGGCCATGGTCACTCGACCTCCTCGACGGCGACGAGGTGGCGCACCGTGCGGACCATGCCGCGGATCTCAGGGCGGTCCTCCTTGACGACGACGTCGCCGATCCGCTTGAGGCCCAAGGTGCGCAACGTGTCGCGCTGGTTCTGCTTGCCGCCGATGACGGACTTGGTCTGGGTCACCTTGAGGCGTGCCATCACGCACCCGCCTTCGTGGCGACGGCGGCGGCCCGGCCTGCGGCCTGCGCCCGCAGCAGCGGGGCCGGCACCACGTGGTCGAGCGGCAGGCCGCGACGAGCCGCGACCGCCTCAGGCTGCTCGAGGCCCTTCAGGGCCTCGACCGTCGCGTGGACGATGTTGATGGAGTTCGACGAGCCCAGCGACTTGCTCAGCACGTCGTGGATGCCGGCGCACTCGAGGACGGCGCGCACCGGGCCGCCGGCGATCACGCCGGTACCCGGCGAGGCCGGCCGCAGGTAGACGACGCCGGCCGCGGCCTCGCCCTGCACCGGGTGCGGGATGGTGCCCTGGATGCGCGGGACGCGGAAGACGTTCTTCTTCGCCTCCTCGACGCCCTTGGCGATCGCCGCGGGCACCTCCGTGGCCTTCCCGTAGCCGACGCCCACCGTGCCGTCGCCGTCACCGACGACGACGAGCGCGGTGAAGCTGAACCGCCGGCCGCCCTTGACGACCTTGGCGACGCGGTTGATCGTCACGACGCGCTCGACGAACGCGCTCTTCTCGGCAGCCTCCTGGCGCCGCCCGCCGTCGCGGCGGTCACGACGCTCGCCGCCCTCGCGGCGCTCGCCACCCTGGCCGCCGGCCGTGGTGTTGCTGCGTGCTCCAGCAGCCATCAGTGGTTCCTCTTCTTCGTCTCGAGCGTCCGAGTCTGCGTGCCGTTCACAGCGAGAGCCCTCCCTCGCGGGCGCCATCGGCCACCGCAGCCACCCGGCCGTGGTACTTGTTGCCGCCGCGGTCGAAGACGACCGACTCGATCCCCGCGGCCTTGGCGCGCGCGGCGACGAGCTCGCCGACCTTGCGTGCCTTGGCGGTCTTGTCGCCCTCGATGGCCCGCAGGTCGACCTCGAGGGTCGACGCGGAGGCGATGGTGCGGCCCACGCCGTCGTCGACGAGCTGCGCGACGATGTGCCGCGCCGACCGCGTGACGACCAGGCGCGGACGGGCCGCCGTGCCGACGACCTTCTTGCGCAGGCGCAGGTGCCGGCGCTGGCGGGCGACCTGCTTGCCCTTGCCCTTGATGCTGATCGCCATGGCTACTTACCAGCCTTTCCGACCTTGCGCTTGACGACCTCGCCCGCGTACTTCACGCCCTTGCCCTTGTACGGCTCCGGCTTGCGGATCTTGCGGATGTTCGCCGCGACCTCGCCGACCCGCTGCTTGTCGATGCCCGACACGGAGAACCGGGTCGGCGTCTCGACCGTGAAGGTGATGCCCTCCGGGGGCTCCACCGTCACCGGGTGGCTGAAGCCGAGCGCGAACTCGAGGTTGGCGCCCTTCGCCTGCACGCGGTAACCGGTGCCGACGATCTCGAGCTTCTTCTCGTAGCCCTGCGTCACGCCGGTGACCAGGTTGGCCAGCAGCGTGCGGGTCAGGCCGTGGAGCGAGCGGCTCGCCCGCTCGTCGTCGGGCCGGGTCACGACGATCGCACCGGCGTCGTCGCGCGCGACCGCGATGGGCGAGGCGACCGTGTGCGACAGCGTGCCCTTGGGGCCCTGCACCGTCACGACGGCGCCCTCGATGGTGACGTCCACGCCCGCGGGTACCGGGACGGGGATCCTGCCGATACGGCTCATGGCTGTTCTCCTTCCGTCCTCGAGCTCACCAGACGTAGGCGAGGACTTCCCCGCCCACGCCCTTCTTCGCGGCCTGCTTGTCGGTCAGCAGCCCGGACGACGTGGACAGGATGGCCACGCCCAGGCCGCCGAGCACCTTCGGCAGGTTGGTCGACTTGGCGTACACGCGCAGGCCCGGCTTGGACACGCGCTTGACCCCAGCGAGCGCCCGCTCGCGGTTGGGTCCGTACTTGAGGGTCACGACGAGGTTCTTGCCCACGGTCGCGTCCTCGACCGTCCAGGCGGTGATGTAGCCCTCGGCCTGGAGGATCTCGGCGATGTGCGACTTCAGCTTGGAGAACGGGATGCTCACGGTGTCGTGGTGCGCCGTGTTCGCGTTCCGCAGCCGCGTGAGGAAGTCTGCGATCGGGTCGGTCATGGTCATTGGGGCGTCGCCCCTTTCTCGCCGGGGTATCGCGGACGGGTTTGCCGCCCGCGACCTACCGACGTCGTCGGATGCTTACCAGCTGCTCTTGGTGACGCCGGGGAGCTCGCCCCGGTGGGCCATCTCGCGCACGCAGATCCGGCAGAGGCCGAACTTGCGGTAGACGGAGCGCGGACGCCCGCACCGCTGGCAGCGCGTGTAGCCGCGGACGCCGAACTTCGGCGTCGCATTCGCCTTGTTGACCAGGGCGGTCTTCGCCATGTCAGTTCTCCTTGAACGGGAAGCCGAGGAGCTTGAGGAAGGCCCGCGCCTCGTCGTCGGTGGTGGCCGTGGTGACGACCGTGATGTCCATGCCGCGGACGCGATCGATCTTGTCCTGGTCGATCTCGTGGAACACGGACTGCTCGGTCAGGCCGAACGTGTAGTTGCCGTTCCCGTCGAACTGGCGGTCGGACAGCCCACGGAAGTCGCGGATCCGGGGAAGCGCGGTCGACAGCAGCCGGTCGAGGAACTCCCACGCGCGGTCGCCGCGGAGCGTGACGTGGGCGCCGATCGGCATGCCCTCGCGCAGCTTGAACTGGGCGATCGACTTGCGCGCCTTGGTCACGGTCGGCTTCTGGCCGGTGATCTGCGTGAGGTCCCGGACCGCGCCGTCGATGAGCTTGGAGTCCTTGGCGGCCTCGCCGACTCCCATGTTGACGACGACCTTGACCAGCCGCGCCACCTGGTTGACGTTCGCGTGGCCGAACTGGCTGAGCAGCGCCGGCTTGATCTCGTCGGCGTACTTGGTCTTCAGGCGCGGGGTGGCCGGGGCCTCGATGGTGGTCTGCGACATCAGATGTCCTTACCGGAGCGCTTGGCCACACGGACCCGGACGGTCTTGAGCTTCCCGTCGCGCTCGATCTGCTCGGTGCGGTAGCCCACCCGGGTGCCCTTCTTGGTCTCCGGGTCGACGAGCATCACGTTGGAGATGTGGATGGGGGCCTCGACGATCTCGATGCCGCCCGTGCGGGTGCCCCGCTGCGTCTGCTGGACCTTGGTGTGCTTGGTCACGCGGTGCACGCCCTCGACGACCACCCGCTG
>CAZBIO010000139.1:0-7336 GCA_964491965.1 uncultured Cellulomonas sp.
GAGGCCGGCCAGGGCCCTGCCCCCGCCGACGAGGTGGCCGCGGCGCAGGTGCCCGGCCCCCGGCAGGTGCTGCCGCGCCGGCGAGAGCGCGCGCGACCACTCGGCGCCGGTCCCGGCGTTCGGTGTCGATGTGGGGAGCGAGAACCCGCGCGACGGTTCGACGAGCGGGCGCCCGGTGTCGAGAGGCGGGTGCGCGGTGCCGACCCCGTCACTGGTGCCGGTGAGCGGGAGCGCGGTGCTGGCGGCCGGGCGTGAGGTGGGTGTCGATCGGTGGGGGGCGAGCGTCGACTGGTGTGCGGCGACGGAACCCTCGCCGAGGTCTCGCGTCGCGGCAGTGCGGATGTCGTCGCCGGCGCCCTCCGCGGCCGACGCATGCATCGCAGCGAGTGCCGTGGCGCGGGCCGTGGGCGGAGTCGGTGCGACCGAGCGCCGCACGGCGGCCGTCGGGTCACCCGACGTCGTCGTCGGGCGCCCGAGGACGTGACTCTTGCGGCGCACCGGGAGGCCGCGCCCGAGGGCCGTTGGCAGCGCGGCGGGTGCGGGTGCGGGCACGGACCCGCCGATGGCCGAGGGCAGGGTCGCCCGCGTCGCCGGCGTGCCGACGGAATGTGCCGCCGTCGTCGGCGCCGGGCGAAGTCCCGGTGGGGCGACCGAGTGCGTCGCTGGCAGGCCAGCCGGTCCGGGAAGTGACGAGGCGGCCGGGTACGCCACGGCGGGGCTGGCCGGATGAGCCGTGCGCGACGTGACCGGGCGTCCTGCGAGCGACGTGGTCGAGTGCGGCGGCGCCGGTATGCCGGGTTGCGCTGTGGGTGCCGTCCGCCCCGACCGCCGGGCAGTCGCGGCAGTCGCGGCCGCCGCGGCGCGTGTCGCACGCATCCGCCGCCGCAGCAGCCGTCCCTCGGGTGCAGGGACACCTGCGCCGAGACGGGGGGCCGTGATGCCGGAGCCGGGTGTGGCCGGCGTGGGCGGTCCGCTCGTCGCGCTCGTCCCAGGGCTCCGGACCTCCCGGCCGCGGGGCGGCTCGGTGGGCGACGTCCGTCCGGATCCCTCGTCGTTCCCCGGCCGGGATCCGCTCGGTCGTGGCGGAGGTGCCGAGGCGGACCTGCGCATGCGCGCGTCGGTCGCGGTCATCATCCGGCCCGCGGCGCGCACGTCGTCGTTGACCCGCACGTTGATGGTCTGGCCGCGCAGCCGCGCCCGCACCCCGCCCGGCGTGCGCGGGGCGTCGCCGTCGGCGGGGATCCGCTGCACGGCTCGCGGCAGCCCGCGCGGCTCGATCGGCTCGTCGGGCGCCTGCCCGGCCCGCACCCCGGAGACCCGAGTCCACCAGCGGGGTGGCGCGACGAGCGCCCCCGAGCTCGGCGCCGCCACCGACAGCGTGATGGCCGGGCCCATCAGCGAGCGGCGCACCGCGACGGGGCGCCCGGTGCCGAGCGCGAAGCGCGACGACGCCGACGCCAGGGAGCCGATCGGCGCGGGGCGCGGGCGGCCGAGGGGCGGACCGGGGCGGCGCCAGCGCACGCCGATCGCGCGTCCCAGCCGGGTGCGCGCGTCGTCGTCGGGGGCGGTGCCCCGGGGGTGGATGGTCACGACGTCTTGGCCCGGAACCCGTTGTGGGCGACCTCGAGGGTCTCGACGAGCGGCTCGTTGGCGTCGGCCGACAGGTGTGGCCCGGTCCAGGCGACGGCGAAGACGCCGTCGAACTCCCAGCTGCGCAACCGGTGCCCCTGGGCGTCGATGACGGTGACCGCGCCGGTGGCGCGCGTCAGCGCGTTGCCGTTCCCCGCGAAGCCCTCGCCCGACGACTTCCCGACCCAGCTGAACAGCGCGTCCGACTGCACCAGTCCCCGGCGGAAGACGAGGTTCGGCCAGTGGATGACGCCGGGGAAGCGGTGCGGGTACTGGTTCTGCCCGCCTTCGACGTACTCGTGCGTCGTCACGCTCAGCTCGAGGCCGCTGACCTCCTTGAACGTGCCGATCTCGACGCCGTCGACCTCGAAGAGGAAGTTGTTGGCGATCGCCGGCTCGCCGCCCATGTACTGGCTGCTGGAGTCAGGCATTCTCGCGGACCTCCTCCCAGGCACGGGCGTTCATCGCGGAGACGGCCCGGACCATGCGGACGCGGTCCAGGTGTTCGAGGTCGAGCAGGTCGTCGAGCGGCCAGTGCAGGTGGTACGCGAGGTAGGCGATCTCCTGCCACAGCGCCTCGGCGGGGTAGCGCAGCACGCCTACCCCGCCTCGGAGCCGATCTCCTCGATCGCGGAGCGCCCGAGCCTGCCGAGCGTGCTCACACCGGCCGAGGGGGTCTCGTCGGCCGGTGCCTGCGGGGCCCCGGGACCCGCCGCCGGAACCTGACCGGCGGGAGCCTCCGCGGCCGGAGCCTCCTGCCCCGGAAGCGGACCGGCCTCGTGCTGTGCGGCGACGAACGCGTCGAACTCCTCCTGCGTGCCGAAGTTGATCACGCCGTAGAAGTCCTGCAGGTACGCCAGGTCGGCGGCGAACATGCCCTCGATCTCGTGCGTGGTCACCTGCGGCAGGGTTCCCAGGCTCTCGACGACGCGCGCCAGCACCACGACGGTGAGGCGCGGGTCGTCCGGCCCCGTCACCGTGGGGTCGCGCAGCGGCTCGAGCTCGTCACGCGCCGTCGCGAGGCGCATCACGCCGTCGCGGTGGACCGTGCCCTCCCGGTCCACGTAGCCGCGCGGCAGCGTGAACTCGTAGCGGGTCTTGAGGCTCACTTGATCCGCTCGAGCGACTCGATGGTCAGAGTGATGGTCTCCTTCACCGGGTCGTTCGAGTCGACGTTCAGCTGGTCCGTCGCGATCTTGCTCGGCCAGCCGTTGGTGAAGTTGAAGCGCGCGACCTCCTTGTGGGTCGCGTCGTAGAGGACGATCGAGCCGTTCTTGCGCTGCTTGGTGCGGTCGTCCTGCTGCATGCCCTTGCTGCGGATGTCGTGGAACCAGCTCCACAGCTTGTCGGTCGTCGAGTCGGGGACGGCCTGGCGCACCAGCGACAGGTCCCCGGCCTTGTTGACGGCCCCGAGGGTCTTGACGGTCTGCGCGTGGCCGTTCTTGCCGACCTGCGTGATGGAGGCCACGTCGACCTCGACGTCCAGCCCCGAGACCGAGGTGAGGATGGTGACGACCTCGCCGTCGACCTCGAGGAAGAAGTTCCGGGCGATGAGCGGGTCGTTGTTGATCAGGTCGTTGGGCACCATGCTCTCCTGTGCTCGATGTCAGCGCGTCAGGACGCGGTCTGCTTGTTCTGGCTGATGCGGAAGACGATGAACTCGGCCGGCTTGACCGGCGCGATGCCGACCTCGACGACGAGCTTGCCGGCGTCGATCGACTCCGGCGGGTTGGTCGTCTCGTCGCAGCGGACGAAGAACGCCTGGTCGGCGCTCTGGCCGAACAGCGCGCCCGCCTGCCAGAGGCCGCGCAGGTAGGCGTTGAGTGTGCGCTTGACGCCCTCCCACAGTGAGACGTCGTTCGGCTCGAAGACGGCCCACTGGGTGCCCTCGAGGATCGTCGTCTCGATCATGTTGAAGAGCCGGCGGACGTTGACGTAGCGCCAGTCGGTGTCGGAGGAGAGGGTCCGGGCGCCCCAGACGCGGATGCCGCGCGTGCCGAACGGGCGGATCGCGTTGATGCCGATCGGGTTGAGGATCGTCTGCTCGTTCTGGGTGATCGCGCGCTCGACGTCGAGCACGCCGCGGATGGTGTCGTTGGCGGGGGCCTTCCACACGCCGCGCGTCTCGTCGGTGCGGGCCCACACGCCGGCGACGTGGCCGGACGGCGGGATGAGCACCTCGGCGTTCCCGTTCTGCCCGACCGGGTTCTCCACCTTGATCCACGGGTAGTAGAGGGCGGCGAACGCCGAGTCATACTGCGCCACCTCCGAGCGCCACTCCTTCACCTGCTGCGGCGTGAGCCCGGGCGGGGTGTCGAGGATCGCGACGCGGTTGGCGTGCTGCTCGGCGTGCGCGATGAGCGTCGTCTGGACCGCCTTCCACAGGCCCAGGTCGATGCTGCCGTCCGCCTTCGTCGCCGCGGTGACCAGGTCCGGCACGACGACGATCGTCACGTCGTCGGCGATCGCCAGGCCGTTGATGCCGGTGCGGGCCGCCTCGGAGCCGGCGAACTTGCGCCCGCTGACGGGCACCTGGACCGGCGCGGCCTTCTCGAGGTCGTACGTGCCGGCCTTGAGCACCTCGAGCTGGCTGGACAGGTCGGTCTTCTCGTCGAGCTTGAGCTCGATCTTCACCTTGGTCGAGGTTGCGTTGACCGTCTTCACCGCGTCCTTCGGACCGCCGATCGTCAGGCCGGGGAACGACTCGACCTCCTCGCCGCCCTCGACGATGGTGATGGTGAACGGCGACGGTCCCTCGTGGTCGTCGGGTGTGTCGTCGGTGGTGACGACGACGGACAGGTCGGCGTCGGGCTCGACCGACTCGACGGCGATCGGCAGTCCGAGCGCGCGGTCGGCGGCGGGCAGCTCCAGGCGTGCCGGCTCGCCGGCGGGCTCGGCGTTGGGGACGCGCACGATGTACGCCTGCGTCCCGCCGTTGAGGAAGTAGCCGTACACCGAGAGCGGCAGCACGGCCCCGTCGACGAAGCCGCCGTAGAGCGCCTCGTACTGGGTCCAGCTGGTGACGAGCCGGGGAGCGAGGCCCGCGGGGTCGTTGGGGTCGTCGGTCGGCGCCTTGGCCGTGAACCCGACGAACGCCGCGACGGCGGTCGGAGCCGAGGTCAGGACCTTCTGGGACGACGGGACTTCCTCGACGTAGACGCCGGGCGCGGTGTAAGTGGGCACTGGCCATCCTTCTCTCGGACCGTTCCGGCCGCGGACCGCGCGGGAACGGGACAACAAGGGCTGTCGCGCCGTGACGCTAGGCACGGCGCCAGCGCCGGGCATCGGTAATCGCTACCGAGGTTTGCGCCCAACCGTGGCGATTCACCCATCCACGGGTCGAAACTTCCCCGCGGATCCCCTGGTGGGGACGCAGTTCGGCGCTGACGATAGGGCGGTCGAATCCGGCCAACGAGACGAACGAGGACGGTGAGTGGACGGTGGCGACAGAACGCGTCGCCGGCGAGGGGGAACTCACGACCGCGGCGGGTCGACGCCGTACGGCACCGATCCTCGCGAGGGGCACCCCGCGCCGGCAGCACTCCGCGCGGCTCCGGTCCGTCCTCGAGGCCGGGCGCAGCGCGCTCGTCGTCGGCGACGCCGGGGTGGGCAAGACACACCTGGTGACGACGGTGCTCGCCGAGCTCCGCACGGGCGACCGCGCCGCGGCCGGCGCCCCGACGACGGTCACCATCTCGGGTTCGGTCGCCCGCGCCGGCCTGCCGCTGGCGCCCCTCGAGCCGCTGCTCGGCGACGAGGGCATGCTGGCGATCTCGTCGTTCGCTCAGACGGTCCAGGCGCTGTCCGCCTCGCTTGAGCGGCTGGCCGCGGGCGGGCCGCTCGTCGTCCGCGTCGAGGACGCGCACCTCCTCGACCCGACGAGCGTCCAGGCGCTGGCGTGGCTGGTGCGCCAGGGCCAGGCCGTGGTCGTGGCCACGGCGCGCGCGTCCGCGCTGGTGGACTCCGACTGGGGGGAGCTGTGGCGCGGCGGCTTCCTCGAGCGGATCGACATCGCCCCGCTCACGCTGGAGGAGACCGGGGCGTGGCTGTCCGACGAGCTCGCGGGGCCCGTCGCCCCGCAGACGGTCCGGCGGATCTGGAACGCCACGGGCGGCAGCCCCCTCGACACCGCGGACCTCGTCGAGCTGCAGCAGCGGGCCGGCGCCCTCGTCGACAGCGGCGGCGTCTGGACCTGGAATGGGCGGGCGTTCCCGGGACCGCGCCTGCTCGACGTCGTCGGGCGCGACATCGCGCGCCTGTCGCCCGAGGGGAGGGCCGCCCTCGAGGTGGCCGCCATCGCCTGCCCCATCCCGCTGGCCACGCTGCTCGACGTCGTGCCGCGCAACGGGGTGGACGAGCTGGTGCGGGCGGGAGTGGTCGCGGTGGTGCCCCGGGCCTCGGCCGGCGGCCGGGGGGAGATCCTCGTGGACTTCGTCCACGGCCTGTACGCCGAGGCGGTGCGCGGCGGGGTGTCCAGGAGCCGGAGCCGCGAGGTGCTCGAGCGCCTGGGGGGCCTGCCCGCCGGGCACGACCCGGACGGCCTCGCCCTGGTGCGCCTGGTGGCGCTGGCGCTCGACAGCGGGGTGCTCGTCGCCCCGGCGCGCGTGCGGGAGGCGCTGCACGCCGCGCTCGCGATGGGGCACGACGAGACCGCGATCGAGATCGCGTCCGGCGCGCTGGAGCAGGCCCTCCCCAGGAGCCCCTGGTGGGCGGAGCTGCTGGTGCAGCGCGCGTTCACCGCGTGGTGCCAGGGCAAGTGGGCCAGCGCCGAGCGCGACCTGGCCGACGTGCAGGAGATCCTGTCCGCGGCCGGTCCGCTGGACGACGTCCGGGCCCAGATCCTGGTGCACGCGGCGCGCGCGCTCGCGGTCGTCGTGCTCTACGCGGACGGCACGGTCGAGCGCATGGACCGGGAGCTCTCGCGGGTGCGCGAGTGGCTCGCCGGCGACGGTGCCGCGGATCGCGCGGTGCGCGCCGTCGAGCTCTGCCGGCTCGGGTGGCGGCTGTACGCCGGCGAGTTCGGGGACCTGGCGGAGGCGGTCGCGGCGCTCGACGAGGCCCCCGCGCCGGCCGACGCGATGGTGCTGGCCGGCGCCACCATCGCCGCGCTCAGTCAGGTGGGCCGGTTCGCGGACGCGGAGCGGCTGACCCGCCGCTACCTGCCGCTCGCCCTGGCCGACCAGCGGGTGTTCGGCGGCGCGGGAGAGCTGCTGCGGTGCGCGCTCGCGGCCACGCTGTGGTCGGGCGACATCGGGGCGCTCGACCACCTGGCGGCGCAGCTGCCCGACGACGACGAGCTGGTGCCGGCGGACTTCGCGGTGCAGCGGCTGCTGTCCGGCTTCCTGGCGCTGGCGCGCGGATCGTGGTCACAGGCGCGCGCCGACCTGCGGGTGATCAATGCCACGGCCGAGCCGGCCATCTCCGGCATGCCCGTGCTGACGTTCGCCGCCGAGGCCCTGGCCTGCGCTATCGGCGGCGAGGACGAGCGGGCGCGGGCCCTGTTCGACGCCAGCGCGCGGCAGCCGATGTTCGCGTTCGGCGTCGCCGGGCCCGAGGCCGCCCTGATGCGCGTCGACACTCTCGCATGGCTCGGCGACCCGCACACGGCCGACGCGGCGGCCGGGCTCGCCGCGAGCGCGCGGGCACAGGCGCTGCATCGCGTCGAGATGGAGGCGCTCCACCGGCTGATCGAGTACCAGCGGGGCCG
>CAZBIO010000140.1:0-4594 GCA_964491965.1 uncultured Cellulomonas sp.
TCGACGCGCTCGGCCCGTGGGCGGACGTCGTGCCGGTCTCGGCGCGCTCCGGCTACCAGGTGGACGTGCTCGCGGACGTGTTCGTCGCGCACCTCCCGCCGGGCCCGGCGCTCTACCCGGACGGCGAGCTGACGGACGAGCCCGAGTCGGTGATGGTCGCCGAGCTGGTGCGGGAGGCGGCGCTCGAGGGCGTGCGCGACGAGCTGCCGCACTCCCTCGCGGTGGTGGTCGACGAGATCGTGCCGCGCGGCACCAACGACCGCGAGGAGATCCCGATGCTCGACGTGCGGGTCGGGCTGTTCGTCGAGCGCGACTCGCAGAAGGCGATCGTCATCGGCAGGGGCGGGGCCCGGCTGCGGGATGTCGGGACCCGGGCGCGCCGCGAGATCGAGGCGCTGCTCGGCGCCCGGGTGTTCCTCGACCTGCACGTGAAGGTGGCGAAGGACTGGCAGCGCGACCCCAAGCAGCTGGGAAGGCTGGGGTTCTGATGGCGATGTCGATCCGGGACCTCGTCCGGCTGCGGCGGCTGCGTCGCTCGATCGACCCCGGCACGGGCCTGCCGCGCGGCGTCGGGCGGGCGTACGGCGTGGTGGCGTCGAGCGTCCTCGGCATGCTGCTGCTCGCCGTCGTCGGCGCCTCGATGGGGCCGCGCTGGGACCCCGAGCCGCTCAACGAGCCCATCGAGGTCGCCAGCCCGAGCACGGCGATCGCCGGGGCGCCGCAGCTGCGCCACTACCGGACGGTGGCGAGCATCGTCACGATCCACCTCGCCGAGGACGTCGACGTGCGGGCGCGGATCATCGAGCCGCTCGACGCGCCGGGCCCGGTGCCGGGCATTGTGTTCGTCCACGGCGCCGGGACCGGCAAGTTCACCGAGGCGTTCGTCGTCCAGGCGCAGCGGCTGGCCGAGGCGGGCATCGCCACCCTGGTGCCGGACAAGCGCCTGGACACCTACTCGATGCAGCACCGCGACTACGTGGCGATGGCGGAGGACTACGCGAAGTCCGTCGCCGTGCTGCGCGACCGGCCGCGGGTCGACCCCGACCGCGTCGGCGTGTACGCCGAGAGCGAGGGCGGCTGGATCGCGCCCGTCATGGCGGCGTCGGACCCGTCGCTCGCGTTCGCCGCGCTGGTCTCCAACCCCGTGGTGCCACCGCGGCAGCAGGCGGCCTTCGCGATGGACAACTACCTGCGCAACACCGGCGTGCCCGGCGGCGTGTTCCGGGCGATCCCGCGCGCCGCGGGGATGACCGTGTCCAGCGGATTCGAGTACGTCGACTTCGACGTCCGCCCCTACCTGGCGCAGGTGCACCAGCCCCTGTTCGTCGCCTACGGGACGGCCGACGCGTCGATGCCGATCGACCAGGGCGCGCAGGAGATCCTCGCCACGGCACCGAGCCCCGGCATCACGGTGCGGTACTACGAGGGCGCCGACCACGGGCTCAAGGTGGACAAGGTGGTCTCGCCGCAGTTCGTCGACGACCTGGCCGGCTGGGTGCTGGGGCTGCCGGAGACGGCCAAGCAGGGGCCGCAGGTCGCCGGCGCGGAGCCGAACCAGGTGTTCCTCGCCGAGCCGGTGCCGCAGCCGCGCTGGCTCGCGTCGGGCCCGCTGATGCTGACGATCGTCCTGACCGGCGCCGCGCTGGTGCTGGTGCCGTGGGTCCTCGCGGCCGGCGACCGGGCATGGCGCACGCTCTGGGTGCACCGCCGGGGCGGCCACCACCCGGACCGGCCGGTGCTGCGCAGCCCCCGCTGGGCACCCGGGATCGCCTGGCGGCTGGCGGGCGTCAGCCTCGGGGCGGTCGCGACGGCCGTCGCCCTCGTCTGGTACCTGGTGGCGATCGCGCGCATCGCGATGGACTACCAGCACAACGCCCTCATCGTGCAGGGTGGCTGGCTCGTCGTGCGTGCGCTGGGCCTGTGGGTGGTCGTCGCCGCGGTGCTCCTCGGCCGTCGCATGCTCGACGTGCGCGCGGCCGGGCGCCGCGTCTCGCCCGGGGTGGCCCGGCTGGTGGGCACGTGGGCCTCGGCCGTGGGCACGGTGACGCTGCTGGTGGTCCTCGCGTACTGGGGCGTGTTCCAGCTGGGCATCTGACCGCGCGGTTCCTTCCCCCGGATCGGTGCATCGCCCGGTCGCTTCCTCAGGTCAGCGCACACTGCGACCGATGAGGAACCGGGGGGTCGGTCCGCAGTCGAGGGCCGTCCCGGCGAGGGAGGCACCGTGCGCACGTCCTGGGGGTCGGCGACCGACCGCGGCGTTCGCGAGGTCAACGAGGACGCGCTGCTGGCGTTCCCGCCCGTGTTCCTCGTCGCCGACGGCATGGGTGGCTACGACGCCGGCGACCTGGCCAGCCGCATCGCCATCGAGGAGTTCGCGCAGCTCGCCGGGCGCCCGGCCGTGGTGGCCGACGAGGTCCACGCGTGCTTCACGCGTGCGGCGGTGCGCGTGCGCGACGAGTTCACCGGCGGCCGCCACGGCGGCACGACGATCGCCGGCGCGGCCGTGACGCACGTGGACGACGAGGCCTACTGGCTGGTCTTCAACGTGGGGGACTCGCGCGTCTACCGCTACGTGGACGGTGCGCTGGACCAGGTGAGCGTCGACCACTCGGTGGCGCAGGAGCTGGCCGACGCGGGGCTGATCGGGCGCGACGAGGTGGGCCGGCACCCGGACCGCCACGTGCTGACGCGCGCGCTGGGGACGGGGGAGCCGCCCGAGCCCGACTATTGGCTGCTGCCCGCCGGGCCGCGCGACCGGCTGCTGCTGTGCACGGACGGCCTGACGCGCGAGCTGGCGGACGACGAGCTCGCGGACGTCCTCGCGGCCCTGACCGATCCGCGCGAGGCCGCCGACGTCCTCGTCGCGCGGGCGGTGGGCCGCGGGGCACGCGACAACGTCACCGCCGTCGTGGTGGACGTCACGCCGAGCGTGGGGCTGTCCGACGACCTGGCCCGCACCGCGCCGACCGCGAGGTACTCGTGAGCGCCGCGAGCTACGTCCCCGGCGCCTGGACCGGGCTGGTGTGCGATCGGCTGGTGGCGCTCGTCGTGCTCGGGGGCTCGTCGGAGCCGCCGCCGTTCGCGCTCGCGACGCTGGCGCGGACCGGTGTGCTGCACGCCGCGCTGTGCGGCGACGTCGACGTGGTGATGGCGTCCTCGTCGGGCGTGCGCGAGCTGCGCGGGCCGGACGACGCGCCCTGGACCGAGGTGACGGCGCACGACGTGCCGGCGCTGACGGTGCGGGCCGCGGGAGGTGGCGACGGGGCGGAGCCGCTGCCGCTCGTCGCGGGCGTGGTCCTCGCGTCCGTGCTCCGCGTGACCGCCGAGCCGTGGGACCGGACGCCCGACGAGCCCGCGTCGTTCGACGACCACGAGGGACTGACGATCGTGCGGGGCGAGCTGGGTCGGCTGCGGACGACGCCCGCCCGCGTGACCTCGTCGTCCCCGGCCCCCTCACCGGCGCCAGCGCGGGTGCCGGTCGCGCGGATCGTGCTGTCGACGGGGCTCGTCGTGCCGCTGGACCGCACCGTGCTGTTGGGCCGGGCGCCACAGGTCGGGCGCGTCAGCAACGCGGAGCTGCCCCGCGTGGTGACCGTGCCGAGCCCCAACCAGGACGTCTCGAGGACCCACGCCGAGGTGCGGCAGGAGGGCGAGCAGGTGCTGGTGACCGACCTGGGCTCGCTCAACGGCGTGCGCATGGTGCGCCCCGGCGCGGCCCCTCGTCGGCTCCACCCGGCGGAGCCGACGGTGGTGGTGCCCGGCGACGTCGTCGACCTGGGCGACGGGGCGACGTTCACGCTCAGGTGCGAGTGACGGCACCCCGATGAGCGCTCCGGCCCGGGACACCTCCGCACCGCCGCAGCTGCCGGGCTTCGACTACGTGCGCACGCTCGGCGCCGGCGGCTTCGCGGACGTGTTCCTGTACCGCCAGCACCTGCCCAGCCGCTACGTCGCGGTCAAGGTGCTGCCGGCCGCGGGGCTGGACGACGAGGTCCGCATGCGGTTCACCGACGAGGCGAACCTCATGGCGCAGCTGTCCCACCATCCGTCGATCGTCACGGTGCACCACGCGTCGGTGGCGGCGGACGGGCGGCCGTACCTGGTCATGGAGTACTGCTCGCAGCCGAGCCTCGGGCACCGGTACCGCTCCGAGCGGATGGGCGTCGCGGAGGTGCTGCGCATCGGGGTACGGCTGGCCGCCGCGGTCGAGACGGCGCACCGCGCCGGGGTGCTGCACCGTGACATCAAGCCGGCCAACGTGCTGACCACCGACTTCGGCTGGCCCGCGCTCACCGACTTCGGCATCGCGGCGACCGTCGGCCAGCGCGGCGCGGGGGTGGCCGGGCTGTCGGTGCCGTGGGCGCCGCCGGAGATGCTGGCCGAGCCGCCGACGTCCGACGAGCGGTCGGACGTCTACTGCCTCGGTGCCACGCTGTACTCGGCGCTCGCGGGCCGGTCGCCGTTCGAGGTGCCGGGCGGCGCGAACGGCGCGGCGGACCTGGTGATGCGCATCGAGCGGGACGCCGTGCCGGCGCTCGGCCGCGCCGACGTCCCCGCGGCGCTCGGCCGCGTGCTGGCGCGTGCGATGGCCAAG
>CAZBIO010000141.1:0-2923 GCA_964491965.1 uncultured Cellulomonas sp.
GACGCCAACCGGGCCGCGAGCTCCGTGCGCGCCGTGCCCACCTGCGCGAGCAGGCGCGCCATGCCGCCGTCCGCGACCTCGTCGGCGTCGGCGAGTGCTGAGGCGGCGCCCTCGCGCAGGTCCGCCAGCACCTCGTCGGGCGTCGCGGCCGGTGGCCGGGTGGGCGTCGCCGTCGGGGTGGGCGTGGGCAGCCCGGAGTCGTAGACGCCCCCGAGCGCGTCGGCGTGCTCGGCCGAGAACGAGGTGACGTCCCCGAGCACGGCGGCCAGCGCCTCGCCGGCCCCCTCGGCGGCGGATCCGGCCGCATCCCGCAGGCTCAGCGCCTGGTCGACGGCGAGCGCGCGCACCTGCTCGGCGGCGTCCGGCGAGGGCTCCTGCGGTGGCGGCGTCTCGAGGCGCAGCTGGCATCCGGCCAGCGCCAGCACGAGGACGAGCCAGAGCGCGCCGGTGCGGCGTCGGGACGGGTGGGCGGCCATCGCGGGCGATCCTGCCACGCCGTGGGGACGCCTCCGCCCACTGCGCGCCGCCACGCCCGAGCGGCCCCGTGCGGCGCCGTTCCGGGGCACCGCGGGCGCGGCGAGTCGATACCCTGGACCGACACGTTCACAACGACGGGCAGTCGACAAGCACACACAGGAGGCGGGACATGGCGTCGCCGTTGACTCCCGCGCGCGTGCGCCAGGTGGTCGAGCCCGCCGTGGCGGGTGCCGGACTGCTCGTGGAGGACGTCGAGCTGGCACGCGCCGGCGCGCGCACCGTGGTGCGGGTGGTCGTCGACGTCCCCGAGGACGACCCGGGCGACCTGGACCTCGACCGCATCGGCGACGCGACGCGGGCCGTCTCGGACGCGCTCGACGCCGACGACGTGGTGCCGGGTCACTACACGCTCGAGGTGTCGAGCCCCGGGACCGCCCGCCCGCTGACGCTGCGCCGCCACTACGTGCGCGCCGTGGGCCGGACGGTGTCGCTGGTGCTGGACGACGGCACGCGGCTGACCGGCCGCCTCGAGCGGGTGGAGGGGAACGACGAGGCGAGCGCCGCCGCGGTCGTCGTGCCCTCGCACTCGCCGGGCAAGGGCCGCAGGCCGGTGGAGGGGCCGCCCAGGACGGTCCGGCTCGCCACGGTCCGGTCCGGGCGAGTCGAGGTGGACCTGTCAGGCGTCGGCCCGGCGGACGACGAGAGCGGCGAGGGGGAGGCCTGACGTGGACATCGACATGCAGGCGCTACGGCTCATCGAGCACGAGCGCGACATCTCGCTCGAGGTGCTCATCGGGGCGATCGAGCAGGCGCTGCTCTCCGCGTACCACCGCACGCCCGGCGCGTACCAACGCGCGCGGGTCGAGGTGGACCGCAGGACCGGCCACGTCACCGTGTGGGCGCGCGAGCCGCTGCCCATCGGTCCGGACGGGGAGCCGGACGAGTCGGCCGAGACGCCCGAGTTCGACCACACGCCCGAGGGCTTCGGCCGGATCGCCACGTCGACCGCGCGCCAGGTGATCGTGCAGCGGCTCCGCGACGCCGAGGACGACCAGGTGCTGGGCACGTTCCGCGGCAAGGAGGGCGAGATCCTCGGCGGAGTGGTGCAGCAGGGTCGCGACCCGCGCACCGTGCTGGTGGATGTCGGCGGCACCGAGGCGGTGCTCCCGGCCCACGAGCAGGTCCCCGGCGAGCGATACGTGCACGGCGAGCGGATCCGCGGCTACGTGCTGGAGGTGGCGCGCGGGATGCGCGGCCCGCAGGTGACGCTCAGCCGCACGCACCCGGGCCTGGTGCGCAAGCTGTTCGCGCTGGAGGTCCCGGAGGTCGCCGACGGCACGGTGGAGATCACGGCGATCGCCCGCGAGGCCGGTCACCGCACCAAGATGGCGGTCCACGCGACGGTGCCCGGCGTCAACGCCAAGGGCGCGTGCATCGGCCCGATGGGCGGGCGCGTGCGGGCGGTGATGGCGGAGCTCCAGGGCGAGAAGATCGACATCGTCGACCACTCCGACGACCCCGCGGAGATGATCGCCAACGCGCTCTCCCCGGCGCGGGTGCTGTCCGTGACGATCGTCGACCCGGTGGCGAAGGCCGCCCGCGTCGTCGTGCCGGACTACCAGCTGTCGCTCGCGATCGGCAAGGAGGGCCAGAACGCCCGGCTCGCCGCCAAGCTGACGGGCTGGCGCATCGACATCCGGTCCGACGCCGCGGCACCGGCGCCGGCGGCGGAGTGACCGGCCCGAAGGCGCGGCGGGGTAGACTGACGGCGCCTGGGCCGCACGCCCGGAGCTCCACCTCGTCGAACCCCGTGTCGAACGAGATCGCACCAGCGGACCAGCCGCCCACCGGCCCGGTCCGCACGTGTGTGGGGTGCCGGCGGACCGGATCCAGGCAGGCCCTGCTGAGGGTGGTCGTCGACCCGGGAGCGAATGCGCTCGTCGTGGACGTCAACCGCCGGATGCCGGGACGGGGTGCGTGGCTTCACCCCGATCCGCACTGCTTCGAGCTCGCCGTCCGGCGACGCGCGTTCGGGCGGGCGCTGCGAGTGGCGGCGCCCCTCGACGTGGCGGCCGTCGCGGCGCACCTCGGGGTGGCAGCGGACCACGACGCCGGTGGGACCCTCCCGCCGGCCGCCGATCGTCGATGAGGAAAGCGGGTCTGGAAGCCGATGGCTGCCCGATGAGCACGCACCGATGAGCATCCGATGAGGACTCTGCACTAACGACGGTCCGGCCCCTGTCCGGGCGGACCGAGACAGGAGAGATGTGGCCAAGGTCCGCGTCTACGAGCTCGCCAAGGAGCTCGGGATCGACAGCAAGGCATTGGTGACCAGGCTCGGCGAGATGGGGGAGTACGTCTCCTCGGCTTCCTCGACGATCGAGGCGCCCGTGGTGCGCAAGGTGCGCGAGGCCTTCCCCAAGGTCGAGGCAGCGCCGGCACCCGC
>CAZBIO010000142.1:0-13160 GCA_964491965.1 uncultured Cellulomonas sp.
GCGACGAACTGCGCCGCCGCGACCAGCGCACGAGCTGCTCACGCTCTTCCTCCGAGAGCACGAGCACAGCCTTCGGACGCCCCGTCTTCGCCATGCCCCATCATACAACATAGACAACGAACTAACGGCGCACGACACTAGGTGGCTACAGGTACTGGCCCGTGCTCGTCACGGTCTCGATGGTCCGCGACGCCTCGATCCCCTTCTTGCCCTGGACGATCGTGCGGATGAAGACGATGCGCTCGCCCTTCTTGCCGCTGATGCGCGCCCAGTCGTCGGGGTTGGTCGTGTTGGGCAGGTCCTCGTTCTCGCGGAACTCCTCGACGCAGGCCGACAGCAGGTGGTCCACGCGGATGCCGCGCTGGCCGGTGGCGAGGAAGTCCTTGATCGCCGACTTCTTCGCCCGGTCGACGATGTTCTGGATCATCGCGCCGGAGTTGAAGTCCTTGAAGTAGAGCACCTCCTTGTCGCCGGAGGCGTAGGTGACCTCGAGGAAGCGGTTGTCCTCGCTCTCGCTGTACATCCGCTCGACGGTCCGCGTCACCATCGCCTCGACGGCCGCGGCGGCGGAGCCGCCGTGCTCGCGCAGGTCGTCGGCGTGGATCGGCAGCTCCGGGGTCAGGTACTTGCCGAAGATCTCCTTGGCTCCCTCCGCGTCCGGCCGCTCGATCTTGATCTTCACGTCGAGGCGTCCGGGCCGCAGGATGGCCGGGTCGATCATGTCCTCGCGGTTCGACGCCCCGATGACGATGACGTTCTCGAGCCGCTCCACCCCGTCGATCTCGCTCAGCAGCTGCGGGACGATCGTCGTCTCCACGTCGGAGGAGACGCCGGTGCCGCGGGTGCGGAACAGCGACTCCATCTCGTCGAAGAACACCACCACCGGGTGCCCCTGCGACGCCTTCTCGCGCGCCCGGGCGAAGATCAGGCGGATGTGCCGCTCGGTCTCGCCGACGTACTTGTTGAGCAGCTCCGGGCCCTTGACGTTGAGGAAGTACGACTTCGAGGAGGCCGCCTCCTCGCCGCGCGCCTCGGCAGCAGTCGCGGCGAGCGAGTGGGCGACCGCCTTCGCGATGAGCGTCTTGCCGCAGCCCGGCGGGCCGTAGAGCAGCACGCCCTTGGGCGGCTTCAGCCCGTGCTCGCGGAACAGCTCGGGGTGGATGAACGGCAGCTCCACCGCGTCCCGGATCGCCTCGATCTGCGGCCCGAGGCCACCGATGTCGGTGTAGTCGATGTCCGGGACCTCCTCGAGGACCAGCTCCTCGACCTCGGCCCGCGGGATCACCTCGAACACGAACCCGCTGCGCGAGTCGATGGTCAGCGCGTCGCCGATCCGCACACCGGACGCCTTCACCTGGCCGGCGAAGCGCACCACGCGTTCCTCGTCGCCGCGACCGACGACGAGCGCACGGTCGTCGCCGATCATCTCCTTCACGGTGACCAGCTCGCCCACGCGCTCGTACCCGCCCGCCTCGACGACGGTGAGCGCCTCGTTGAGCATCACCTCCTGGCCGGGGGCGAGCCGCGACACGTCCAGCGACGGTGACGCGGCCACATGCATCTTCCGGCCGGCGGACATGATGTCGACCGTGCCGTCGCCGCGCGCGCCGAGGAACACCGCGTAGGTGCCCGGCGGCTTGGCGAGCTCGTCCACCTGCCGCTTGAGCTCGACGATCTGCTCGCGTGCCGCGACGAGCGCCTCGGTCAGGCGTTCGTTCTTGGCGGCGAGCACCGCGAGCTCGCGGTGCAGGTCGCGTCCAGGGGCTGCCGGATCGGTAGTCATCTCAGCCTCCTTCGCACCTCGCGTCGTCGGTCCCACGTCGCCGTGCCCGTGGTCCGGACACAGTAACCAGGCAACACCTGAAACTCATGTGTTGTGTCGCGCGGCACGCGCCGTCTCAGCGTTCGGACCGCTGCATCCGGCGGGCGGTCACTCCTCCGGCGGGCGACTACTCCTCCGGCGGGCGACCGACGGCGCGCCGGGCACGGCGCACCTTCTTCGCCGGCACCGGGCGCTCCCCGAGCGCCTCCTCGGTCCACAGCTCCGAGTCGTGGACCGGGGCACCGTCCTCGTCCACCGGGTACGCGCCCTTCGCGGGGCGCCGCTTGCGCAGCGGCGGGGCCACGCCGTCGGCGAGGCGGCGAGCCGTCAGCAGGAACCCGGTGTGTCCCACCATCCGGTGGTCGGGGCGCACCGCGAGGCCTTCGAGGTGCCACGTGCGGACCGTCGACTCCCACGCGACCGGCTCGGTGTAGCGACCCTCCTCGCGCAGGTCCTCAGCGAGCCGGGACAGCTGCGTGGTGGTGGCGACGTAGCAGCACAGCACCCCACCGGGCGCCAGCGCGTCGGCCGCGACGGCGAGGTTCTCCCACGGCGCCAGCATGTCCAGCACCACGCGGTCCACCGTGCCCCGCTCGGCGATGACCGGCAGCACGTCCGCCAGGTCCCCGACGGAAAGGCGCCAGGCCGGGTGCGGTCCGCCGAAGAAGCCCTCGACGTTGCCCCGCGCCACCTCGGCGAAGTCGCCGCGCCGCTCCACCGAGTGCACCAGGCCCTGATCGCCCACGGCGCGCAGCAGGAACGTGGTCAGCGCGCCGGATCCGACGCCCGCCTCCACCACCCGGGCCCCCGGGAAGACGTCCGCCATCGCGACCACCTGCGCCGCGTCCTTGGGATAGACCACCGCCGCGCCCCGCGGCATCGACACGACGTAGTCCGCGATGAGCGGCCGCAGCGCGAGGTACTCGACGCCGCCCGAGGTTCGGACCACCGAGCCCTCCGGCAGGCCGACGAGGTCGTCGTGCGCGAAGTAGCCCTTGTGGGTGTGGAACGCGCCGTCGCCCTCGAGGGTGATGGTGAAGTGGTGACCCTTGGAGTCCGTCAGCTGCACGTGGTCGCCCAGCCGGAAGGGCCCGCGCCTGGCCGCCGCCCCCGTCGGGGCGCCCGTCTGGTCGGTCACGGCCGGATCGCCGCCACGACGTCGGCCGTGCGCACCAGCGCGACCACCCGGCCGTCGACGAGCGCCACCAGCACCGGCGACAGGCGTGACGCCTCGCTCAGCGCACGGAGCAGCGATTCGCCCTGGAGCCGGCCGTCCACCCAGGCGCCGACGGGCAGCGGCACGCTGACGGCGGACACCGAGGTCAGGCCCGCGCGCTCCCGCGGGACGGCCGCGGCGGCGGCGGTGTCGACATAGGCGGCGGGCCGGCCGTCCGGAGCGACGACGACCACCTCGCCCGCGCCCGCCGCGGCGGCCCGCGCGCCCGCGGTGGCCACGGACTCGTCGTGCCCCACGGCGACGGCGGGCCGGCCGACCGAGGCGACCGTGAGCACCCGGACCATGCGCTGCTGCCGCGCGCCGCGCAGCGCGGCGGTGGCCCCGCTCCACAGGAACCCGCCGATCAGCACGGCCCACACCACGGTGAACAGGGACGGTTGGCGCCCGGCGACGAGGTCGGGCAGCAGCGCCCAGGCGACGACGAGCACGGCGACGACGCGTCCGGTCCACGCGGCGGCGACGGTGCCCCGCGTGCGGTCCTTGGTGCCGGCCCAGACCGCCGACTCCAGCATCTGGCCGCCGTCGAGCGGCTGGCCCGGCAGCAGGTTGAACACGGCGACGAACGCGTTGGAGAACGCGCCGGACCACAGCAGCCACTGCGCCAGCGACTGCTCGGGCGTCAGCCGGGACAGCGCGTAGAAGACGCCGCCGAGCAGCAGGTTGGTCGCCGGGCCGGCGAACGCGACCAGGGCAGCGGTCGCCGGCGAAGACGCCGCGCCGCGGAAGGCGGTGTGACCGCCCCAGAGCGTCAGGACGAACTCGGTCGGGTGCTGTCCCCGCGCGCGCCCGACGAGCCCGTGGGCCAGCTCGTGCGCGAAGACCGAGCCGAACAGGAGCACGACGAAGGCGAGCGCGACGACGTACGCGCCGTTGCCCAGGCCGGTGGCGTTGCGCACCGACGGCGCGAAGGCGGCCGTGAGCAGCACGGCGGCCAGCAGCCACGTCGGCGTGAGGATCACGGGCGCGCCGGCGACGCGGCCGATCACCCAGCCGCGGGAGCCCCCGCCGGTCGCGGGGGGCCGGGGTCGCTGCGCACTCACCGGTCCAGCCTAGGGGGCGTGCCCACGCGCGCCGTCGCCGGGCGTGTGGGTGGGGGCTCCTACGCTCGTTGCCGTGAGTACCGAGGCGCCCGAGAGCACTGACGTCGACCTCGACGACCTTCCGGCGTGCGAGCCGGTCGAGGTCCGGCCGGGGCTGTCGCCGTCGCGGGCGAACGACTTCGCGCAGTGCCCGCTGATGTTCCGGTTCCGCGTCGTGGACCGCCTTCCGGAGCCGACGAGCGAGGCGGCAGCGCGCGGCACCCTGGTGCATGCCGTGCTCGAGCACCTGTTCGACCTGCCGGCCGGCGAGCGGACCCTGGACGCCGCGCGCGCCATGCTGCCGGGCCACTGGCAGGAGCTGCGGGAACGAGCCCCCGAGTACGACGAGCTGTTCGCCGACGCGGATGCCGAGGCGGCCTGGCTCGCGAGCGCCGGCGACCTGCTGGCCACCTACTTCACGCTCGAGGACCCGAACCGCCTGGAGCCGGACTCGCGCGAGGTCATGGTGCGGTTCGACCTCGAGGACGGCCCGCAGATGCGCGGGATCGTCGACCGCGTCGACGTCGCCCCCAACGGCTGGGTGCGGATCGTCGACTACAAGACCGGGAAGTCGCCGCGGCCCGGGTACGAGGGGCACGCGCTCTTCCAGATGCGCTTCTACGCCTACGTGCTGTGGAAGACGCGCGGCGAGCTGCCCAAGGCGCTCCAGCTGGAGTACCTCGCCGACGGGCAGGTGCTGCGGCACGAGCCGTCCGAGGGCGAGATGCGCACGCTCGAGGCGCGCGTGCGTGCCCTGTGGACCGCCGTCCAGGCCGCGGCCCGCTCGGGCGAGTGGACCGCGCGACCGTCGGCGCTGTGCGACTGGTGCTCCTTCAAGGCACTCTGCCCCGCCTTCGAGGGCACCCCGCCGCCGCCCGACGACGACGCCGTCGAGCGAGCGGTCGGGATCAGGCCGCAGCGCCCCTGAGGTCGAGCACCGCGCCGCCGGCGATGGCGGCGAGATCCGCGAGCGTCACGTGGACGAGCGAGTCGGCACGGCTCAGCCGGGGGTCGTCGGGCAGCGGGCCGAACCCCTGGACGCCGAGCACGCGCGCCCCGGACGCCAGGCCCGCGGCGATGCCCGTCGCGGAGTCCTCGACCACCACGCACTCGGCGATGTCGGCCCCGAGCCGCCGCGCCGCCTCGAGGTACGGCTCCGGCTGCGGCTTGCCCGGGAACACCTCGTCGCCGACGACGGCGGTGGTCAGCAGCCCGCTGCCCATCACGGGCCCGACGATGTTCCGGTACGACGAGGTGACGAGCGCCTGCGGGATGCCGGCGGCGAACACCGCCGACAGCAGCTCGTGCGCGCCGGGCAGCCACGGCGGCCCGTCCACCTGCGCGGCGACGAGCCGGGCCGCGACGCGGTCCAGCACCTCGTCGACCGACAGCGGGACGCCGGCGTCGATCAGCGTCTGCGCGGTCACCGGCAGCTGGGCGCCGATGAGGCTCACGGCGTCCTCGTGCGTCCAGGTCCCGCCGAACTCCTCGACGAGCGCCGTCTCGGCCGCGAACCAGTGCGGCTCGGTGTTGACGACCGTCCCGTCCATGTCCCACAGCACGGCTGCGGGCAGGGCGGCGCGAGACATGCGGGGACCTCCGGAGGCGTCGGCGAGTGCCCGACGAGGGTACCCGCCCGGACGTGACGGCCGGCACCGCCTAGGCTGGCCGGGTGAGTGAGCCCACCGCCGGGGACATCCCCGTGCAGGAGACGGTGCTGGTCGCGGCCTTCGAGGGCTGGAACGACGCCGGCTCCGCCGCGACTCAGGCGGTCGCGTACCTCGCCGAGGTGTGGGACGCCGAGCAGGTCGACGAGCTCGACCCGGAGGAGTACCACGACTTCCAGGTGAACCGGCCGGTGGTCGGCTTCGCCGACGACGGCGCGCGTGAGATCACCTGGCCCACGACCACGGTCTCGGTGGCCACGGCGCCGCAGTCCGGTCGGCAGGTGGTCCTGGTGCACGGCATCGAGCCGTCGATGCGCTGGCGGCGGTACTGCAGCGAGCTGCTCGACGTCGCGGCCGGCCTCCACGTGTCGTGGGTCGTGACCGTCGGCGCGCTCCTCGCGGACGTCCCCCACACGCGCCCGATCCCCGTGACGACCTCGTCGGACGACCCGGACTTGGCGAACGAGCTCGACCTCGAGCGCAGCACCTACGAGGGTCCGACGGGGATCGTCGGGGTGCTCCAGCACGAGGCGGCGGCCCGCGGGCTCAAGGCGATGTCCCTGTGGGCGGCGGTCCCCCACTACGTCGCGCACCCGCCGTCGCCGAAGGCGACCCTCGCGATCCTCCACCAGGTGGAGCAGCTGCTCGGCGAGCCGGTCCCCCTCGGCGAGCTGCCGGAGGACGCGGCCGCCTGGCAGGCCGGGGTCGACGAGCTGGCCGGCGAGGACTCGGAGATCGGCGACTACGTGCGCCAGCTCGAGCAGGCGAAGGACACCGCCGAGCTGCCGGAGGCGAGCGGAGAGGCGATCGCCCGCGAGTTCGAGCGCTACCTCCGCCGCCGCGACAAGGGCTCCGGCACCTAGATCCGGACGCCGAGCAGGGCGTCCAGGGCGCGCGCGACGACCCCGGGCGCCCCTTCGTCGGGCATCGCCGCGCCGGCGAGCGCGGCGTCAGCCCACGCGTCGACCGCGGCGAGGGCCGCGGGTGTGTCGAGATCGTCGGCCAGCGCGGCCCGGACCGCCGCGAGCGTCTCGTCGGCCGCGGGGCCGCCGACGCCGGACAGCGCCTCGCCCCATCGCGCGAGCCGCGACTGCGCCGCGCACAGGCCGGCCTCGGTCCACTCCCAGTCGTCGCGGTAGCGGTGGGCGAGGATCGCGACGCGGATGGCGCGCGGGTCGACGCCGCCCGCCCGCAGCGTCGAGACGAGCACCAGGTTGCCCTTGGACTTGCTCATCTTCTCGCCATCCCACGCCACCATCCCGGCGTGCATGTGGGCCCGGGCACCGGCCCGGGGACCGGCGAGCATCCGTGCGTGCGAGCAGCTCATCTCGTGGTGCGGGAAGCGCAGGTCGTTGCCGCCGCCCTGGACCGAGATCGGGAACCCGAGGCCGTCGCGTGCGATGACCGAGCACTCGATGTGCCACCCCGGCCGGCCGCGTCCCAGGGTGCCGCCGTCCCACGCCGGCTCGTCGGGCCGCTCGCGGCGCCACAGCAGCGGGTCGAGCGGGTCGCGCTTGCCGGGCCGGTCCGGGTCGCCGCCGCGCTCGGCGGACAGGGCGAGCATCTCGTCACGCGTCAGGCGCGCCACCTCGCCGAAGGCCGGATCGGCCGCGAGGTCCGCGTAGACGTCGCCCTCGCCGTCGACGCCGGGGGTCGCCACGCGGTACGCGGCGCCCGACGCGAGCATCTGCTCCACCGCCGCGACGACGGCGGGGACCTCCTCGACCACGGAGCCGTACACGTCCGGCGGCACCACCTGCAGGGCGGCCATGTCCTCGGCGTACAGGGCGACCTGCTGGGCGGCGAGCTCGCGCCAGTCGACGCCCGTCGCGGCGGCGCGCTCCAACAGCGGGTCGTCGACATCGGTGACGTTCGACGCGTACCGCACGGACACGCCCGCGTCGCGCCAGGCGCGTCCGAGCACGTCGAAGGCGATCGCGGTGGCCGCGTGTCCGATGTGGGTCGCGTCGTACGGGGTGATGCCGCAGACGTAGAGCGTCGCGGTGTCGCCGTCCACGGGGTCGACCAGCTGACCCGTCGCGGTGTCGAGGACCAGCACCCGCGGGCCCTTCCCTGGGAGCCTCGGCAGGTGGGGGGCGGGCCAGGTCAGCACCCCGGCAGCCTAGCCGCGCGCCGCGACGCGCCCCCTCGCAGGTCCGGGACGACAATGCCGCTGTGCCGGACGACCACCCCGTTCCTGAGCCTCCGTTCACCCTGACGGCGCCCGGTGGCGCGCGGTGGGAGCGGGCGGACGAGTCACCCGAGGGTCCGCCGGCCGTCCCGACGTGGGTGGTGGTCGCGGGCCTGGACGACCTGGTCCCGGCCGCGCATGCCCACGGGGTCGACGAGTCCACGCTCGAGCTGCTCGCGCGCCGGGTCCGACAGCTCGGGGACGGCGACCGCCGGCCGGCGGCCTTCGCCCACGTCGACCGCTCCCCCGCCGGCGACGTGCTGATGTCCACGCCGACCACCTGGTTCGACGAGGCGACGCGGGAAGTCCACACCGGCGAGGTGACCACGGTGGCGTGCGGCGACCTGGTGCTCACGGCCGAGGTGGGAGGCGCCGGCGTGCTCGCCCAGGCGGCCGCGCGGCTGCTGGCCGCGACCCCCACGCCCGACACGGGTCCTCGCGAGGTCCTGGCGGCGCTGCTGCTCACGGTGCTCGCGCAGGCGAGCGAGGTGGAGATCGGCCTGGGCGACGCGGTGGCCGCCACGGAACCACGCGTCTTCGCCATCGGCCACGAAGACCCGTCGCAGCGGATCTACGACCTCAAACGCGAGATCGCGGAGGCGCGGCGCGCGCTCAGCCCGATCGCCGCTGCCTTGCCCGAGCTCGAGGCCCAGGCGGAGGACGAGCCGGCCACCAAGCGCCGCGGGCGGAGCCCCTGGGCCTGGCTCCCGCGGACCCAGGCCACCGTCGACCGGCTCGACAACCACCTCGCGGTCCACGACGAGCTGCTCGGCGCGATGCTCGCCGCGCACCTGGCCCAGGTCTCGGTGCGGCAGAACGAGGACATGCGCAAGATCTCCGCGTGGGCGGCGATGATCACCGTCCCGACGCTGATCGCCGGCATCTACGGCATGAACTTCCAGCACATGCCCGAGCTGACCTGGCTGGCCGGCTACCCGGCGGCGATCGTCCTCATGGCGGTGGCGTGCTGGCTGCTCTACCGCGGCTTCCGCCGGAGCGGCTGGCTGTAGCGGTCAGCCCGGCGGCAGCGGCGCGTTCGCCGCGAGGGCGCCGGTGGCCAGCAGGAGCACGACGGCCACGGCCAGGCCGATCCGGTAGTAGACGAACGGCTTGTACGAGTACGTCGAGACGATCTTCAGGAAGGCGATGATCACCAGGTAGCCGACGACGAAGGCGACGAGCGTCGCCAGGAGCGTCGCGCCGAAGCCGGGCGTGTTCCCCTTCCCGAACTCGTCCAGGCTGGTCACCAGCTCGAAGAGCCCGGAGCCGAACACCGCGGGGATCGCCAGCAGGAACGAGTAGCGCGCCGCCGCCTCGCGCGTGTAGCCGAGCAGCAGGCCCCCGGTGATGGTTCCACCGGACCGGGACACTCCGGGGATCAGCGCGAGCGCCTGCCAGAACCCGAACGCCACCGCGTGCCGGGGTGTCATGCCCTCGATCGTCCGGCGCTTGGCCCCCACCTTGTCCGCCCAGCCCAGGAGCAGGGCGAAGCCGGCGAGGACGACGACCGTGATCCAGAGGTTGCGCAGGGTGTGCTCGATCGTGTCCTTGAACAGCACGCCGAGCACCACGATGGGCAGCGAGCCCAGGATGATGAACCAGCCCATGAGGGCGTCGTGGTCCGCGGGCTCCCCGTGTGGCATGCCGGCCCGCGCGCGCCAGTCGGTGCCCAGGGCACCGCGCAGCACCCGCCACCAGTGGGTGATGATCCGCTTGATGTCGCGGCGGAAGTAGAGCAGCACCGCCGATTCCGTGCCCAGCTGGATCACCGCGGTGAACGCCGCACCCGCGTCCTGCCCTGTCAGCAGCTCGCTGACGATCCGGATGTGCGCGCTGGACGAGATCGGCAGGAACTCGGTCAGACCCTGGAGCAGACCCAGCAGCAGCGCCCCGCCCGCACCCAGAGCCTCCGTCACGAGGGGACACCCTAACCGCGCGCGCCGTGCGAGCCCGGCAACGCGGCCCACGACTAGGGTGCCGGGCGTGATCACCGAGGCCGAGAGATGAGCACGGTCATGGAGCAGCACCGGCTGGGACGCAGTGGCCTGCAGGTGTCGTGGCTGGGCCTGGGGACCATGACCTGGAGCCGGGACACCGACGAGCACGACGCGCGCGAGCTGCTCCACGACTTCGTCGACGCCGGCGGCACGCTCGTCGACACCTCGGCCTCCTACGCCGAGGGCGGCGCGGAGAAGCTGCTCGGCTCGCTGCTCGGCGACGTGGTCGACCGGCGAGACGTGGTCCTCGTCACCAAGGGCGGCGTGCGCCGCACCCGCGACGGCGCCGTCGTCGACGCCTCGCGCGGCGCGCTGCTCGACGCGCTCGACGGCTCGCTGGCGCGCCTGGGCACCGACCACGTCGACGTCTGGCTGGTCCAGACGCCCGACCCGCGCACGCCCCTCGAGGAGACGGCCTCTGCCCTGAGACTCGCCGTCACGTCGGGCCGGGCGCGGTACGTCGGGCTGTCCAATCACGCGGGCTGGCAGGTGGCGCGCGCCGCGACGCTGCTCGAGCGCGAGGCAGGGCTGGCGGCCGTCGAGGTCGAGTACTCGCTGCTCCAGCGCGGCGTCGAGCGTGAGGTCGCCCCGGCTGCCGAGGCCCTGGGGGCCGGGCTCCTCGCGTGGTCCGCCCTCGGTCGTGGCGTGCTCACCGGCAAGTACCGGCGCACGGTCCCGGCGGACTCCCGCGCCGCGTCGGCGCACCTCGCCGGCTTCGTCGGGCCCTACCTGACGCGCCCGGCCGGGGCGGTGGTCGAGGCCCTCGCGACGGCGGCCGACGGGCTCGGGCGCACTCCCGCTGAGGTGGCGCTGGCCTGGCTGCGAACGCGGACGGCGGCGGCGCTCGTCGGGCCGCGGACACCGGCCCAGCTGCGGGGGCTGCTCACCGCCGACGACCTCAAGCTGCCGGAGGAGATCGTCACGGCGCTCGACGACGTCAGCGCGCCGGCGCTCGGCTACCCCGAGCGGCTGTCGATCGGCTGACCGGCCCGCTCAGCGGGTCGCGGGGGTCTCGTCCTCGTCGACCCAGTCGCCGTCGTCGATCTCCTCGTCGAGGTCGTCGTCGCCGTCCTCGGCCTCGTCGTCCTCGTCCTCGTCGGACTCCTCGTCCTCCTCCTCGCCGAGGTAGAACGGGGTCGCCTCGCCGTACACCGTGCCGAGCGCGTCGTCGTAGACCTCGAACGCGTCGGCGAGGACGTCGTACGCGTCGTCGACCGCGGGGTCGTCGTCGCCGTGGCGGGCCTGGACGGCGTTGAAGTGGGCCTCCAGCGCGGCGATCAGCCGGTCGAGGGCGGCACGCGGGTCGACGGTCATGCCCAGACCGTATCGCCGCGCGGGGCACAATGGCACAGCGTCCGCGCGTCGTTCGCGCGGCACGGGCGGGACGGGTTCGCGCAGGCGGGACGGTGGTGCGGTGGACGACGACGAGCAGTACCGCGTGGCGGGCCCCCGGCTGTCTCGCCCGCCACGGGCCGGCTTCCTGCGCACCGGCAGTCAGTACGAGTACCGGATGCTGACGATCCCCCGCTCGACGAGCGGCAACGACGCCCGCCAGATGCTCACGGACGAGGCCGAGTACGGCCGCTGGGAGCTCGCGCGCACGCGCCTGTACGCGGGCGGCGAGCGGAAGGTGTGGCTACGGCGCCGGATCATCCGGGTCCGGTCGACGTTCGACGCGGAGTTCGACACGGAGGACTGAGGCGCGGCGCGATCCCCCAGCCGCGCTCAGCAGCTCGTCAGCAGCCGGTCCAGCACCCGGCAGCCGAAGCGCAGCGACTCGACGGGCACCCGCTCGTCGGTGCCGTGGAACATCGCCGGGAAGTCGTAGCCGTCCGGCAGCCGCAGCGGGACGAACCCGTAGCCGGCGATCCCGATCTTGGCCAGCGCCTTGTTGTCCGTCCCCGCGGAGAGCATGTACGGCAGCACGGTCGCACCCGGGTCCTCGGCGAGCAGTGCGCCGGCCATCGCGTCCATCAGCGGGGTGTCGAGGGGCGCCGCCGGGCCGATGTCGCGCCACCGGTCCTCGACGCGCACGTGCTCGCCGGCCAGCTCCCGGATGGTCGCGTCGAACTCCTCCTCGCGCCCCGGCAGGAACCGGCCGTCGATCGTCGCCTCCGCCCGGCCCGGGATGACGTTGGCCAGGTAGCCGGCGTCGAGGCGGGTCGGGTTGGCGGTGTGGCGGAGCGTGGCGCCGACGAAGCGGGAGGCGGGGCCGAGCGCCGCGATGAGCCGGTCGATCCCGGCCTCGTCGTCCGGGTCGAACGGGGTGCCGACGAGGTCTGCGACGCCCTCGAGCAGCCGGCGCACCGTCGGCGTCAGCACCATCGGCCACGGGTGGCTGCCGATGCGGGCCACCGCCGCCGCCAGGTGCGTGACAGCGTTGTCCTGGTTGACCTGGCTGCCGTGGCCGGCGCGGCCGTCGGCGACGAGGCGCAGCCACGCCAGGCCCTTCTCGGCCGTCTGGAGCAGGTACGCGCGCCAGCCGTCCACCTCCACCGAGTAGCCGCCCACCTCGCTGATCGCCTCGGTGGCCCCCTCGAAGATGTCGCGCCGGTTGTCGACCGCCCACCCCGAGCCGAGCGGCCCACCGGCCTCCTCGTCGGCGAACATCGCGACGACCACGTCCCGGGCCGGGCGGCGGCCCTCGCGCGCCATCTGCCGCACCACCGACAGGACCATCGCGTCCATGTCCTTCATGTCGACGGCGCCGCGGCCCCAGACCACGCCGCCGATCTCCTCGCCCGCGAACGGCGGCACCGACCAGTCCTCGGCGCGCGCCGGGACCACGTCGAGGTGCCCGTGGACGACGAGCGCGGGCCGCGACGGGTCGGCGCCCGCCAGCCGCGCGACGACCATGGCGCGCCCCGGCGCGGACTCGAAGATCTCCGGCGCGATCCCGACCTCGTCGAGTAGGCCGGCGACGTACTCGGCCGCCGCGCGCTCCCCCTCGGCGTCGCCGAAGCCGCGGTTGGTGGTGTCGAACCTGATCAGCTCGGCGCAGATCCGCGCCACCTCGTCCTGCGCGACCAGCGGACGGGGGGCGGACGGTTCGGCGGCCATGCGGTCAACCTACCGGCCGCCTCATCGGCCGGGTTCGGCCGTCCGCTGGGGGGCGCCGCGGGCGGGCCGCCTCAGGCCAGGCCGCGGCGGGCCAGCAGCGGGGCGAT
>CAZBIO010000143.1:0-21226 GCA_964491965.1 uncultured Cellulomonas sp.
GGCTCGGGCTGCGAAGCGGGAGGCGGCGATGCGGCCTTCGGCGACGACGAATCGGCGGAGAAGCATGCGGGTGCGAGGAAGAGCGCGAAGAGAGCGAGCGCGTGTCGGATCGGCGGATGGTCCTTCATGTGTGCGCCCTCCTTGTACATCCTTGTACGAGCGCTTGTGCCGATTGTAGGTGGCCCTGGGTCCGGTGGCATTCACCGCGTCCAGGTCTCGTTGGAAACGAAGCTCTGCGCATGGGTTCGGGCTTACACCGCGGTTTGGAACGCGCTGCCGCTCGCGGTTCGATGTCTGCGCGTCCTACACCTCAACTGAGAACTGCGTGCCAATCGCTTCCATCGTGCGGAAGAGCAACGCGACCTGAGCGGCTTTGTGGGATTGGGCGCTCTCCGGAGCGCGCTGAGCATTCGGGCGCCAAATGTGCTGAGATATCGGTGTCTTAGCGTGTTGACGAGTGCGGGAATAATCCGATCGACGCGTGAGACCGAATCCCCACCGACATTCCCCCGTGATCGTCCCCAATCGACTGCTGAGTGCGTCCGACGCCATCGCCCACTGGAATGGCCGAACATGTTCCGGCGACGTGCGCAGCCAATTTCCGAGCTCGTCAAGGAAGCGCGGACGCAGGTTGCCATCGCCAAGCAGCAGGCCCATTTAGAGGCCCTCGCGCCTGATCTTTCTGTCTCAGGTCAGACGTTCCCCAACCCCCGGTCGCAAACTGACGAGAGATCAATCAGGACTGCGTGATTTCCTATCAGTGAGGGCAGGGCCGTCTTCGTCCGTCCAGGAAAACGGGCGGGCTGGAGGATTCCGCTACGCGGTCATTTGACCGTGCGCCTCGAAAAAACGGCGCAGGTGCGGCACGGAATTGCGGACCAGTTTTACAACCAGCTGCTAGTCGGTTCTCGGACAGTGCGTGGGAGTGCGCGAAAGGCATCGCCGAATCCGTACCTCAATTAGGCATCTCGCAAGCGAGACCGACGACATCTGGTTTCGGCCTCGAGGAACTCACACGTGATAGCTGCTTCGAAGGAGCGCTTCCAAATGGCAAGACAACACTAGCAGAAGAGAGTCGACTGGATAGGCATCGCATTCAGCACAGGTGCATATTCACGCGACACCTCAAGAACGATGACACGTCTGTATGGCACCCCATGCGCCGCGTCACTATAATCCGCGCGGAATCAACATTGGGAGCACAGCTAGATAGCTGTTATGGAGCAACGACGCACAAGGAACGCAGCCTCCGCCTCGAATGTCAGCCCACCCGCATTTCGCACGCCTACGTCCCTTGAAGAATGAGCGCTACGAACAACTCTGTGGCGGCACCAACCGCTATCGACCTGTTTTCCGGTTGCGGGGGTCTCACAACGGGACTCAAGTCGGCCGGCTTTCGAGTGCTAGCAGCCGTCGAGCTGGATCCATTGGCAGTGGAGACCTATCGTTCAAATCACAAGGGCGTTGAATTGGCCGCCGGCGACATACGCAAGCTACCCGTATCGTCGCTAATGAGAAAATTGGGCTTGCAGCCTGGCGAATTGGATCTGCTGGCCGGATGTCCGCCATGCCAAGGATTCTCCAGAATGAGAACCCTCAACGGCACTCGCCGGGCTCGGGACGAGCGGAATGACCTGGTTTTCGACTTCCTTCGATTCGTGCGCGTCATGCGGCCCAAAGCGGTGATGCTCGAGAATGTACCCGGCCTCGCAACAGACCGCCGACTTACCAAGTTGCGTGCGACTTTGGAAGCTCTCGGATACAAGGTTTCGTACGACGTGTTGGATGCTGCGAATTACGGTGTTCCACAGCGTCGAAAGCGATTCATCCTTCTGGCCGGATTAGGCGCGGCAATTCGGTTTGCGCCACCCGCGCGGAAACGCAAGACCGTGCGACAGGCGTTTAGTCGGCTTTCTGCGGACAGAGCGCGACGCGATCCACTGCACAATCTTGGCGAAACCCGCGCCGACCGGATCGTCAAACTTATCAGCCGCATTCCACGAGACGGCGGGAGCCGTCGCGACCTCGGCTCAAAGAATCAGCTGAGGTGCCATCGCAAATGCGACGGCTTTGCAGATGTATATGGAAGGATGTCGTGGGACGACGTCGCACCGACAATCACGACAGGCTGCGTTAACCCTTCCAAGGGGCGCTTTCTACATCCGACTAAAAATCGTTCCATAACGCTTCGAGAAGCGGCGCTGCTTCAGTCATTCCCGTGCACTTACCGCTTCTCTCTTCGGCGAGGCAAATACCCGGCCGCCGAGATGATCGGCAACGCACTGCCTCCGGAGTTCGTGCGACGGCATGCAAGACAGATAAGAAGATTTCTGGACGGAAAAATCGATCGGTCCCGGAGGGCATAGACAATGCAGGACGTGAAGCAGTTACTGCTTGACGGCCTGAAACCGAAGCAGGTCGACGCTGTAAAGTCGCCCAAACGTCGCGTACTGGTTGTCGCCGGCGCGGGCTCGGGGAAGACCGAGGTTATGGCCCGACGCATCGCGTGGTGGGTGAGCGTCGACGGCGTTTCCAAGGACAAGATCGTCGCGTTCACGTTCACAGAACGCGCAGCGGAGGAGATGAAGTTCCGAATCCGTCGCTGGTTGGGAAAGACGAGCACGGACACGGATACTGTCGCGCTGGGCGGGATGTACGTGGGCACGATCCATGGGTACTGCCTCGCCAAGCTGCGAGAGTTCTGGCCCGACGACTATCATAACTACGATATACTCGATGACGCCTCTCGTACCGCGCTGATCCTGCGTGGCTTCAACAATTTGCTCGGGTTGCAGGCGCTCAGGCAAGCGGCCCGCCTCGGTCAATATGCGACGCTGGAATCGTTCTGCCAGGCGTACGATCAGCTTCAAGAACACGACTGTTTCGAAGTCGAGATGCCGCCCGGTTTGGCGCCAATTGAACTTGGCATGGCCGAAACCGAGTGGTGCAAGCAGGCGAAGCTGAAGACGGATGTCGGGACGAATCCGGCCGCAGCGGCGTTCGGTAGAGCAGCCGCGCGGTACTATGCATATCTGCGATGCCGTCGATTCCTGGATTTCAGCACTTCGCAAAGCGAGTTCATCCGCCGCTTACGTGCCGATCACGGGCGTCGCGCCGAGCTCTCCCGCACGCAAGTGCACCTCGTTGTCGACGAGGTGCAGGACATCAATCCGGTACAACGCGCGCTAATCGAGCTCCTTGTGGGCACTGAGGGCCGACTCACGTGCGTGGGCGACCATCGGCAAGCGATCTATGGCTTTCGCGGCGCAAAGGTTGAGATCGTCGCCGAGTTGTGGGAACAGTTCCGCCGATCTCGCGACGCAGAAGTAGTGGATCTGGAGGAGAACTTTCGCTCTACACCACGCGTAATCGACCTGGCAAACAGCTGGGCCGATACCATTGGTCCGGTGAGATCCATGCAGACGGGCCCAATGACCCATGGCAATCTCACGCGACTCGACCACGACCCTTCTCATGTGGCGCTTGTCAGCTTTGACAGCCGCGATGACGAAGCTCGATGGATTGCGGATGCGATCCGCATTCTTGTCCCAGCACTGAACGACGAGGGTGCTCGCCACGACAAGCGGGATGGGACGGAGCGTGGTCTCGTGTTGTCCGACATTGCCGTCCTTGTCCGCTCGTCGACGGATGTCCGAACATACATGCGGGCATTGGAGAGCGCAGGCGTCCCGTGCATCGTGCGGGCGGGACCGGATCTTTTCTCGCAGCCGGAAGTGCTGTTGTTCATCGCCGTAATCGCGATCACCGCAGGCTCCGAAACTTTCTACGGTGCGGATTTCAATCCGAGGAGTCTGCCGAATCGGATAAGGAACGTGCTGGCATGCGGTCCCAAGCCTGAGGAAGTACTGCGAGCCGCCGCCGAGGCAGTGCGGCGCGCGCGTTTACCATTTGAGCGACATGTTGAGGCGCGCCTTCTGTCAGCCGCGCATGCCATTCAAAAGCGCATTCTTACCGGCGCCAGCCTGACTGCACGGGAGGCTGCCAAATTCCGAACACCCGGGCTTCGCACGTTTCTCACGGCACGCAATGAACTTCGGCGTGTATTCCCCCAGCAGATCTTTCACTTCCTGCTCTCCGAAGCGGAGGTTGATCGCTGGGACACGTGCGAGGGTCGTGGGCAAACGGCCCTATTCCATCTCGGCGCGCTGAGCGGGTTGATAACGGGCTTGGAAACGCCCGGATGGACAAGCGCCAAAGACTACCCGTGGCAAATCATCGGGCTCTGCCAGTATGGCGCCGATGACGGTCGTGCGGAAGAGCAGCCGCTTATGGTTCAGCCCGATGCCGTCAGCATCAGTACGATCCATGCCGTGAAAGGCTTGGAGTTCGCCGCAGTGTTCTTGGCGGATGTATGCGCCCGACGGTTTCCGAGCCAAATGTCATCGCGCGTGCCAAGGCTGCCGCTCGACGGCAAGATCGTCGATGAGATCGACATCCAAGCGTTGGCGGACAATGCCAATCATGATGGAGAGCGCCGGCTTATGTACGTCGCGCTCACACGCGCCGAACGCTTTCTGTTTATCACTCATAGCGGAACGAGTACCTCCTCCTTCATCAGAGAGCTCCGACCCCTGGTACAAGAAAGCGGCGGATTGGTGACCTCCGACCCAGATCAGCTCCTCGCCGCCCTAAGGTATGCGCCGAAGGAACACCACAGAGACGTCCGCCTGACGACGTCATTCTCCGACCTGCGGTATTACTTGGAATGTCCTCACGACTTCTACCTCAGAAAAGTGTTGGGATTTGCCCCGACAATCGATCAGGCCTTCGGATACGGACGCGGTGTTCACAACTTGATGCGAGCCGTGCACTCCAATCCGAAGAGATGGGCCGATCTCGCGTCCGATCGTAAGGCCCTCGAACGCGAGCTGGAGAGGCTAGTCGACCGCGGCCTATTCTATCTTCGGTACACAACAGGCGACCCGGCACGCAACATGCGTAGCAAGGGCGTGCAAGTGGTCGCCGACTACATTGAGCGGTACGCCAGTGAATTAGCGACTCTCGCCTTTGAGCCGGAGAAAGAGTTCGAGACTCTGGTCGAGTACCCGGATGGGACCGGAGCCGCGCTCGTCGCCGGCGCCATTGACATCGTGCGTCAGGACGATCCGCCGCGCGTTACTGTCATCGACTTCAAATCAGGTGACCCGGACTCGGATAAGCATCAGAAGCTGGACGAAGAGGAGATGCGGCTCCAGATCGGGCTATATGCTTTGGCCGCAAAGAAGGAACTTGAATACGAGCCCGAACAGGGCCTGGTCCGCTATCTCGGAGCACGCGATGCGGATAAGGTCGAGCTTGCAGTACCTCTTGACCTCGCTAACCTAAAGCTCGCTCAGCGAACCGTCGCAGAGACTGCCGAGAAGATCCGAAATCGTGTGTTCAACAAAGGCCCTGCCAAGGTCGCGCGCGACCCAAGGTGTCCGCACTGTGATTTCACGGGCCTCTGCGGAATGCCGGAGGCCGTGAAGTACAAGCGCAGTGCAGGCGGCGGCAGCAAACGGTGAGCGACATCTTCACGAAGGCGGAGCGGTCCGCGCTTATGTCCCGAGTCCGCGGGAATGGGAACCGCGCTACCGAGCTAGCTATGATTTCCTTGTTTCGTTCGCATGGCATAACAGGGTGGCGTAGGCATGCGCGTCTCTTTGGCAAACCTGATTTCGTGTTTCCGGGTTCGCGCGTAGCGCTTTTTGTCGATGGGTGCTTCTGGCACGGCTGCCCGAAACATGGCGAACAACCCGGCACAAACGCGGAGTTCTGGGCCAACAAGCTCGCGCGTAATCGCTCACGTGATGCGCGGGTGAACGCCACCCTTCGCCGACGCGGATGGAGTGTCATGCGCGTGTGGCAGCACGAGTTGACCAAACGGTCTGCGGACGACATTGCACGTCGGATACACAAGCTAATTGCAAAAAGATCGAATAAACCAGAGGCACGACGCTACGCCCGTCGTAGCGTCGGCTGGCCGAATGGCGTCACGTCACGACATCCGCGCTCCTCTCCGCATGAAGCTTCACGTCTCGCGAAGTTGGCGTCGCGTTAAGCATCCAATTCCTTCGTCATTCTGTCCGAACGCTCCGCGGCCGCCGCCGCATCGCTGGTCTCCCACCTCCCGGCCTCTTCGAGAAAGTCTTCATCGCCCAGACTGGATGTGACCAAGTCCTCGTCAAATTTAACTTGTACAAGCAACGGGAATCTAACAGCCTGACCACTGACAATCCCCTGCCCTGGTCCGAATGACGGCAGCAGCCGGCTGTCCGCCTTCGTTAGGTTCTCCATGACCTTTTCGACGAAAGACTGATCCTTCGGGTTAACGAGTCTGAAAATCATATAGGTGTTGCATTGTGAAAGTGTCGTCTCATCCAGCCTACTCGGTCTTTGACTGATCAAGAGAAGGCCAACCCCGAACTTCCGTCCCTCTGTAATCACTTTCCGAATGATTTCCACGGATGGCGTTCCAGCCTGCCCCTCTCCGTGCGATGGTATAAAGTTGTGCGCTTCCTCGATCACGGCCAGCAAGGGTGGTATTTCGTTGCTCATGGACGCACGCCGTTCGAACAACTCCTTGAGTACAAGAGCGACGATCGTCGACTGCGTAATGTGGTCGTATCCGCCCAGATAGATAATGCTCGCTTGTCCGGGACGGACAATCTCGTGAGCGCTGCTCATTGGGTCGGGTAGTGGCTGAAAGTCGAACGTTTTCAATCTCTCCTGTGCTCTGAGTCGCTCGTTCGATTTCCGCATGGCGGCCAGATGCGCACTCACAATGCGCAACCCTCGCTTTACCGCCGGAATAGTTCCCGGATGACGCCTCTGATTGTCGTCTTTCATGGCCTCGAGCTTCGCAAGTAGCCGATCGATGAACACGCCGAGGTCGGTTCCACGGTCGTCCACTCGGGTGTCCTCCAGTGCTGCGTCGAACACGTCTCTTTGCGGTTCTGTGAGACCTTGCGTCATTTCTTTCACGAGGAACGACAGCAAATCGCGCGTTTCATCCTGAACGCGCAAATTCGGATAAAAGAGACGGATATCACTTCTTGGGAACAAATCTCGTTTCGACCAGAAACCCAAGTAGTCTCCATGGGGATCAAAGATAACCAACGGATAGCGGGCCTCAACGAGCTCGCGTATGACACGACGCGCGGCGACCGTCTTCCCGCCGCCGGTCATTGCAAGAATCGCCATGTGCCGCGCCACAATTGCGTTCGTCTTCAGGCTCACCGCAACGTCCGGTCTTCCGATTAAATTGCCCAACATGAGGCGATGCACATCCTCGTCGCCGGTGAGGATTCTGCGTACCGTGTCCGCCGGTGGTAGGATCACCTCCGCTCCGGGACTGACAGGATAGTTGAGCGGACGTAGGTTCTTTTCATCTCCATCGCTCGCACAACCAAGCACGAGAACGCGTGCTTCAGTCTGATCCCTGGAAAAGGAGAGAATCGTATCGAGCATCTTGATTCCCTCTTCCGCCAGCTCTTGTCCAGCCTCTATCGGCAGAAATGGATTGAAGCGCATGAGCTCGATTATTCGGCCCCAAACGGTGACGGCATCCAGGCTGATACCGCGGACGTCCATTGTTCCTTTTGGGATCTGCATGCTTACGGATACGAGATCGCCCAATTTCGCGGCTCGACTTCTCAGGACGAACCGAAACTCCTGCGGCGAGGTCTCGCCCACAACCGTTCCAATATGTATTCCCGTGGCCATTCGTGCGCTCCGTTATTGATTACGTCGGCCGATAGAAGAAGTCCCGAGGTGTGTGCGCCAAGAATTGCCGCAACTGAGTCACAAGGCGGGCATCGCCCTGCGCGACGGCGCGCTCAAGAACCGATGCACCCAGGCGAGCCGAAACCCCACGCGACAACCAGTCCGGAACTTTGGCAAAGCGATCGACTATGTCGAGACCCACGGGGAACGCATATCGAGGCAGTAATCGCGCGGTGTGGTATATGAGGCGCACGACAGTGTGATAGCTCGCAAAGGCCGAGGCGTTCATCTCCACCCTGAAGGGAAACGAGCTCGCAGATGTCTTGATGACCGTAGCCTTAGGATGCGGAAACTTCCCGACAACGGGCTGCCATCGCTCGCGCGCCTTGCGGGGATCGTTCTTCAGAATCGTGGAGGGGGTTAGGAACTCGCCTTCGTCCAGGACACAGCCAAAAAGGAAGTCGTCTGAAATGTTGTACTTTCGCAGCAGATCCAGAACCTTCCGCTTATAACTTTCTTTCACCAGACGGGCTTCGACCGCAGCGCCTAAAGCCGCCTCGGCAAGCCACCGGCCGGCACTTCGCTCGATGACGCCCACAATCGGCACGCGATGCTCGTATATTCGTCGAGCAACAAACCCGTAGACCGCAGTGAACTGCCGCCACATCCGTACACCATCTGCAGCTTTGGGAACATCCGGAAGCGCCCCCAAGATGTCGCGTTCGCGGATGTTCCATTTCGCGAGAAAGTCGGCATTCAGATATGGAATGTAGTTTGGTTCCCCCTCGTCATACATCGTAAATTGATTTACTAGCGGACCGTGCATGAATAGCGTGCGAAGTTCGGCGTACGTGTCTGCGTAGCTGAGACCGGTGAGGGACTCAAGCGTGTAGCGCGAAGCCTCTGCGAGCCGTCTCACGTTGGTCATCGCATCGTCTGGAATCGGAGTGCCAGTTAAACGATCAATGATGTCGCCGACAACGAACGGTACGAGACTCCACTTCTCTCGCGATTCAAGCGAGAAGTCGCCGGCGCGTACGCAGTAGACGCCGACACGGAGAGCCGTCGGTTCACCGCCAGGCAACCCAAGCACCCTTGCGACGCCGCCGTCAAGAAATGCGTATTTGCTCCCCTGCGCATCGGCCCAGGTCTCGAGATGGTTGCGATCTATTTTTTCAATCTTAATCGCGCACGAGCTCTCATGCAGCAGCTGCCTGAAATGATCCGAGAGACGCTTCAATTGCACCGGGAACTTTAGATTCTCCTCGGCAGTCAGGGCGGCAACATGACTCACGAGAGGAACGAGAATAGGCGGAGCGCGGAGGAATTCGTCCGTCTGAGCCGAGACAAGTTCCGAGTCCAGCCGCGCCACCCTCTGCACCAACTCATAGATGAGCTCGGCAGAATCGACTACGGTGCTGTCGGTAGGTGGCAATCCATAGGTGCACAGACGCAGCTCCGGATGCTCAGCATTCAGTCTGTCAAGTAACTGGTCCTTGTCGATGAACAACCATACTCGTGCGACTAGTTGTACCTCTTCGATGAGGATGATCAGGTAGCTGCGTGACAAATCACGTTGAGCAATATCATTTGCAAGCAATTCGCTTCGAAGAAACAGTTGGCCGTTATGAACGTGTAGCGAGGCAGAGGGATCAACATGGAGGCGTCCGTGCCGATCACGAAACTTGACGCTGGCTTCGTTTGTAGCCTGAACGGGTCCGGCGTCTTGTCCAATCAGTAACGTGTGTCGTTCGAGGTGCTTACGGTTCTTTTGACCGGCTGTCGCCCAATCCCCGGCAGCTACCAAGAAACATCTGGTTGCTGGCGTCACGGCCGTAGCCCTCTGACACTTCGCTCCCAGCAAGCAGCTCGTCTACGACATTTAGCTCGGTCATAGTTCGGAGCTCCGAGCTTGGCGACCCACTCTCTTATAGTCATTCCAATTCCATCTGGTCCACTCGCGCGACATCGCAACCGTACGCCTCTGGCGTCCGCCTCGAACGCGAAGCGGGTCGCACCCCGCGCTCCTAAAGTGCGACGCATTCCTCAGCATCATTCGCTTTGTCAAGCAGCGACCGTAGTCTGCCCTGGAGGGGGCGGTGAGGAGATGTCGCTGGGGGGCCCGCCAAGGACGTCACCAATCGCGCAAAACTCCTCAGCAACATGACTAGTCAGGCGGGCAACCCCGACGCAATTGATCTGGTTCAATCGGAACTGCCAAGAACCAACGAACCAGACCAAGTAGGGCCACCGATGGGAGACGATACAACGCCGACGCTAAGAGTGCTGCGTGTCGAAGAAGCGAAGCTGAAGAGGGGTATGTAGATGAACTGGTCAGACCCGCCGAGCGCAGCGCTATGAGCACTCGCCGGAGCGAGTGGATACTCGAGCGGGCCACTACGAGCGTAAGCTCGAAACGTCCTGCTGAGCCATCGAGAAACGCGTCTTGAAGATCAGCCGTCCCCTGGCTCGCTGATGTGGCCGCAGTGAGACTCAGGTATATCGCATCGACCAGATGGGCAAGCGGCGCTATCTGACTATGAGACGCTGCTCAACCCCGCAAAGCAGCAGGCAACCGCCTGAAGATCAGATCGGGGCTACGGCCGCGAAGGAGCGAAAGGACCGGCGTTCACTGCAGGGCTTTTGACATGAAATAGCCCATCGCGTCCCGTGCCGAAACGAACGGCAGTAAATCGCAGTTCGAAGTAGTCGCTTTGCGCCCTTCTGGACTGCCTAAGATAGGACGTACAATTGTACGAATTCCGGTAGGGGACTCGAATCGACCGGAATCGAGGAAGCGGACGGCAGATTCATCTGCGAGCGGGGTCATGATCTGGAACATACGAACGGATGCGGGCCAGGAGCTGAACGCGAAGGCATCGCTATCCCAGACGGCAGACGGTTTCCAACTGACATTCGAATCCAGCGGGGAGTCCGGACGGAGGAACGGGGATTACAAGGAGGCGTTCGCGCTGGCGCTGCAGCGCTTGCGGTCTCTGGCAGCGGTTCTCAAAGATGGCCGCGTTGAGAGCCGAATCACACGAGGGTGGGATCCACAACAAAAGCGGCTCGTGCTTCGCGGGTGGCCGTATCCGATCGAGCTGACCCGAGTAGACGATATCGTCCGCTTTGCGACCGAATTGCGCGCCGCCGGCGCGAAAGTCGGACACACCGGCCGCGGTCCAGGTAATCCGACCAAACGCATCGCGTTGGACTTCGCATTGCCACCCACGTTCGATGGTGGGCTGCAAAGGGTCGGCGAAGAAGTATTCGGCACCAAACCTCGCGCTGCACAAATCGAAGATAGCGCGCTGAGACCTCCAGTAAATGATTGGTGGGCCGGCCTACCGGAAGAGCGGTATTGGCTCGAGATTACCGACCGCTCCGATCTGGGTATCGACTTGCGAGCGCCATTGGTGGGCGAGGATGGTAAACCCACATGGAGCTACAGTCTGGCTCGTTGGGTGAACCCGGGTGATGTCGTATTCCACTATCACAAGGAGGAGCAGGCGATTGTCGGCCGCTCCCGGGCGACAGCGACGCAATGGACGGATGAAATCGTCTGGGGTGCACGGGGAACGTCGGCTCGCGACTCCGACGTAAAGCCGCATCCGCGGCCCGGTTGGTACGTTGCGCTCGAGGATTTCAAGCGCCCAAAAAGAACCGGTTACGTTAGAAAACATCCGAGCCTCACGAAGTGAGTTGAAGTTTGCGGACGAGCAATTGAAGCGGAGTGTCCGGGGCGCTGTGTATTTCCCGTTCGAGCTGGCGCCTACGCGGCCGGTGCGGCCTGCCCAGGGATATCTCGTGAAGATGCCGAGGCGAGTCGTTGAGTTATTTCCCGCTCTATCGCTCGACACCCAAGGCCATGCGCCGATTCCCGACACGCTACGCCCCACGTTCGTTCCAGGCGTCTATCGACGAGCAAATGAGGAATGTAGTGTCGCCGCAAGTGATCCATACGCTGTGGATCCTGCACTCAAGGAGCGCTCACTCAAGGGACATGCGGTAACCCAGAATGCGCTGGCGGATCATCTTCAATCCAGACACATCACACCGTTATCGCCCGATGGTGAGCAGCCGAATTTCGATATCGCATGGCAAGACGGGGATATTTTGTGGGTCGCGGAAGTGAAATCGCTCACCGACGCCAACGAGGAAAAACAGCTGCGGCTGGGATTGGGTCAGGTGCTCCGATACAGGCAGATCATGTCCGGCATCCGGCCGGCCCGCGCAGCTCTCATCACCGAACGCCAGCCGCGCGACAGATCTTGGATCGCGTTATGCCGCGAGGTGGGCGTCGTTCTGGCGTGGCCTGCAAATTGGGACGTGCTGCACAACTGACTCGATCTTCAAACGGCGCGAGTTGCTCTCTTGGCACCCGATTAACTGTCACTCCGTCCGAAACAAATGGATCTCCATGCACCCACTTCGCTGTACCTCGCGATGCTGTATTCCCATGTTACGAAGCGCTGCAAGAATCTTGTCGATGTCCGTAGCCCTGAACGCACCGGAAACGCGAAGCTGCTCCATCGAGGGATCGTCGATCACCAGCTTACACGGGTTGAATAGGTTCACTTGTTCCAGCACGCTCGCGAGCGGCTCGTCGTATATCACGATTCTCCCATTCCGCCATGCGAGATTCCGCCACACTTCCTCTCGCACAAGCGTATGCACCATCCTGGCCCCGCCTTTTTCGAGCGACAACAGCTGGCTCGCTCCCACGCGAATCGCGCTTTCAGGCGGCTTCAGCGCCGTGGCATGCATCCAGCCAAACACGTTGACGTTTCCGTCAACAACCAGGAGTCGTGCGGGCTCGCCGGGACGATCCCGCACGGCAAAGGCGGTACCCAATGCGCGCACAACTCTTCCACTCACGCTGACCTGAAACGGTCGGGACTCATCGGGATGCACGACAAAGTACGCCTCGCCGCCCCGGACGCGCACGCTTCGAAAATCGGACACATACTGAACTATGACTTCCGTTTTCGGAGCCAATTGCACAACAGACCCATCCTCGAGCCGAACCGTGCGGATCTCTCCGACTTGTGTGCGATACACTCCCGGCGGTGTTCGCAACTCCGTTACGCTGCCCACGCCGCAGAGAATCCCGACGAGCATGCCCGCAAACATCATATTGACGGCAGCCCGATTTGCGTGTGGCCATAGCTTTTGCACGATATCGGAGACAACCTGACGAAGAAGCGCAAGCGGGCGCAAATACGCATTCGCCATTGCGCTCCAGCTCTCGAGAAGTGATGTGGAGGAGTTCGTCACGGTCGGAATTGAAGCTTGATTGTCGTGCCGACGAGAAATGCTTGGATAGTAATAAAAGTGATGGCATCGCACGCTGCCAAAACGTATGAGGTACCCTCCAGCAAATACCTCACGAATGTCGTCAAACCCCACAAGCTGAGGCACTGCACCAGCCAGTCCACTGCAAACGCCGTAATCGCTAGGCAGAAAAACATTGCGACATTCATCGCGGTGTCGCGCAAGAACCTCCAGGGTATGCGCCAATACGCAAGGTCCGGAGGAGTCGGAACTGGCAGGGAGCTGGGCTCGTCCATCGTTAATTCTCTCTGGCGTGTCGTAGTCGAATAACTGTGCTGTCGCCCTCCTTGGTCACGTCGTACGCAGGGTCAGCGGAAATCAGCGAAATGAGGCGTTCCGGCGATTGGTAATCGAAGACTCCGGAGAAGCGCTTGTCGGCGGCTTCGCCCTCGACATAGATCTTCGGCTTGCGGTTGTAGCGATTGAACTCCTCAGCAAGGACGCTGAGCTTTTCGTCGTCGAACCGTAGCACGCCGTCACCCCATCCGACCGCATTGGTGAACTGCGATGAAGTCATCGGACTCATCGAGCCCTGGTCCGTCACACGAATGCCCGAACCCGCCGGGACGCGCCACTCCACTTCCCCTACCGGCGACATTTCCTTTCCTCTGTAAGACACCGCCACCAATCCGGAGCGCACGGCCACGTCTACATACGACGCCTCGCGGCGTACATCGAAGTCTGTTCCAAGCGCCTTCACACGCGCTCGACCGGCATCTACAACAAATGGACGCAGCGGATCCGGTGACACATCGAGAAGCACCTCTCCGCGCAGTATCCGCAATTCGCGCAGCTTGGGCGATATCCTCGCTTCCAATTGCGTCCCGGTGTTCAGGCTCGCAATCGTACCGTCGGACAGATCGACCTCGACCGACTGCCCCACCTGTGTTTCGTAATGCTGCCACTCATTCGCTACGATCATGCTAAGAGTGACGAAGATCAGACCGATAAAGGCAGCAGCACCTAGCACGCCAATAGCCGGACGCAGAACACTCCACAGCGCATTCCGCCACGGCGACTCTTGTGGTAGTGGCCAGATCTGATCATTCGGTGATGCGGACGTCGGCGTCACGAGCGCCAACATGGCCGCGCGTGTTTCGCAAGAAAAGCCTTTCGCCGCACACTGCGGCACGACTATCGAAATAACTTCTTGTACGTGCTGAGGGGACTGCGTCATCCATTCATGAAGCTCCTCGCTCGAAATCGCGCCGTCTCGCTCCGCATCCAACAATTCGAGGGCCTGCTCACCGAGTGAGGCCGAAACGGTCTTGTTGTTCATGTCTCTTCCTTTCCTGTTCTGAGAGCATTTCGAGTACCTTCTTATTCGTGCTGTAGTAGTAGTTGTATGCGACCTGTAGGGAGATCCTCATTTCCTTTGCGAGATCGATAAACGGCGTTTCGTGCAGCAGTCTCTTGATGTAGACATCACGCTGAACCCCACGAGGTAGCCGCCTCAGTACCTTGACCAGGTCCTCGCCCAGCTCTACTGCGTCGATTGGGTGCTCGCAGAGGTTGTCCATCTGGCCACTCCCGAGCTCATCTATCGAAACGACGCGCACCTTCCTGCGCTCGTAGTGCGCGGCTAGAACGGCCGCCGCACACCTGATCGCGTATGCCCGTGGGTCCCTCACCTGGCGCCGGTCCACCTTCAGAAGGCACTCGAGCACTTCCTGCATGAGATCCTTGGCGTCCTCGGCAGATCCCAATCTGCGGGCGAGGTAAGAGAACAGCGGCCGTGAATGCTTTCGCGCCACATGTTCTGCCAATGTTTCCTGTTGCTCGACCATGCTCACCTAGACGGATTTGCCGCCTAGAACCTCCATCTTCTGTTCGCATGAAGCCGTGCCTAGCTATCCACATCTCGCTAGCTCTCTCCGGCAGTCACGTCTAGAGAGAGTATCTTCGCGGCAAATCTCACATTTATATTTCTATCGCGCTCCAGCACGGATAACGGGCGTCTGCCCGTCTCTTTACAACAGAATCTCTATATGAAGGGGGATCGTCACCGTGCGAGGAGTACGCAACGCCGCTCGGCGCTCCAGCCTTGCGGCAATATTCGCCGTCGGCATCGCGATGTGCGTGCAAACTGCATCGGCCGGCCAGTCCAACCGACAGTTCACAATCGACTCCATGTCATTGCGTCAAGCGCTAAATGCATGGGCGATACAAAGCGGACAAATGGTTCTCACGTTTCCCGGGGGCGCGGACGTGCCAACACAGGGACTTCGTGGTCGCTTCAGTCCCGAAGGCGCGCTACGCCAATTGCTGCGAGGAACCGGCTGGACTTACTGCTACGTAAAGCCGGACGCCGTTGCCATTAGCCCGATCACTAAGACGGACTGGCATTCCGATGGATGTAGGGTGTCGTCCGAACGCTATGCACGTGAAGCAGGGGTCACGGACCTGTACGCCAGCGAATCGAGTGGTGAACGTATAATTAGATTGCTAGCGATACCCGAAGTACTCGTTCGAGGTACACGCTCTCTCAACGCGGATATCGAACGCACTCAGGACGACGTGCAACCGTATGTCGTGCTCAATCGGGAGGCGATCGAGAGATCGGGGGCCAAAACGATTGAAGATCTGCTGCAGCATCAGCTCACGATGGTCAACGGCCTTGCCGGAAATCCGCAACAGCAGGGCTATAGAAGCCCGTTCAGCAACATCGGACTACGTGGACTTCCCTCGAACCAAACCTTGATACTGATCGATGGCAGAAGAGCCGCTTCTTACAGCATCTCCGGTGCTTGGCAGCAGCCCGACATCAATAGCATTTCTCTAGCGCAAGTTGAGCGAATAGAGGTCCTGCCGGCTACAGCGTCGAGCCTGTACGGAGGAAGCGCAACTGGCGGAGTGATCAACATTGTTCGCTGGCGTGATTACAGCGGCTTGGAGACGTATCTCCAATACGGCGGCACCTTCAAAGGCGATGGCAGAGACCGCAAAGTCGGTATAAGTGGCGGGTTCTGTCCCGGCAACGGAAGCACTACGATACTGCTCAACTTTGAACACGCCGACTCGGACCCGATATTCCTGAGTCGCAGAGAATATCTCCGCGATCGTGCGCTACAGGCCGAACTGGCAAGCCCGAGTGGCTCGAGCATAGGACCTCTCTTGGGATACACCACAAATATCCGGAGCACGGATGGGTCCAATCTGGCGCTCAAGAGCGGAATCCCTCTCAACGCGCCGATAACCCATGTGCCGGAGGGCTATGCAGGCGCGTCCTCGGATGCAGGCGCTGCTTTGGTTAGGGCTGCCGGTAGCTACAATACGAAGCTCGCCAATACGGCTCAATCGTCTGGGGCCGGTAGTGTATTGTCGGACGCACCGACGATAGACGCGGCCGGCTTATTCATCGAGCGTCGCGTCGGTACGGACTGGCGATTGTTCGCTGATGGTAGCTTCGCAAAGAGTACAAGCCGCGTTCCGAGTAACGGGATCAGCGGGACGTTCGAGATTCCGGCTGGCGCTCTCCACAATCCGTTTCAGCAATCTATACAAGTAGCCACCCCGGCCGTTGGAGCGGATCAACCCAAGATAGTAGCGCTGCAGTCGTTGCGAACGGTCATCGGCGGAACGTACAGAGTCAATGATCGGCTGCGACTTGCGATAGATCACGTGCTCGGCCGTGTACGCTACGGGGCGGTGCTTTCTGGCGATCTCAGTGAAGCTGGGCGCCGAGCGCTCGAATCCGGTGATATAGATGTTTTTCGAGACACGAACATCTATGGAATCGATTTTGCCAGTCTGCGTGGAGCGCCTTCGGTATTCTCACCCTCAACCGCTACTCTTCAGGACTCGACTTTGCGAGGGATTGGAAGCGCCACGCTTCCTCTTCTCAACGACATCAACTTGAACGCTTCGCTAGAGCGTCGAAAAGAGGTTTTCGGGGAGCAGGTATTCGAAGACGCCGACAGGAAATCCGTTACGCCCAAACGAAGCCAAGCCGTCACCAGCGTATTTGTAGAGGCGGTGAAGGATGTCGTCTCGGTCGAACGCGGCATCCCTGGAATACGATCTCTCGAGATCGAACTTGCGGGCCGCTTTGATGACTACCGGACACGGGGCGCAGATCTGGTCGACGGCGAGCTCGTCCAAGCCGACAACCACACGCAGCCGTTCAGCCCAACTTTCGGCATTCGATTCGAACCCGATCGGGAACTGACATTTCGGGCCAGCTACGGTAAAGGATTTCTGCCTCCCGCTGCAGACCAACTCGTCGCGGCGACCCCCGTCGATATCGACGGATCACGTTTCGCTCTGAGAGATCCGCTAAGGGGCGGCGAGTTGCTCGGACAAGTCATTGTCCGCTCGGGAGGTAGCGCCACTTTACGCCCGGAGGAATCCAAGAACCTGGCGGTGGGCGTCATCCTGAATCCCTACTATCAAGGCATTCGTCTGTCAGTGGACTGGATCCGCACAACAAAGCAGGACGAGATCACGAACATACCGCTGTCGCAAAGTGCCATTGACCACGAGGCTCTCCTCCCAGAGGGAACCATCACCCGGGCTGCACCGTCACCCGACGACCCCTACGGCGTAGGCGCGATCCAACAGTATGGTGCCGGACAAACGAACGCTGGGCGGAGCAAAAGGGAAGTAGTGAACGTGGCCTTGAATACTGGCGCGATGCGCCTGTGGGATGGCGAGCTAAGATTTTCCGCCGCCGCCACAAGACAGCTGAAGTCACAGGTTCAGCTCAATCGCTCCGCGCCCTGGACAGAATATGCCGGATTGATCCAGGCACCGATGTGGAAAGCGGTCGCAGATATCGAATGGAGGTTGAACAGTCTGAAGGTCGTTTGGACTTCGCGCTTCGCGAGCCGCTATTGGCTCAACGTCCAGCATGACTTGGATCCCTTGCAGGACGTCGCAACAGTCCACCATCAGGTTTACAGCGATGTCGTTGTTCAATGGACCTCCCACGAGAAAATTGGGCTACTCTCGGGACTGCAGCTCCAACTCAGTATGGAGAATGTCTTCGGCACAACCCCGCCGCTTGACATGGCATCGACCGTCACGGGTCCATCCCGCTATAGCGCGCTGGCTACCGCGCGCGGTTCCGAGTGGATTGTTAGTATTCGCAAGCGATACTGATCCCAATCAGACGACACTGCGAAGCCATGCCTCCACGTTGGCATAGTCGTAGATCTCCGTTACGTGTGCGGGAATTTGAGAGGGTTCACGCGCCAGCACTTCCACTAGCTTGCGCCGGTCAAGCAAACCTTGCCTGACGAGGTGGCCATCGAAAAGCAACTCCTTTATGAGCGCTAGATTGTTCAGCAGCGATTCTCTTGCGTAGTCCTCGAGGCCGCCTTTCGACTGGCGTTTCTCTATCGGCGCCGGAATTTCGCCAGAGAAGGCGCTTCGCGCGAGCGAGCGGTCTCTCCCCTCCGAGATCAAGAGAAAAAGTGGAATCCGAAGAATGGCCTCGATCAGAGGCTGCGAAAGCAGCGGCGCTACCTCCGGCACCTTACCGGGAACGTCCAACGGATCCTCTAACGAGCAGAGCGCGTAAAACAGACAGGCAACCTGATACTGTTTTCCTGTGGGTGCTCTGCGTACCGCTTCTCTAACAGGATCGGGCGGCGGCTCTATGTCCCGCAAACGCTCGAGCAGAGAGGGACCTAGCAATGCGCGAACGACCGTGGGCGGTTGAATGACTGAATATGTAGCCCGGAACATCCCGTAGTACAGGGCCTGGGCGAGCACCCTCCAGACGGAGCTCCGATCGAGATATGCAGCACTGAGGATGTGCCGACCTAGTGCCACGTGAACGGGATAACGTCTCATAAAGTCCGCTGCTGCCAGGAAGGCGGCGTGTCGGTAAAAGAGTAGATCACCTCCATCGCCCGAAAATTGGGCGGTATACGAGCCCTTTGCGAGCTTTGAGAGCTGGCGCAAGGTCTGAAGAGTGCCTATGGCGGCATACGGTTCAGGCACACGTCTGAGGTTGAACAATTCCCTCCAGCTCGCCGCCGGGTCCCGCCGGAGCTCGACGAGCTCGATGCCTGCCCCTTCCGCGGCCAGACGAGCATACCTACGTTCATCGGAATCAGCGCCCGATGAGTGGAAGTTGAGCGCTGTAACGCTTGTAGAACCCGGCGCGTCCTTGAGACACGACAACACTATTGCAGAATCCAAGCCACCGGAAAGCAGGAGGAACACGTTCTCGTAGCATGATGCCCAAGCGTGAACACATGCGCGGACACTGCTGCGCAACAGCGTTCTTGCCGGCGCTCTGTCGAGCACCGGCTTCTCGTCGATGACGCGCGCCAAGTCCCACTGAAGAGCCCGACGTGTCGATTGTGCTGATCTGACGAAACATTCGCCGGGCATCAGTTGATTCACGCCAACGAGGCCAGTTCGTTGCGCCGGCAAGGCACCGAATGCAATGCGAGTGCGCACGTAGCTCCAGTCAACCGGCGGTCTGCTCGAGCTCACGATTTCGAAGTCGGCGAGCCTGCTGAAGAAAACATGCACACCGGCGTAGTCAGCGAAGAAGCACTGACGCGATCCGCTCGGATCCCGCAGCACCATGCATCCGCTCGAGTCGGTGGATCGCAGAAATGCGATGAAGGCTCCCCAGAAGTTCTCCAGCAGGTACTTTGCGCAGGGCTGTCGCTTCCATGAAAATACTGCTGCTTCGGAGGGCACCGAACCTCCCTCGTAGCGGCGCTCAAATAGCTTGCCGAAGACGATTCCTGCCCGGTCGGGTAAGGCATATAGGCGATCGATTGTTGATGCCGGTTCGCAGACCAGCACCGTGATTCCCGGCGCATCAAAAGCCACAGTCCATTGCCCAACCGCCTGCAATCGCCTCAGCGTGACCTCCCAGAGGGTCTCCACTTGCTCAGCAGACATTCCGCTACTTAAAAGCGCCACGTATCTCATGGTGCGGATGCGTAAGTGCATTCATATGCACGAACGATTTCGCACTGATCGTTCAGCACGATGCTGCCCTGCTGCACCCAAGCGTGAGCGCCGAAAGGCGAGGTTCGAACGCCGATAACCAGAGAGGATGCGATCCCGTAGCGAGACAAGAAATCATGCAAGGCAAGTGAATCCACGAGACACTTTTCAGCGGTGGTGGAAAGCCATGCACGGCAATGAATATAGGAGGCAACCGCACGCTCAAGACGCTCCAAACAGCACGACGTTAGCCGCTCCAGTCTCCGTGCTCTCGCCGCCGACTTCCGCACGCATCGTTCCACGTTGCCGCTCGTGACAGCGAGTCTCGCGCGCGAGAACGCCAGTGCTGCATTCACTAGCATTCCAATCGAGATGGGTACTGCGAAGGGCACGAATTCTTCAAATAGAGCGGTACGTGGGGGTGCAATGCGATGTGAGCACGTTCTAGCGCCACCCGGCGCGAGCATTCCCAGACTTTGCATTTCCATCTCAAGCGCGCTGCGCTCGCCGGCGCGTGGCGCGGTACTCCGCAACGAATCCAGCAAGATGTCGGCATCGTGATACGACAGGCCCATGAACTCGTTGCGCTTGATATCCAGCAGCACGACGTAGTCCGCTGTCTGGCATGCATGGACATGCGGTGCGAGAAAGCGGCTTAGACCGTCGGCTGTCGGGCACCTGCCGGACATGAATCCAACTCGAAGAGAACCCGCCGCCTTTTCGTGCCACTTCTGGCAAGTGCGGCGGGTTCTGCTGCTCAGCGGAACCTGTAGAGCTGCAGGCCGTGAACGTCGAGATGCCCGTCGAAAATGATCGGGAAATACGTGGCGTCCTTCGTCTTCCTTGTCATGAAGCCCAGTCTCTTAAGCATGATGACCCTCCTTGGTCCGGCTAGGACATAGACGGGTTCAGTCTTAGTTGCGCAGCGGTCTTTTTTCAAGCCAGTGATCGGCCACTCTAAACGCGCCTGCACAGCCCGTTGCTTTTGATGCTGAAAATGTCGACTGGTTCTGGCGGTTGACGCGAATCGATTGGTGCTGATGATTGGGGTGTTTGGTCTTTGAGGCAGTGCAACGATTCTTTCGCTCTTTCTCGGCGGTATGACCTGCCGCCAACTTTAGTGCCACGGATTCGTAGAGTCCGGGTTACTACGTTACCTCAACTCTGTCGTGTGCTGCGTGGCGGGCGCGGCACGCCGCGCTCGCCATGCAGCGGCGAACTCCGCCGGCGTCTGGTACCCCAACGCGCTGTG
>CAZBIO010000144.1:0-4485 GCA_964491965.1 uncultured Cellulomonas sp.
CCGAGGGCGAACACCAGCGGCACCATCGAGCTGCGCACCAGCGCGAAGAACGTGTTCGCGCTGAAGAAGACCGGGTTCGCGATGCCCATCGCGACGGCGACGATCACGATGACGGCCACCAGGAGGCCCTCGTTGTTCGGCCCGCGAAGGCGCGACAGCCAGGCGCTCATGCGGCCATCCTTCGTTGGATCTCCTCGGCGTCGATCTCGTCGCCGGCCAGCTCGGCCGTGATGCGCCCGTCGTGGACGATGAGGATCCGGTGGCAGCTGGTCACCAGCTCGGGGATGTCGTCGGAGATGACGATCACCCCGATGCCGGCGGCGGCCTGCTCACGGAGGATCGCGATGATCTCCTCCTTGGACCCGACGTCGACGCCGACGGTCGGGCCGTTGAGGATGAGGATGGCCGGCCGGCGGTTGAGCCACTTGGCGAGCACCACGCGCTGGGCGTTGCCGCCCGAGAGGCTACGAACCACGGCCGCGACGTTGGGCGCCTGGATGCGCAGCCGGCCGAACAGGTCGGCGATCGACTGCCGGATCCGGCGCCGGTCCAGCAGCCCGGCCCGCGTGCGGTAGGAGTCGAGCGACGCCGCGACGATGTTGTCCGCGATCGAGACGTTGAGGTAGAGCCCCTGCGTCAGCCGGTCCTCGGGGACGTAGCCGACGCCCGCCTCGACGGCGTCATGGATGGAGCGGATGGCCCGCTCCCTGCCCTTCACCGCGATGCGCCCGGAGTCCGCGGGGTGCAGGCCGAAGATCGCCTCGGCGATCTCCGACCGCCCCGACCCGAGCAGGCCGGTGATGCCGAGGATCTCCCCCTTCCGCAGCGCGAACGTCACGTTGCTGAAGGCGCCGGACCGGCTGAGGTCGTCGACCTCGAGGAGCACGGGCGCGTCACCGGGGAGCTCGCCGACGAGCCGCTCCTCGTGGACGTCCCGGCCCGTCATGGCGTGCGCGATGGCGCGGCGGGTGTAGCCGGACGCCTCGCCGGACTCGACGATCTCGCCGTTGCGCAGCACCGTGAGGCGCTGGGAGATCTGGAGGACCTCGTCGAGCTTGTGGCTGACGAACATGATGGCGACGCCGCGGCGCTGGAGGCGCCGGACGATGACGAAGAGGCGCTGCACCTCGGCGTGGGTCAGCGCCGTGGTGGGCTCGTCCATGATCAGGACCTTGGCGTCGCTGACCAGCGCGCGGCAGATCGCGATGAGCTGGCGGTCCGCCACCGACAGGCTCTCGACGTTGGCGCCGAGGTCGAGGGTGAGCCCCAGCTCGCCGACCACGCGTTCCGCCGCGGCGTGGATGCGCCGGCGCGACGAGAGCGTCCGCCGCTCGGCGAGCTCGCTGAGCATGGCGATGTTCTCGGCCGCGGTCAGGTTGGGGAACAGGGAGAAGTCCTGGTAGATCACCTGGATGCCGCTGCGGATCGCGTCGTTCGGCGACAGGTGCGGGTGGACGCGCGACTCGATGACGATCGCGCCCGAGTCGGGCTTCTCGACCCCGCTGATGATCTTGATCAGGGTCGACTTGCCGCTCCCGTTCTCGCCGACGAGGCAGTGCACCTCGCCGGCGGCGAGAGACAGCGACACGTCCCGAAGAGCGTGGACGCCCCCGTAGGTCTTGACGACGTTGCGGACCTCGAGGACCGGCACGGCATCCGCGGTCATGGAACCTGGGTCCCTCCGTGGTAGCTGGACGCCGCGGGGTGGGTCGACGGGCACGACCCACCCGGCGCGCGGTCGGACTGTCGGACTAGAAGTCGTACTGGTCGACGTTCGAGAGGTCGACCGCGACCCCCGCGTTACCGGCGAACGCGTTGTCCGCACCGTCCAGCTTGACGAGCGACTCGTACCCGGGGATCCCCAGGTCGGTGCCCTCGTCGATGGTCCCGCCCTCGGCGAGGATCTTCGCGATCGCCAGCTGGGCCTTGCCGGCGAGCGCCGGGTCCCAGAAGAAGATCTTGTCGATCGCGCCGCTCTCGAGGTAGCTGCCGCCGACGGACGGGATGCTCGTGCCCATCACGCAGGTGGTGTCGGCCTTGCCGGCCTCCTCCACCGCGCGGGCGATCCCGACGACGTCGGTGCCGGCCGAGCCCTCGAAGCCCTTGATGTCCGGGTACTTCTGGAGGAGCTCCTTCGCCTTGTTGTAGGCGACCTCCTCGTTCTCCTCGGACTCGATCGGGTCCTCGACGCGGGTCATGTTGGGGAAGTCGGCCTTCTGCTTCTCGAGCGCGCCGTTGACCCACTCCATGTGCGAGCCGTTGGTCAGGCGCCCGACGAACTGCACGTACTGACCCTCGCCGCCGGTGCACTCGCCGAGGTTCTCCATGATCTGGGCGCCGTACGCCGAGTTCTCGAAGCCCTCGATGTCGATGTCGACGTTGCCCATCCCGACGGCCTCGTGGCTGACGACGATGATGCCGGCGTCGCGTGCCTGCCCGAGCACGCTCTCCAGGCCGGCGAGGTCGTTCGGCACCACGGAGATCGCGGTGGGCTTCTGGGCGATCAGGTCCTGGATGATCGAGACCTGGCCCTCGTTGGTGGCCTCGGCCGGGCCCTCCTCGCGGGCGTCGAGACCCGTCTCGGACGCCCACTCGTTGACGCCGACCTCCATGCGGTCGAACCAGCCGATGCCCGTCGCCTTGACGATGACCACGTAGGCGCCGCCGTCGGCGGCCGCCGGCCGCTCGCTCTCCGCGGCGGTCGTCGTGGCGTCCTCGGTCGGCTCGGCGGCCGTGGTCGGCGGTGTCTCCGCGACGGAGGTACACGCCGCGAGCGCCATCGCGAGCGCGCTGACGAGGATGCCACCGGCGAGCTTCTTGTTCCTCATGTGTGTCACTCCCTTGTGATCGAGCACATTGCGCCTCGCCCCTGCTCCGCTGCAGTGGTTTGTCCGAGAACGTATGCCTCCGCGCGCGCAGTGTCAACGAAATCGCGCAGAAATCGCGCATGATCCGCGCTTCCTGTGCGCGCTTTCGCGCACGCCGTCGGCTAGACTGTGCGCAACGAAGGGGGAACGGACGCGATGTCGCGACAGGCTCAGACCGTCGAGTTGCTGCTCGAGCGGGGTTTCGTCTCGGTGACGGAGCTCGCCAAGCACTTCGGGGTCACCGAGTCGACGATCCGGCGCAACCTCGCCGACCTCGAGGCGCGCGACCTGGTCCAGCGCACCCACGGCGGCGCGCTGCCGGTGCGGCAGACGGACGCCCCGGCCGACCTGAAGCAGACCCTCCACCGGCCCGAGAAGCGCGCCATCGGCAAGGCGATGGCCAACCGGATCCTCGACGGCCAGACCGTGCTCCTGGACAGCGGCTCGACGACGCTCGAGGTCGCCCGGCACCTGCATAGCCGCCAGCTGACGGTAGTGACCAACGACCTGCTGATCGGCGCGACCATCGCGCAGCGGCAGAACGCGCACCTCGTGTTCGTCGGCGGCGAGCTGCTGCCGAACTCCTACAACATGTGGGGCCCCACGTCGGTCCAGCAACTCCAGAACCTCCGCGTCAACGTCGCTGTCTTCGGGACCGACATGGTCAACGAGGACGGCGTGTACAGCACGTCGAGCTACGAGCTCGAGGTCAAGCGCACCATGCGGTCCATCGCCGCCGAGGCGTTCTTCGTCGCTGACAGCTCCAAGTTCGGCCGCGAGGCGCTGTTCCGCGTGTTCGGCTTCAACGCGTTCACCGCGGGTATCACCGACGAGTACATGTCGCCGATGCGCGCCGCCCAGTTCCCCGTCCCTCTCATCCGCGCCAGCCTCTAGCCCTGCCTCTCGTTCCAGAGGGGCAGCGTCGCCGGCGGTCCGCCGTCGGTCGGCGGCGCGGCGGAGCTCCGCGTCTGGGCATCGACGGGTGTGCCAGCGTTGTCGGGTGATCCGCCGTCCGGTGGTGGTGGTGGTGTTCCGCCGTAGGGGCGTCCGTCGGGGTAGTGGTGTTCGTAGGTGCCGTCGACTCGTCGGGTGATGGTTAGTCCGAGGCGGTGGACTTCGCTGTGGTGGAAGACGCATTCGGGGGCGCAGTTGGTCAGGTCGGTTCGGCCATGGTGCTGCAGCCACCACCTGATGTGGTGCAGCTCGGTGAACCGCAACGGCATGCTGCAGCCGTCCACCGCACAGGTGGTCACACCGGAGGCGTACAACGCGAGCCAGTGCCGCCGCAGGAACAGCCGCTCCTCACGACCCAGGTCCAACCGCGCACCCGGCGCGCCGACCACGGCTCGGGTCAGGGCGCAGTCGCACAGGGCGCGGGCGATCTCGGAGGCGGGCCAGGGTTGTCCGGTCTCGTCGACCACCGGCGCGGTGCCGCGCAACCGGGACACCAGGTCGGCGGTCGAGCCCGGGGTCGACGCCGCGGCGCCGTCCCGGCCAGCACCGTCACGGTCGTCATCGTCATTGTCGGGGCCAGCACTGGTGTTGCCGTCACGCTCGCCGTCGGTGTCCAGGCCTTCGGCCGCACGCAGCGCTGTCCACGTCTCTTCGCTCAGCGTCA
>CAZBIO010000145.1:0-16026 GCA_964491965.1 uncultured Cellulomonas sp.
CAGAACTACTCACATGCGAAGGGGAGGTCCGCTGTGTCGGTCTCCATCAAGCCGCTCGAGGACCGGATCGTCGTGAAGGCCCTCGAGGCCGAGACGACCACGGCGTCCGGGATCGTCATCCCGGATAGCGCCAAGGAGAAGCCGCAGGAGGGCGAGGTCGTCGCCGTCGGTCCGGGTCGGATCGACGACAAGGGCAACCGCGTCCCGCTCGACATCACCGTGGGCGACAAGGTCATCTACTCCAAGTACGGCGGCACCGAGGTGAAGTACGCCGGCGAGGAGTACCTGATCCTCTCGGCGCGCGACGTCCTGGCGATCGTCGTCAAGTAGTTCCCTCCGGGCCACCGGCCCGTCGAGGCACGAAGGCCCCCTCCCGCTGGTTGGGAGGGGGCCTTCGGCATCTGTCGATGAGGCTCAGCCTCGTCGCGCCTGGGCCGGCGAGGCCCTCGTCGGGCCTCAGCCGACGCGGCGGCGGGCTGCGCGTGCCGCGAGGATCGCCGCCCGCTCGTCCTCGGACAGACCGCCCCACACGCCGTATGGCTCGCGCACGGCGAGCGACTGTTCTCGGCACTGCTTGATCACCGGGCACGTGGCGCAGATCGCCTTCGCCGCTTCCGCCCGCCGGCGCCGCGCGGCGCCACGTTCGCCCTCGGGATGAAAGAACAGGTTCTCGTCCGCGTCCCGACACGCACCCTGGAACTGCCATTCCCAGAGCTCGATGACAGGACCGGGCAACCGTGAGATCTCGGCCATGCGTCCCCTCCTCCGGCGCGGCGGGAAGACCCGCCTCGTTCGGCGTCGCCCGTGCTCACGATCCGGACAAGCCGGGCGATGTGGCCACGCTATGACCGCTTCAGAGGTTGTTCAAGACCTATCCGGGCAGTAATCGATTGAAACGTTTTGGACAATCGTCCGACTGGACAGGCGTATAACCGCAGGTCAGCGCCGTGACAGTCTGAGAGCGCGTCCATGACTCAACCGCGCCAAAGGTCGGCGTCATCACCCGGTCGCTGGCACAATCGAGTCATGGACCGTGTCGCTGGGGGCGACCAGCCTCCGCTCACCGTTGCGGCGGTGGCGCGGCGGCTGGGGGTGGCCCCGGCGACGCTGCGGACGTGGGACCGCCGCTACGGCCTGGGCCCCTCGCATCACGCGGCGGGTTCGCACCGCCGCTACGGGACCGACGACCTCGCGCGCCTCATCGTCATGCGCCGGCTGACCATCGACGGCGTCGCCCCGGCGGAGGCCGCGCAGACCGCGCGCAGTGCCGACGCCGGTGGGCTGCTGGACCCGACGGGGCCGGTCGAGACGGTCACCGCGCCGGACGCCGTCGCGTCCGACGCGCTCGTCGACGCGGCCCTGACCGGCGACGCCGAGGCGGTGGCGCGGATCCTCGCCCTCCCGCCCGGCGGGGACGTGCTGGCGTGGTGGACCACGCTCGTCGAGCCCGCCATCGCGGCGCTGTCGCGGCGGACGCTCGTCGAGCTGCCGGGCGTGGCCCCGATCATCGTGCTCGGGGACGCCGCGCTCGGCGCGCTGCGGGACGCGATGCCGCTCGCCGCGCCGGGGCGGCCCGTGGTGCTCGTCTTCGCTCCCGGCATGCGGATCGGGATGGTCGGGGTGCACGCGATCGCCGCCGCGCTCGCGGCTCGCGGGGTGGACGCTCGCGTCGTCAGCGGCGCCGTGACCGTGCGGCATGTCGTGGAGCTGACCGCGATGACGCGGGCCGGCGCCGTGATCACCGTGACCGACTCGCCGGCACCCGACCTGTCGGCCGTCGAACGGATGGCGGGCGACCGGCCGGAGCTCCCGCAGTACGTGATGCTCCCCGACTCCGCGGCCGACGCCCTGCCGCTCGGCAGGTCGGTGCATCGCGCCCGGACCGTCCCGGGTGTGGTCCACGAGGTGCTCGCCGTCGTCGGCCTCACCGGAACGGGGCAACCGCGTGCATCCGTTCGGACCACGGCCGGGAGTCACACCGGGTGATATCGCTGGTCATATGACCTGTATTCACCCACATGGCCCAACGACAATTGAGAACATCTACCCGTCGCCGGGCAATCCGGTCAGAAGGCCGTCGTGCCACCTCTCGAGCCCGCTAACCCGGCGTGCTCACACGGCCGATGATGCCGTCAGGCTGCCGTAGGGGGCGACGAGGAGAGAGTGATGGCAGGGGTCATCGTGTGTCACGCATCGGCGACGGTGCGTGAACGTCTGGTTGTGACGTCGATCGGCGTTCCGGCGCTGGCGCCCGTGCGCGCCGCCGCGACCGCGGACGAGCTCGTGACGCTGGCGCGCCGCGTGCCGCCCACCGTCGTGCTCATCGACGCACACCTGCCCGGCGCCGGGACGCCGGACGCGATCCGCCGGCTGCGGGCCGTGGCGCCCACAGCCGCCGTGGTGCTGCTGGCCGGCCCGGACGACGCCGTGGCGCTCGACCGCGCGCTGGCGCTCGGTGCCCGCGGCTTCCTGGCCCCGGACATCGGCCGCGCCGAGCTCGCCGCGGTCGCCGCCCACGTGCAGGCCGGCCCGGTGCTGGCGGCCACGCGCGCCGCGGCCGTGCCGCAGCCGCAGATGCCCGTCGCCGAGGACATGTCGCTGGACAGCGAGTGGGAGGACGCGGCCCTCGAGCGGGCGCTCGACGCGCCGCCGCCGATCGAGCTGACCAAGCGTGAGGTCCAGGTGCTCGTCGGGATGAGCAACGGCCGGTCCAACGCGCAGATCGGCGCCGAGCTGTTCCTCTCCGAGGACACGGTGAAGACGCACGCGCGCCGCCTGTTCCGCAAGCTCGGCGCGAACGACCGCGCGCAGGCGGTGGCGATCGGGCTGCGGCGGGGGATCATCCGCTGACCCACGCGTCCGTCGGCCCGTCGCCGTCGCTTATCCTGAACCGATGACGGAGCCTGCCGACCCGTTCGCTCGCACCGGCCTCACCTTCGACGACGTCCTCCTCCTGCCGGGGGAGACCGACGTCGTGCCCAGCGAGGTCGACACCACGTCCCGCCTGACGCGGGAGATCTCCGTACGCGTGCCGATCGTCTCGGCCGCCATGGACACCGTCACCGAGTCGCGCATGGCGATCGCCATCGCGCGCCAGGGCGGCGTCGGCGTGCTGCACCGCAACCTGTCGATCGCCGAGCAGGCGCACCACGTCGACCGCGTCAAGCGGTCGGAGTCCGGGATGGTCGACAACCCGGTGACCATCGCGCCGGACGCGACGCTCGCCGAGATGGACCACCTGTGCGGCATGTACCGCGTCTCCGGCGTGCCGGTGGTCGACGAGCAGCGCCACCTGCTCGGCATCATCACCAACCGCGACCTGCGCTTCGTCCCGTCGGCGGACTTCGAGCTGCGCCGGGTGCGCGAGGTGATGACCCCGATGCCGCTGGTCACCGGCTGGCCGGGCATCCGTCCGGACGAGGCCCTGCGCCTGCTCGCGAAACACAAGATCGAGAAACTGCCCCTGGTCGACCCGGACGGACGGCTGCGCGGCCTCATCACCGTCAAGGACTTCGTCAAGTCCGAGCAGTACCCCGACGCCACCAAGGACGCCGAGGGCCGGCTGATGTCCGCGGCGGCGATCGGGTTCTACGGCGACGCCTGGGAGCGGGCGACGGCGCTGGTCGAGGCCGGGGTGGACATCCTCGTGGTCGACACCGCCAACGGGCACGCCCGGCTGATGCTCGACATGGTGCGCCGCATCAAGTCCGACCCGGCCACGCGCCACGTTCAGGTGATCGGCGGCAACGTCGCCACGACGGCAGGCGCGCAGGCGCTCGTCGACGCCGGTGCCGACGCGGTCAAGGTCGGCGTCGGCCCGGGGTCCATCTGCACCACGCGCGTCGTGGCCGGCGTCGGCGTGCCGCAGATCACGGCGATCTACGACGCCGCGCGGGTGTGCAAGCCCGCCGGTGTCCCCGTCATCGGCGACGGCGGCATCCAGTTCTCGGGCGACATCGCCAAGGCGCTCGTCGCGGGGGCGGACACGGTGATGCTCGGCTCGCTCCTCGCCGGCTGCGACGAGTCGCCGGGCGACCTCGTCTTCGTCAACGGCAAGCAGTACAAGCACTACCGCGGCATGGGCTCGCTGGGCGCGATGGCGTCGCGCGGGCGGGTCTCGTACTCCAAGGACCGGTACTTCCAGGCCGACGTGCCGTCCGACGACAAGATCGTCCCGGAGGGCATCGAGGGGCAGGTGCCGTACCGCGGGCCGCTGTCGGCCGTGGCGCACCAGCTGGTCGGGGGGCTGCACCAGTCGATGTTCTACGTCGGCGCGCGGACCATCCCCGAGCTGCAGCAGCGCGGGCAGTTCATCCGGATCACGCCGGCGGGGCTCAAGGAGTCGCACCCGCACGACATCCAGATGACGGTCGAGGCGCCGAACTACACCGCCCGCTGAGCCAGCTCGGGCGCCCGCACCGGCCAGTCGAGCTCGGCACCGGGGCCTGGCAGCCCCTGGAGCACGCGCCACTCGTTGAACCGCTCGGCCCACGCCAGGTGGGCGTGCACCTGGTAGGCCTGCAACGTCGCCAGGTCGAGGTCGGCCAGGTGGCCGAAGCGCTCGACGATCTTGTCGAGGACGTCCAGCGTCGCGACGACGTCCACATGGGCCGCGTGCAGGGCCTCCGGGGTGGCGACGCCGTAGACCTCGCAGAGGTCGCCCAGGCGGCGCTTGCCGCGGCGGTAGCGGTCCTCGGCGCGGTCCAGCACCAGCGGGTCGATGACGGGGCCGGCGGGCCGGCCCAGGCGCTGCGGAACGGTCGGCAGGCCGTGGCGGCGCAGCTCGCAGTCCAGCAGCGACAGGTCGTACGCGGCGTTGAACGCCACCACGGGGACGCCGGCCCGCCACGCCGCGACGAGCGCCGACGCCACCTCCTCCAGCGCCTCGCGCGGCGGACGGCCGTGGGCGCGCGCGTGCTCGGTGCTGATGCCGTGCACGGCAGTGGCACCGGGAGGGATCGGCACGCCGGGGTCGAGGAGCCAGGTGCGGGCGCTCGTCGTGCCGCTGGCGCGGTAGACCACGGCCGCCGTGACGATCCGGTCGGTGCCGACGTCCACGCCGGTGGTCTCCGTGTCGAAGCCCACCAGTGGCCCCCCGTGCCAGCCCATCGCTCCCCGTCTCCTCGTCGCCTGGGCGCCACCCTGGCACCGCGCACCGACACGGCCTGCGGCGACACGCCCGCCGGGACCCCGGGGGCTCCCCTCCACGCCCGCCGCGTCGATAGGTCCACGCCGGGTCGATGGGTGCGGCTATCGACGCCGCGCGTGACCATCGACCCGGCGGGGATGCGAGTGACGGCCGATTCGGGGACGGCGCGCGTGACCATCGACCCGGCGATGACCGGGGAGGACCGCCGGTAACCTGTCCCGGTGACCGAGGTCGAGATCGGGCGTGGCAAGCGCGGGCGGCGCGCGTACTCCTTCGACGATGTCGCGGTGGTGCCCTCGCGGCGCACGCGCGACCCCGAGGACGTCTCCGTGGCGTGGCAGATCGACGCCTACCACTTCGAGCTCCCGGTGGTCGCCGCGCCGATGGACTCGGTGATGAGTCCGGCCACCGCCGTGGAGCTCGGCCGGCTCGGCGGCCTCGGCGTGCTCGACCTCGAGGGCCTGTGGACCCGGTACGACGACCCCGCGCCGCTGCTCGACGAGATCGCCGGACTCGACGCCACGCGCGCCACCGCCCGCATGCAGCAGATCTACGCCGAGCCGATCAAGCCCGAGCTGATCACCGCGCGGATCAAGGAGGTGCGCGCCGCCGGTGTCACCGTCGCGGGAGCCCTGTCCCCGCAGCGGACGCAGGAGTTCTGGCGCACGGTCGTCGACGCGGGGGTGGACCTCTTCGTCATCCGCGGCACCACGGTGTCCGCCGAGCACGTCTCCGGGCGCGCCGAGCCGCTCAACCTCAAGCGGTTCATCTACGAGCTCGACGTACCGGTGATCGTCGGGGGCGCCGCGACGTACACCGCCGCGCTGCACCTGATGCGCACCGGCGCCGCGGGCGTGCTCGTCGGGTTCGGCGGGGGAGCGGCCCACACCAACCGCGTCTCGCTCGGCATCCACGCGCCGATGGCCACGGCGGTCGCGGACGTCGCCGCGGCGCGGCGGGCCTACCGCGACGCGGCCGGCGGCCGGTCCGTGCACGTCATCGCCGACGGCGGCGTCGGCCGATCCGGCGACCTGGTCAAGGCGATCGCGTGCGGCGCCGACGCCGTGATGCTCGGCGCCGCACTGGCCCGTGCCACGCAGGCCCCCGGCCGCGGCTGGCACTGGGGCCCGGAGGCGCACCACCCGCAGCTGCCGCGCGGCGAGCGGGTGGAGGTGGGCACCGTCGGATCGCTCGAGCAGATCCTCTTCGGCCCCGGCTCCACGGCCGACGGCACGCTCAACCTCATCGGCGCGCTCCGCCGCGCGATGGCCACCACCGGGTACTCCGACGTCAAGGAGTTCCAGCGCGTGGAGGTCGTCGTCTCCCCGTACACGCCGCACTGACGAACCCCGTCGCGACGAGGCCGCGACGTGGCGGAGCCCGACGAGGCAGCGGTTGGTGGCGGTCAGCACCGGTGAACCGCAACCAAGGGCGGCCGATCGTGCCCGGCGGCGTCACCGGGCGCGTCAGGGGCCGCGACGTACAGTGGCGCGCATGGTGCACCCCGAGCTGCACGACCCGGAGACGGACCCGCTCGCCACGTACGTCCTCGAGCCCGACGACCTGCGCACCCTGACCGACCGGCTCGCCGTCGGCCCCGGCCACGCCACGCACACCCCGGTGGCGCCGTTCACGGGCGCCCCGATCGCCTCGATCCCGCTGTCCACGCCGGACGACGTCGCGCGCGCCGCACGCCGCGCGCGGGCCGCCCAGCGGCTGTGGGCCGCACGGCCGATGCGGGAGCGCACAGCGGTGCTGCTGCGCCTCCACGACCTGCTCCTCGCCCGCCAGTCGGACGTGCTCGACCTCATCCAGATCGAGACCGGCAAGGCGCGCGCGCACGCGTTCGAGGAGGTCGTCGACATCGCGAACGTGGCGCGCCACTACGCCGCACGCGCCGGCGCGTACCTCGCGGACCGGCGCGTCCTCGGACTCATCCCGGGCCTGACCGCGACGCGCGTCGTGCGGCACCCGGTCGGCGTGGTCGGCGTCATCTCGCCGTGGAACATGCCGCTGACGCTGGTGCTCGGCGACGTGCTGCCCGCGCTCGTCGCCGGCAACGCCGTGCTGCTGCGGCCGGACCGGCAGACCACGCTGACCGCCCTGTGGGCGGCGGAGCTGCTCGACGACGCGGGCCTGCCCGACGACCTCCTCCAGGTGGTGTCCGGCGACCGGACCATCGGCGCGGCCGTCGTCGACCACGCGGACGCCGTGATCTTCACCGGCTCCACGGGCGGCGGCCGCGACGTCGCCGGGCGCGCGGGCACCCGGCTGATCCCCACCACGCTGGAGCTCGGCGGCAAGAACGGCGTGTACGTGGCCGACGACGTCGACGTCGAGGTCACCGCGAAGGGCCTGGTCCGCACCAGCTTCGCCTCCGTGGGCCAGGTCTGCGTGTCCGCCGAGCGCGTCTACGTCCACGAGGCGGTGTACGACGAGGTCGTCGCGGCCTTCGTCGCACGCACGCAGGCGCTGCGCCTGGGCTCCGGACTGGACTACCGCAGCGACATGGGCTCGCTGACATCCGCCGACCAGCTGGCGCGGGTCGTCGAGCACGTCGAGGACGCGGTGGGGCACGGCGCCACGGTGCTGGCGGGCGGCGAGCAGCGCCCCGACCTCGGCCCGTACTTCTACGAGCCCACGATCCTCGCCGACGTGCCGCCGCAGGCGCGGTGCTTCCGCGAGGAGACCTTCGGCCCCGTCGTCGCGGTGTACCCGGTGGCGTCCGACGACGAGGCGGTGGCCGCCGTCAACGACACCGAGTACGGCCTGGCGGCCGGCGTGTGGACCGCCGACGAGCGGCGCGGCTGGGCGATCGCGCGCCGCCTGCGAGCCGGCAGCGTGGCCGTCAACGAGGCCTACGTCGCCGCCTGGGCGCCGATCGGCGCACCCCAGGCCGGGTGGGGCATCTCCGGCCTCGGGGCGCGGCACGGGCGCGAGGCGGTGCTGGCGGCGACGCGCCCGCAGACGATCGCGCTGCAGCACGCGACGCACGGGCTCGTCGGGCGCCGGGGGCCGGGCCTCGGCCTGGACCGGATGGTGTTCGACCTCGGAGCCGATGTGTGGACGCGGCTGTACACCGGCGCGCTCCAGGCGATGCGGCGGGCGCGTCTGCCCTGAGCCCCGCGGGTCAGGCCGGCGCCGCGCCGCCCGTCAGTGGCAGGGCGTCGACCAGGTGGCTCGGGTTCCCGAACCGGTGCGCCGTGATCGCCACGGCCTGCTCGCGGAGGAACGGCAGGAGCTCCACGCGGCCAGCCTCGGTGACCGGGTGGTCGTACACCGTGACGTCCGGGCGGCCGCCGATCGCCGTCAGCAGCGCCTCGGCGCTGCCGCCGACGAGCCGCACCCGCGCGTCGTGCATCGCGGACAGGGCCTCGATCCACGCCGCGCCGTCCTCGACGCGCACCGCGATGCCCGCGGTGCTCACCGCCGCCTGCTGGCCCGCCGTGAGCGGCTCCGCGGTGGACAGCGTCACCGGCGCGTGCGCCGCCAGGCCGGCGATCAGCACGCGGGCGACGTCGGCCGGGTCGGCGCCGGCCTCGGCGCGCACCGCCACCGGCACGGGCCGGTAGCGGAACGCGTTGCGCTCCGCCGTCAGGCCGGACACGTCGCGGACCACGCCGAACTCGTCGTGCCAGGCAGCCCGGTCGCTCGCGGCGCTGCGCGCCAGGAACGGCCCGTCGCCGAACGCCGCGACGATCGCGGCGACGCCCGGGGCGAGCGGCTCGGGGGCGGCTGTCGCCTCGGCCCGCCGCACGTCGCCGAGCGCGAGCAGGTAGTTGGGCCCGCCGGCCTTGGCCCCGGCGCCGACGACCGACCGCTTCCAGCCGCCGAACGGCTGGCGCCGGACGATGGCGCCGGTGATGCCGCGGTTGACGTAGGCGTTGCCGGACGCGACCGCGTCGAGCCAGTGCGCGATCTCGCCCTCGTCGAGCGAGTGCAGCCCCGCCGTCAGACCGAACGCGACGGCGTTCTGGTACTCGATCGCCTCGTCGAGCGTGCGGGCGGCGAGGATGCCGAGCACCGGGCCGAAGTACTCGACCTGGTGGTACTCCGAGCCGGGCCGCACCGTCTTGACGCCGGGCGACCACATCCGCCCGTCCTCGTCGAGCCGCCTCGGTTCGCGCAGCCACCGCTCGCCCGGGCGCAGCTGCGTCAGCACCGACAGCAGCTTGCCGTCGGCCGGGGCGATGATCGGCCCGACGCGGCTGGCGGGCTCCCACGCCTCGCCGACGGTCATCGCGTCGACCGCGTCCAGCAGCTGCTCCCGGAACCGCCCGGAGGTGGCGACCGAGCCGACGAGGATCGCCAGCGAGGCGGCCGAGCACTTCTGGCCGGCGTGGCCGAACGCGCTGGCGACGAGGTCGCGGGCGGCCAGGTCGAGGTCCGCGCTCGGCGTGACGACGATCGCGTTCTTGCCGCTCGTCTCGGCGAAGAGCCGCAGCCCGGGCCGCAGCGAGCGGAACAGCTCCGCCGTCTCGTAGGCCCCGGTGAGGATCACCTGGTCGACGCGCGGGTCGCTGACCAGGCAGCTGGACAGCTGCGGGTCGGCGGGAAGCGCGAGCTGGAGCACGTCGCGCGGCACGCCGCCCTCCCACAGCGCCTCGGCGAGGAGCGCGGCCGTGCGCGGGGTGCTCCGGGCCGGCTTGAGCACGACGGCCGAACCGGTCGCCAGTGCCGCGAGCGTCGAACCAGCGGGGATGGCCAGCGGGAAGTTCCACGGCGGCGTGACGAGCGTGACGGCGCGCGGCGAGAAGGCCGCCCCGTCGAGGCGCTCGAGCCCCAGGGCCTGCTCGGCGTAGTAGTGCGCGAAGTCGACCGCCTCGGACACCTCGGGGTCGCCCTGGTCGAGGGTCTTGCCCGCCTCGGCCATCATCACCTCGACCAGCTCGCCGCGGCGACGCTCCAGGGATTCGCCCGCCCGGTGCAGGATCGCGGCGCGACCGGCCGCGCCGAGCGCGGCCCATCCGGGAGCCGCGCCGGTCGCCGCGACCAGCAGGGCGTCGACCCCGGCCTCGTCGTCCACCCGCGCGGCGGCGACCTCGGCGAGGCCGAGCTTGGAGTCGGCCGCACGCTCGAACACCCCGCGCGCCCACTCGCGGTTCGCGGCGATCGACGGGTCGCTGTCCGGCGCGTTGTGGAAGCCGCCGCCGACGACGAAGGCCTCGGGCTCGTCGTGCCGGCGGTCCTGGACGCGGTGGGGCGCCGGGACCTCGTCGTCGACCGCGGCCAGCGACGCGCGGAACCGCTCCAGTTCGCGGGCGAACAGCGCCTCGTCCCTGTCGAGCTCGAACACGGCCGACATGAAGTTCTCCTGGCTCGCGCCCTCCTCGAGCCGGCGGATCAGGTACGCGATGGCGTTGTCGAAGTCGTTTGCGGCGACCACGGGCGTGTAGAGCAGCAGGTTGCCGACGTCCCGGCGCACCGCCTCGGCCTGCGCCGGGGCCATGCCGAGCAGCATCTCCACCTCGAGGCGGTCCTGCACGCCGCGGCTCCTGGCGAGGATCTGGGCGTAGGCGTGGTCGAACAGGTTGTGGCCGGCGACGCCGAGCCGGACGTCGGCGACGTTCTCCGGGCGCAGCGCGAGGTCGAGCACCCGCTTGAAGTTGGTGTCCGTCTCCTGCTTCGACAGGCAGGTGGCCAGCGGCCAGCCGTGGAGGGACGCGTCGACCTGCTCCATCGGCAGGTTGGCGCCCTTGACCAGGCGCACCTTGATCCCGGCGCCGCCGGCGGCGCGGCGGGCGTGGGCCCAGTCGCGCAGCCGCAGGTACGCCGAGAGCGCGTCCGGCAGGTAGGCCTGGAGCACGATCCCCGCCTCGAGGTCGCGCAGGCGCGGCGAGTCGAGGATCGCCGTGAACACCGCGATGGTCAGGTCGAGGTCCTTGTACTCCTCCATGTCGAGGCTGACGAACTTGCCCATCGCGGCGGTCTGCTCGAACAGCGGGGTCAGCGCGGTGACGACGTCCGCCACGGCCTCGTCGAACGCCCACGGGCTGTGCGGCGCGACCGTCGCGGAGACCTTGATCGACACGTAGTCGACGTCGTCGCGGGACAGCAGCCGCCCGGTGCCGGCGAGCCGGACCGCCGCCTGCCGGCCGCCGAGCACCGCCTCGCCCAGCAGGTTGACGTTGGGGCGCGCGCCGAGCGCACGCACACGGGCGAGGCCCGCGGCCAGACCGGGGTCGTTGGCGTCGGTGACCAGGTGGTGCACCATGCGCCGCAGCACGCGGCGGGCGGCGGGCACGACGAGCCAGGGGAGCAGCGGCGCGGCGACGCCGCCGAGCCGGATCGCCGTCCGCAGCGTCGAGGAGAGGAACGCCGGGGGGTGCGCGGACAGCCGCCGGAAGGCGCGGGCCGCCACCCGGACGTCCTCGGGACGCACCACGGCGTCGACGAAGCCGACGGAGAACTCCAGGCCGGACGGGTCACGCAGCAGGGCGGCGAGCTGCCTCGCGGACGGGTCGACCGGGATCGTCGCCGCCTCGGCGAGCCAGCGGCGCACCAGGGCCGCGACCTCCTCGACGAGGTCGGGGGTCGCGGGGGTCGCGGTGGAACCAGACGCGGAAGGGGTCACCCCGACGATTGTCGTCGAACGGCCCCCGTCAGGTGGGCGTTATGCGCCGATCACCTCGAGCGACTGCCGGGCGATCGCCAGCTCCTCGTTGGTCGGGAAGACGACGATGGTCACCGGCGAGTCGTCGGTCGAGATCACCTTGGGCCCGCCACGGCCCTCGTTGCGCGCCGGGTCGAGGGCGATGCCGAGCGGCTCGAGGCCGGCGCACGCCGCGGCACGGACGATCTCGTCGTTCTCGCCGACTCCCGCGGTGAACGTCAGCACGTCGAGGCGGCCGAGGATCGCGTGGTAGGCGCCGATGTACTTCTTCAGGCGGTGCACGTAGACGTCGAGCGCCAGCTTGGCCGACGCGTCGCCGGACTGGACCAGCGAGTGCAGCGCCCGGAAGTCGTTCTCGCCCGAGATCCCCTTGATGCCGGAGCGGCGGTTGAGCAGGTCGTCGATCTCGTCGATCGACATCCCGCCGACGCGGTGCAGGTGGAAGACGACCGCCGGGTCGATGTCGCCCGAGCGCGTGCCCATGACCAGGCCCTCGAGTGGCGTCAGGCCCATCGACGTGTCGACGGCGCGCCCGCCGGACACGGCCGACACGGAGGCGCCGTTGCCCAGGTGCAGGACGATCTGGTTGAGCTCCTCGACCGGCCGGCCGAGGAACCGCGGGACCTCGTGGGACACGTACTGGTGCGAGGTGCCGTGCGCGCCGTAGCGGCGCACCTGGTGCGCCTGCGCGACCTTGGCGTCGATCGCGTACGTCGCCGCCTCGGCGGGGAGGTCGCGGAAGAACGCGGTGTCGAACACGGCGACCTGCGGGACGTCGGGGAGCAGCCGCCGCGTCACGCGCATGCCCGTGACGTGCGCCGGGTTGTGCAGCGGCCCGAGCGGGGAGAGCGCGTCGATCTGGTCGACGACCTCGTCGTCGATGAGCGCAGGGCCGGCGAACACCGGGCCGCCCTGGACCACGCGGTGGCCCACGGCGACGACGTTCGAGTCGTGCAGCGCCGGCCCGACCTCGTCGAACAGGCCGAGGACGATGCGCATACCCTCCTCGTGGTCGGCGATCGCCTGCTGGCGCGTCGTCGTCCGGCCGTCGTAGGTGTGCTTGACGTTGCCGGTCTTCTCGCCGATGCGCTCGACGAGCCCCGAGGCCACCGCCCGCCCGGCGGCCGGGTCGACGAGCTGGTACTTGATGGACGACGAACCGGAGTTGACGACCAGGACGGTGGACTGAGCGCTCATCGGTTGACGGCCTCTGCGGGGGTGTCGGTGGGCTGGGTGGGCTGCGGGGAGGCTATCGCCTGGGCCTGGATCGCGGTGATGGCGACCGTGTTGACGATGTCCTGCACCAGGGCGCCGCGCGACAGGTCGTTGACGGGCTTGCGCAGGCCCTGGAGCACGGGGCCGACGGCGACGGCACCGGCCGAGCGCTGCACGGCCTTGTACGTGTTGTTGCCCGTGTTGAGGTCGGGGAATACGAACACGGTGGCGCGGCCGGCGACGGCGGAGTTCGGCAGCTTGGTCTTCGCCACCGAGGCGTCGATCGCCGCGTCGTACTGGATCGGGCCCTCGACCGACAGGTCGGGGCGCCGCTCGCGCACCAGCGCCGTGGCGGCGCGCACCTTGTCGACGTCCTCGCCCGCGCCGGACTCGCCGGTGGAGTACGACAGCATGGCGACGCGCGGCTCGATGCCGAACTGCGCGGCGGTGGCCGCCGACGAGATCGCGATGTCCGCGAGCTGCTCGACGGTGGGGTCGGGGATCACCGCGCAGTCGGCGTAGACGAGCACGCGGTCCTCGAGGCACATGAGGAAGCACGACGAGACGTTGCCGACGCCCGGGACCGTCTTGATGATCTCGAACGAGGGCTTGATGGTGTGCGCCGTGGTGTGGATCGCGCCGGAGACCATGCCGTCGGCCAGGCCGAGCTTGACCATCATCGTGCCGAAGTACGACGACGACGAGACGATCTCCCGCGCGCGGTCGATGGTCATGCCCTTGTGCTTGCGCAGCTCGGTGTACTCGGCGGCGAAGCGCTCGACGAGCTCGCCGTTCGACGTGCTGAGCACGTGGGCCTCGTCGAGCACCAGGCCCAGCTCGGTGCCGCGCGCCCGGATCGCCGCCTCGTCGCCGAGGATGGTCAGCTCGGCGACGCCGCGCTGCAGCAGCGTGGACGCGGCGCGCAGGATGCGGTCGTCGGTCCCCTCGGGCAGCACGATGTGCCGGCGGTTGGTGCGGGCGCGGTCGAGCAGCTGGTACTCGAACATCAGCGGCGTGACCACCGCGGGCCGCGGCACGTCGAGCGCGGCGAGCAGGCCGGAGCCGTCGACGTACTTCTCGAACAGCGCCATCGCGGTGTCGATCTTGCGCTGCGACTCGCGGGTCAGCCGCCCGCGCGTCGCCGACGCGGCGGTGGCGGTGCGGAACGTGCCGAGGTCGGTCGCCAGCAGCGGCAGCCGCGCCGACAGCCCCGTCACCAGCCGGGCGATCGTGTCCGACGGGTGGAAGCCGCCGGTGAGCAGGATGCCGGCCAGGTTGGGGAAGCCCTCCGCCTGGTGCGCCAGCAGCAGGCCGAGCAGCACGTCGCTGCGGTCGCCGGGCGTGATGACCACGGCCCCCGGCTGGAGCCGGTCGAGCAGGTGCTCCACGCTCATCGCGCCGACGAGCACGTCCAGCACCTCGCGCGACAGGAGCTCCTCATCGCCGCCGACGACGGTCGCGCCGACCGAGTCCGCCAGCTCGCGCAGCGTCGGGGCGAACAGCAGCGGGTCCTCGGGGATCGCCCAGATCGGCATGCTGCAGCGACGCAGCTCCTCGTGGATGCCGTCGAGCGTCGCCGGGTCGCACCGGTTGGCGACGACGGCGACCACCTGGGCGTGGTTGGCGGACATCTCGTTGTGGGCGATCTCCGCGACGTCGTGCACCTGCTCGGGGGTGCGGTTGCGTCCGGAGACGACCAGCACGGTGGGTGCGCCGAGGTTGGCGGCGATCCGCGCGTTGTAGGCGAGCTCGGTGGGCCCCGCGACGTCCGTGTAGTCGGAGCCGACGACGACCACGGCGTCGCAGCGCCGCTCCACCTCGTGGAACCGCTGCACGATCTTCGCCAGCGCCGCCTCGGGGTCGTCGATCACCTGGTCGTACGAGACGCCGACGGCGTCGTCGTACGCGATGTCCACGCCCTCGTGGGCCAGCAGCAGCTCGAGGACGTAGTCGTGCACGTCCGTCGAGCGCGCCACGGGCCGGAACACGCCGACCCGCTGGACGGTGCGGGTCAGCAGGTCGACGAGCCCGAGTGCGACGGCGGACTTGCCGGTGTCGCCCTCGGGGGAAGCGATGTAGATGGTGCGAGCCACGCGGGGTCTCCTGTGGTCGGTCGTCGCTGACGATGTGCTGCCTCATCGTCCGGCTGGCGACTCGCGAATTGATGGGACGATTGTCCCTTCACTTGAGGCTATTCGTTGTCGCCGCCCGTGGACAGTGTGGCCGCGACCTGCTCGGACGCCGCCCGGTCGCCCGCGGCCGGCCACGTCCAGTCGCGCACGTCGGGGATGTCCTCGCCATGCTCGCGCGTGTACTCGCGGGCCGCGAGGCGGGCGTCGACCATGCGCTGGCGCAGCCCGGCGTGCGAGGCGCGCAGCCAGTGCACGCGGTCGATGACGTCGATCACCAGGTGGTACCGGTCGAGGTCGTTGAGCATCACCATGTCGAACGGCGTCGTCGTGGTGCCCTCCTCCTTGTACCCGCGCACGTGGAGGTTGTCGTGCCCGTTGCGCCGGTACGTCAGGCGGTGGATCAGCCACGGGTAGCCGTGGTAGGCGAAGATGATCGGCCGGTCGGCGGTGAAGATCGTGTCGAACTCGCGGTCGCTCAGGCCGTGCGGGTGCTCGCCGGCGTCCTGGAGCCGCATGAGGTCGACGACGTTGACGACGCGCACCTTGAGCACCGGGATCTCGCGGCGCAGGATCTCCGCGGCGGCCAGCACCTCGAGCGTCGGGACGTCGCCCGCGCACGCGAGGACCACGTCCGGCTCCTGCCCCGCCACCTCGGTGCCCGCCCAGTCCCAGATGCCCAGGCCGCGCGAGCAGTGCGCGATCGCCTCGTCCATGTCCAGCCAGTTGGGCGCGGGCTGCTTGCCGGCGACGACGACGTTGACGTACTGCCGGGACCGCAGGCAGTGGTCGTACGTCGACAGGAGGGTGTTGGCGTCCGGCGGCAGGTAGACGCGGACCACCTCGGCCTTCTTGTTGACCACGTGGTCGATGAAGCCCGGGTCCTGGTGGCTGAACCCGTTGTGGTCCTGCCGCCACAC
>CAZBIO010000146.1:0-6673 GCA_964491965.1 uncultured Cellulomonas sp.
GCGACGAACTGCGCCGCCGCGACCAGCGCACGAGCTGCTCACGCTCTTCCTCCGAGAGCACGAGCACAGCCTTCGGACGCCCCGTCTTCGCCATGCCCCATCATACAACATAGACAACGAACTAACGGCGCACGACACTAGCGCTGAACCGTCTTTGTAGCGGGCGTCGTTAACCTCTTCTGCTTAATTCGCGTCTCAGCGCGACTCCGGAACTTAGGGCTTGCGTCGTCGCATCAGGTACCTGTTGAGAAGTCGAACCCCGTGGTCCGTAGATGGCCAGGTCAGCGAACTACGTACAGGTCGATTGACACCGGCCAAACACGGAAACGGTGCCACAGCGTCTTCGACTACGCCTGTAAAGCCGCAGGTCAGATACCGTGACACGTGTCCGATCGGTGGAGCTGAAGGGACTCGAACCCTCGACCCCCTGAATCGCGACCCTGCGGTGGGCGCGCTCCTCGAAGTTCGAGCCGGCTCGCGCCGTCTCGAACCATCTTCACTCTGGCCTGGGCCCATACCGGGATCCGCTCGGTACGACAACCTAAGAATACCGGCTCGTCTCGACGCGGCTCGGATCCCCTCGCGACAGATTTCTGTCCACTTTGTGTCCACTGCGGTCCGGCAACGGTGCCCTTCGCGCCCGCTCCCCCGCCCGACATCCGGGTCGCCAGCCCCTACAGGACTCGGCCTCGCCAGTAGCCGGGCCGGCGCTTCTCGTGGGCGATCGCCACGATGGTCAACTGGTCATCGCGCAAGAAGTAGACGACTCGATCGGGGAACGTGGCCGCGGCCTTTGACCGGACGACCGGTTCACGGTCCCAACCGGGCCACGTCGGCCACGACTCGGGCGCACCGACGGCGTCATCGACAGCCGAGCGAACCGCGCTGCCGAAACGCTCACCGAGCCCGGTCTGGCGCTCGTCGTACCAGTCGACGTCGGCCAACAACTCGGCCCGCGCTTCTGGATGGAAACCGAAGCCGAGGGTCATACCTCGCGTTCGCTGCGCCGGCCAGCCAGCTCGGCGAAGACCTGCTCGCCGGCAATCGTCGCGACCTTGCCGCTGAGGACATCGTCGACACGGGTCGAGATCTCCACGGTCCACGCCGTGTCGATCGACTCCTGGTCGGCGACCTCGAGCGAATCGAGCAAGCGCAGCGCCACGTCCTTGCGGGCCGAAGGAGGCAGGACAAACCCCGCCTCGTAGAACTCCGCCGCACTCATCGACACACCATCAAGGTACGTCAGGGTCGGACCGAGCAGCAGACCCACACGCGCAACCAATCCACCTTCCAGCCCCTGCCACAACCCGAGCTCGCACGGCTCCCCCGGCCTCGTGTCGGAGCCGACGTCACGCGATCTTGAAGGTCTCCTCACCGACCTGGACGTCGACCCGCAACGTGCCGCCGAGCGCGGCGGCGTAGCGGCGCAGGGTGTCGACCTTCGTGAAGTCGACCTGGCCCCGTTCGATCTCCGAAACGCGCTTCTGGCTGATCGCCAGCGTCTCGGCGACGTCAGTCTGGGTCAGCGCGAGCATCTCCCGCAGCTCCCGCAACTTGTAGACGCGAACCTCGACGAGCATGCGTTCCTTGTACGCCGCACGACGCTCCAGGTCCCCCGGGCACTCGCGCAGCAGCTCCTCGAACGTCTTGCCCATGCCGATCACGTCGGCGGCGACGTCGCCGGCGGAGCGATCTCCGCCCGACCTGGTCCTGGGACCGCCTACCCCGTGGCGGGCCTCGACGTGGTCCACCCTGTGCTCCGCCTCGACCCCGCCTGGCCCCGGCGCGCACGGCACGGGCGGGCTCGGCGCCGCCCGAAGCCTGCCGCGCCACCACCACCCGCCGGTCCCCCGCGCTGGCCCCTGATCAGCCCGACGCGCGCCTGCCAGGGCGGACGGTCTAGAGCTGGCGGAGGCGACGGCGCAGGCCAACGACGAGAAGGCCTGCGATGACGAGGGCCAGGACGAGCAGGGCGACCGGGGAGCCCGGAGCCGCAGCGGCCGCGAGCGCGCCGGTGACGACGGCGATGAGGAGGGCGTCGGCTTGCCAGAGCGAGACGTTGAGCGAAGACAGGTCGCCGAACGGGCTCGGGACCGGGGTCAGCAGCAGTACGGGCAGGGGGCCCTTCGCGCTGTCGTAGGCCCGGATCAGCACGACCAGGAGCAGCACCACGCACACCGGCAGCACCCGCGCGCCCATGCCGAGCATGGCGGCCGCGCCGATCCCGGCCGCGATCGCCGCGACGGCGACCACCAGCGGGGCCAGGCCGTGGCGTGTGAACAGGGCCGGTGTGGTGTAGCCGTACAGGGGTGGGGCGACTGCGGCGTCGGTGGCGTGGCGGAACCCGTCGGTCAGCACGCCGAGGGCCAGGCAGGCCAGGGCGGCGCCGAGTGCGGCCAGGACCCAGCCAGCCGGAAGGCTCGTGGCCACCGCGACCACGAGGACGGCGCCGACGAGGCTCACGATCCCGACGGCGAGCCGCACCGGGGTGCGCGCTGCGCCGACCAGGTCCCGCACCAGGAACACGACCGCTGACCGCCCGCCGCGCACAGCGCGCCAGCGTCGACCGACCGACGGGCGCGCCCGCAGCCCGCCCAGGGCGTGCGCGACGTCGCCGGACAGGGCCGCGGTCCCGGCCGCCCGCCAACGGGCGGCGTCGTCGGCCAGCCGGGCGCTGCGCAGCAGGTCGAGCAGCAGTCGGGCGGACCCGACGGCGACGACTGCGAGGAGGACCAGCGCAAGGTCGGTGAGGGCGAACGACACCGCGGCCGGCGGCCAGGCGGTCGCGACCCAGCCCCACGGCAGCACCGCGCCGACTCCCGGGACCATCAGGCCGAGCACGCTCAGCACGGCGATCAACCCACCGACGCCTCCAGCCACCCGCGGGGCGGCGGCCTGCCCGGCGAGCCACATCACCGCACCGACCACCCCGAGCACCGCACACAGGACCGTGAACCGCACCGCACGGGCCAGGCTGGCGGCGCCCGCGCCCACCAGGACGCCGCCGAACAGCACCGCAAGCAACACCAGCACCACCACGACGATCGTCGCCTTGGTGGCGAACGGGCGGGCCAGGGTGCGGTGGCGTGGTAGGTCGGTGTCGGCCAGCAGCCGCACGAACGCCGGCTCGAGGTTGACCGGCCCGTACAGCACGCCCAGCCACACCAAGCCGGCCAAGACTAGCCCGAGGACCGCGCCGACCACCGGGATGCTGGCTGGCCCGACGAGGGCCGCCAGCGTGGGTGGGGCGAGCAGCGCGAGGACGACGGCCCGCACGATCGGGAACGCCACCAGCGGGACCGCCAGCGCGGCCAGGTACAGGTTGTATGCCACGTCCGAGGGGCTGCGCCGGTCACCACGGCCTCGGTAGGCGCGCCGCAGCGCGGCCAGCCGCTCACCCGTCGAAGTCATCGCCGTCCTCGGCCAAGGCCAGCACCTGGTCGGCGAGCCGATCCACCAGCGGCCGGCTGTGGCTGGCCAGCACGAGGGTGGCACCGGCCGCCTTGCGGCAAGCCAGCGCGTCGCCAACCAGGGTGAGCCGGTCCGGGTCCAGGCGCTGCTCCGGCTCGTCGAGCAGCAGGACCTCGAACGGCCGAGCGAGCGTGACGGCAAGGATGTACAGCTGGGTCTGACCCGAGGAAAGCTCGTGCGGGAACCGGGACGCCAACCGGGCGATCCCGAACTCGTCCATCAGGTCGTCAGCCTGCCGCGTCGCCTGATCAGCACTGGTGCCCCAGGAGATCGCAATCAGCGTCAGGTACTCCCGCAGCGTCAGGTTGCGGGCCAGCGGCGGCACTCCGAGCAGCGAGGCGACCCGGGCACGAAACGCGGGACGACGCTCGTCGGGCGGCAACCCGTCCACCACGACCGTCCCGGAGGACGGGCTCACCAGCCCCGCCAGAACGCGCAGCAGCGTCGTTTTGCCCGAACCGTTGGGACCGACGACGGCCAACGTCCGTCCCGGCTCCACCTCGAAGCTCACCGGCGACAACAACGTCACGTCCCCGAGCGCGACACCAGCTTCCTCCGCGCCGACCGCCCCGGTCATGCTGCCGGTGTCCCGGCTGCGACCAGGATCGCCAGCAACGGCACGACCCGTGTCGGCGGCATGTCGAACACACCTCGCCGTGGCGAGACGAGCCACCCGGCAGCCGTCAACTCCTTCAGGTGGTGATACACCTGGCCCGAGGTCCCCGCATCGAGCTCCTCGACCAGCGCAGTCGCGGTCGTGACACCCCGCAGCACCGCCTGCAAAATGCGCAGCCGCACCGGACTGCCCAGGGCCGTCAGCGGCAGCGCAAGATCCGCCCACTCGCGGTCGAACACATCGGCCGCAGGCTCCCCATACTGCCAACGCAGCGTCTTCCCGCTCGGAGTCCGCACACTGCCGACGTACAACACCGCACCCTGGGGCACTCGAGCCTCGAGGCCGTTCAAGGCCCACAGCGGATCAGCCGCCGATACAGTCCCGGCCGGCTGCTCGCTGATCCGCCGCGCCACGAGCTCCGCCACCATGTTCTCCAGCGCCGACACCCGCGCCTCGATGCTCGCATCAGCCACGAAGAGAGCCTACGCTAGAACGTAATACCGTTGCTCGGCGAGCTGTCGCATGAGCCAGCCCCTGTCCACCACCTCACGGGGAACCACAACTGACCGCTGGCGATCGAGAAGCCGTCACACTCCGGGTGCCAACCCTCACATCGAGCCAGTCCGGCACTTCGAGGCACTCTTTGGGAAGAGACCGCCCCGACTCGATACGCAGCCACAAGTAAGAGCGAGGACACCAGGAGGCAAGCGTCGACATGGAGCAGGGCGAGAAGAAGCGGTGGTTCGGTCCCAAGCGGTTCGGCTTCGGTGTCGGTCCGCGTCGATGGGCGAGCCTGCTCCTGTTCATCGTCCCGGTAATCCTACTCATGGTCATAGTCCTTCTCCTTGGCCGCTGACACTTCCGGGCTAGCCAAGGAAAGGCCTTCGAGAAAGCGGTCCCGCGATAATTCCGCCACAACGCCAAAGACGCAAGACTGCTTGCGTCCGCGGGAATCCGAGGAGCGGAGAACGCGGATGTGATTGCGGCGAGCCTGTCGATAATCCTGGGCGCCGCCCTGGTTGGTGCGATGGCAGACGGAGCGGCGGCAGCATCTCCCGTCAGAACCGCCCAGACCTCGAGTGTTTCGGAGGTGTACGCGCGGTACAACGACAACGAAATCACAGCACTCCTCGTCGCTGGACAGGGTCGCGCGGCGCGGGAACACCCCGAAATCGCCAAGTTCCTGCGCCCTCAATCCCTTTCTGACATCCCGGAGTCCACGTTCGTTCGGCTCACTCGGGCGCTCCGCAACGTCGACCCGCAGTACCACGCCGGTGTGACCGTGACGCTGCTGTTCGGCGACCACCGCGCACCGTCTCGGTCAGCGTGAGATCGGGACAGCGCTGGCAGAGCACATCGAACGCAGCAACCGCGCCGCGGCGAGGCTTGACGCCGTAAGCACCGCTTGTCGAGTCGCCACCGACCACCGTTCGGTCACCGAGATCGCCAGCGAGGTCCTATTGACGGCCGGCTGGATCGGTCGGGACGGTTCAGCGGCCGCATCGCTTAGCAGTACCCCCTAGCTGTTGTGGCTCATGAGGTTGGTGACGTCGGGGGTGTGAGGGAGGGGTAGGTCCTGGCGGCAGGATGGAAGTGCGACCAACCTCCTGCTGAGCGAAGGGCCTACCCCTCGATGAGTCACGCTAATGCCCCGTTGACCCCCGAAGGACGGCTGCGCCTGGTGCGCCGCTGCGCCCACCGCCCGATCGCCCACGTCGCCGCGGAGGCGGGCATCTCGCGGCAGTGCCTGAGCAAGTGGAAGTCCCGGTTCGATGAGCTGGGTGAGGTCGGCCTGCTGGACCGAGCCAGCGTCCCGCATGCCTGCCCGACCCAGCTCGACCCCGACCTGGTCACGTTGATCGAGTCGTGGCGCCGCGAGCACAAGTGGTCGGCCCGGGCCATCCACCTCGAGCTGGCCCGCCGCGGGCACGACGTCTCGCTGGCCACCGTCGGGCGGTGGCTGGTCCGCCTGGGCATCAGCCGGCGTCGCGACATCGACCCCGACGGGTCGACCAACCGGACCGCGGGCAAGATCATCGCCCGCTATCCCGGCCACATGGTCCATCTGGACGTCAAGAAGGTCGGGCGCATCCCCGACGGCGGTGGCTGGCGAGCCCACGGCCGCGGCTCAGCGCCCGACAAGGCAGCCCAGCGTGCCAAGACCAAGGGCGCCCGCGCCGGCTACGTCTACCTGCACTCGGCCGTCGACGGCTACTCGCGCCTGGCCTACACCGAGCACCTGAGCGACGAGAAGGCGACCACCACGATCGGGTTCTTCCACCGCGCTCGGGCGTTCTTCGCCGCCCACGGCATCAACCGGCTCGTGCGGGTGATCACCGACAACGGCCCGAACTACACCGCCAGGGCGTTCGTCACGACGGTGACCGCCGTCGCCGCCCGCCACCAGCGCATCCGCCCGCACACCCCGCGGCACAACGGCAAGGTAGAGAGATACAACCGGACCCTGGCCGAAGAACTCCTCTACGCCCGCGTCTGGACCAGCGAGGCCCAGCGCGCAGCAGCGATCACGATCTGGAACATCCACTACAACTACCATCGCGCCCACACCGCCGCCGGCAACCAGCC
>CAZBIO010000147.1:0-4269 GCA_964491965.1 uncultured Cellulomonas sp.
GCTACGAGACCTACGACTTCGACGTGCCGACCGGCACCAACGCGGATGCCTGGGACCGGATGATCGTCCGGTTCGAGGAGATCTGGCAGTCGATCCACATCGTCGAGCAGTGCCTCGAGCGGCTGACGAAGCTCGGCCCGAACGCGCCGGTGATGGTGGGCGACCGCAAGATCGCATGGCCGGCCCAGCTGGCCGTCGGCCCCGACGGGCAGGGCAACTCGCTCGACCACATCAAGGAGATCATGGGCACCTCGATGGAGGCCCTGATCCACCACTTCAAGCTGGTGACCGAGGGCTTCCGGGTCCCCGCTGGCCAGGCGTTCACGCAGGTGGAGCACCCGCGCGGCGTGCTCGGCGTGCACCTGGTGTCCGACGGCGGCACGCGGCCGTACCGGGCGCACTTCCGCGACCCCTCGTTCAACAACCTCCAGGCGGTCTCGATGATGTGCGAGGGCGGCAACCTCGCCGACGTCGTCGCCTCGGTCGCCTCGATCGACCCCGTGCTGGGAGGCGTGGACCGGTGAGGCCGCATCCGGAGTGCAGCGGAGGGTGGGGGTCGCCGCAGGCGGGACCCGCCGGGAGCAGAACGCAGGGAAGGCCGAGCAATGAGCACTGACGATCAGCCAGTGGGCCGCACGCCCGGCCAGGTCCACGCGACCGGGTACGACGAGGCGACGAGGCAGCGCCTGGCGGCCGACGCCGCGACGATCGTCGCCCGGTACCCGCAGCAGCGCTCGGCGCTCCTTCCGCTGCTCCACCTGGTGCAGTCGGAGGACGGCTACGTCTCGCCCCGCGGCATCGCGTTCGCGGCCGAGACGCTCGGCCTGTCGACCGCCGAGGTCAGCGCGGTCGCGACGTTCTACACGCAGTTCAAGCGCCACCCCAACGGCACCTACACGGTGGGCGTCTGCACCACGGCGCTCTGCGCGATCATGGGCGGCGACGCGATCTGGGAGGAGCTGACCGAGCACCTCGGGATCGGGCACGACGAGACGACCGACGACGGCGCGATCACGCTCGAGCGCGTCGAGTGCAACGCCGCGTGCGACTACGCGCCCGTGGTGATGGTCAACTGGGAGTTCTTCGACAACCAGACGCCCGTCTCGGCCACCGCGCTCGTCGACGACCTGCGCGCGGGCAAGCCGGCCAAGCCGACCCGCGGCGCCGACCAGGTGGTCCCGTTCACCCAGATGAGCCGCGTCCTCGCCGGATTCCCGGACGGGCGGGCCGACGAGGGTGTGGGCGCCGGCCCGGCGACGCTCGTCGGGCTCGAGGTGGCCCGCCAGCACGGCTGGACCGCGCCGCCGATCGAGGGTGGCGCGAGCACGCCGAAGACGCAGGAGAAGGGGAGCTGATGTCGACCACCCTGACACCGGTGCTCTCGGCCCACTGGGACGCCGACCACGCGTGGTCGCTCGCCTCGTACGAGGCGACGGGCGGCTACACGGGGCTGCGTAAGGCGCTGACCATGGCGCCCGCGGACCTGGTGACCACGGTCAAGGACTCCGGACTGCGCGGCCGCGGCGGCGCCGGCTTCCCCACCGGGATGAAGTGGAGCTTCCTGTCCCCGCCGGACGGCGGGCCCCGCTACCTCGTCGTCAACGCCGACGAGTCCGAGCCGGGCACGTGCAAGGACGTCCCGCTGCTGCTGGCCAGCCCCCACGCGCTCGTCGAGGGCATGGCGATCACGGCGTTCGCCATCGGCTGCCACCACGCGTTCGTCTACATCCGCGGCGAGGTGCTGCACGCCACGCGGCGGCTCCAGCAGGCCGTGGCGGAGGCGTACGCCGCGGGCTACCTCGGCAGCAACGTCATGGGCACCGGGTTCGACCTCGAGCTGACCGTGCACGTCGGTGCGGGCGCCTACATCTGCGGCGAGGAGACGGCGCTCCTCGACTCGCTCGAGGGGCTGCGCGGCCAGCCGCGCCTCAAGCCCCCGTTCCCGGCGGCGGCGGGCCTGTACGCGCGCCCGACGACGGTCAACAACGTCGAGACGATCGCCTCGGTCCCCACCATCGTGCTGGGCGGCGCCTCGTGGTTCACGTCGATGGGCACCGAGCGGTCGGCCGGCCACGGGTTGTTCAGCCTGTCCGGGCACGTCGAGCGGCCGGGTCAGTACGAGGCCCCGCTCGGCATCACCCTGCGCGAGCTGCTCGCCATGGCGGGTGGCATCCGCAAGGGCCACGAGCTGAAGTTCTGGACGCCCGGCGGGTCCTCGACGCCGCTCTTCACGGCCGAGCACCTCGACGTGCCGCTCGACTACGAGTCCGTGGGCAAGGCCGGCTCGATGCTCGGCACGCGCGCGCTGCAGATCTTCGACGACTCCGTCTCGGTGGTCCGTGCCGTCACGCGCTGGCTCGAGTTCTACAAGCACGAGTCGTGCGGCAAGTGCACGCCGTGCCGCGAGGGCACCTACTGGCTCGTCGCCGTCCTCAAGCGGCTCGAGGCCGGCCAGGGCGTCGACGGGGACGTCGACCTGCTGCTGGACATGTGCGACAACATCCTCGGCCGCGCGTTCTGCGCGCTGGGCGACGGGGCGACGAGCCCCATCACGTCCGCCGTGAAGTACTTCCGGGAGGAGTTCGAGGCCGGGCTGCACACGCCGGCCGACGTGCTGTTCCCGCCGGAGAAGAGCTCCTTGTTCGCCTACACGCCGCGCCGCAGCGCGCAGCTCGCGGGGGTGCACTGATGACCGTGACGACCCCCCGGGTGGGAGCCGTGACGCCGCTCGTCCCGCAGGCGGCGCCCGTGGTGGCGCCCGAGCCCGCGGCGACGGTGACCTTCACCATCGACGGCGTGGAGACCACGGTGCCCAAGGGCACGCTGGTGATCCGCGCCGCCGAGCAGCTGGGCATCCAGATCCCACGGTTCTGCGACCACCCGCTGCTCTCCCCGGCCGGCGCCTGCCGCCAGTGCCTCGTCGAGGTGTGGGCCCCGGGCCGCGACGGCGCCCTGGCAAAGATGCCGAAGCCCCAGGCGTCCTGCACGCTCGAGGCGACGCCCGGCATGCAGGTGAAGACGCAGCGGACGTCCGCCGAGGCCGACAAGGCCCAGCACGGCGTCATGGAGTTCCTGCTCATCAACCACCCGCTCGACTGCCCGGTGTGCGACAAGGGCGGCGAGTGCCCGCTGCAGAACCAGGCGATGAGCAACGGCCGCGCGACCAGCCGGTTCATCGACGCCAAGCGGACGTACCCGAAGCCGATCAAGGTCTCGACGCAGATCCTCCTCGACCGCGAGCGCTGCATCCTGTGCCAGCGCTGCACGCGGTTCTCCGAGGAGATCGCCGCCGACCCGTTCATCGACCTGCAGATGCGCGGCGCGCGCCAGCAGATCGGGACGTTCGACACCGGCGTGCTCGACTTCGCGGGCGAGGCCCCGGCGGGCGAGGCGAGCCTCGACGCGTCGGGCCGGCCGTTCGCTTCGTACTTCTCCGGCAACACGGTGCAGATCTGCCCGGTGGGCGCGCTGACCTCCGCGGCCTACCGGTTCCGCTCGCGCCCGTTCGACCTGGTGTCGACCCCGGGCGTCTCCGAGCACGACTCGCAGGGCTCCGCCATCCGGGTGGACCACCGCCGCGGCGTGGTGCTGCGCCGCCTGTCGGGCGACGACCCCGCGGTCAACAGCGAGTTCATCACCGACAAGGACCGCTTCGCCTTCCCGTGGCAGGCGTCGAAGGACCGTCTGACCGCGCCGCAGGTGCGCGAGGCCGGCGAGCTGGTCGCCGTCAGCTGGGCCGAGGCGCTCGACGCCGCGGGCGCCGGCCTGCGGGCCGCGCTGGCCGACGGCGGCGCCGCGGTGCTGCCGGGCGGCCGCGTGACGCTCGAGGACGCCTACGCGTACGCAAAGTTCGCGCGGGTCGCCCTGGACACCAACGACGTCGACCACCGCGCCCGCCCGCACTCCGCCGAGGAGACGGCCTTCCTCGGCCACCGCGTGGCAGGTCGCACGCTCGAGGTGACGTTCGCCGACCTCGACGCGGCCCCCGCGGTGCTCGTCGCCGGGCTGGAGCCGGAGGAGGAGGGCGGCATCCTCTTCCTGCGGCTGCGCCAGGGCCTCCTGCGGCGCCAGGGCCGCCTGTTCGCCGTGGCGCCGTTCGCGTCGCGCGGCGTGCAACGGCTGGACGGCACGCTGCTCGCGGCCGCCCCCGGGACCGAGGCCGAGGTGCTCGACGGCATCGCCGCCGGCGCGCCCGACGAGGCGCTGGCCGGCGCCGCGTCGGCCCTCGCGCAGCCCGGCGCCGTGGTGCTCGTCGGCGAGCGCCTGGCG
>CAZBIO010000148.1:0-3247 GCA_964491965.1 uncultured Cellulomonas sp.
GATCAAGGTTAACGATTGCCCGCGGGGCACACCTTCGTGAATAGAAGTCCGAGGACTTGACTCGTATTCGGGACATCAAACCACTGCTTATAAATAGCGTCGCTGCTGACAACTTGCGACTCTGACACAAAGACTCTGTGCGAAAGCTGCCTGTACGTCGCCTCTTCGCAGTTGAATTCAATTAGATATTCAGAATTCTTCTTGCCATCCTTTAAGGTCACTACCCACGCCAACACAAATTCGCCTGTCCTGCGAATCGTGTTCGGCTCGTAGTAGGACGCTTCGTCTTTGTCCTTGCGTATAAGGATCAGATCGTTCGCGAGCGAAAGTGTGGAGACTGATAGCGTACAGAGCAGCAACATGAAGCTTTTCACAGTGGCCCCTTTCTGAAAGAGCTTTCATTGATACAGCTTCGACGCGCCATTGCGGTCGTGGCGCAAGACACTGCGCTCTTCAATGACAGCATTGGGAACAATATCGCACTCGGCAGGCCCGATGCATCGCAGGCGGAAATCGAACAAGCGGCCCAGGCGGCGCGACTTCACGACTTCATTTTGGGTTTGCCCGAGGGTTATGACACCCCCGCCGGCGACCGCGGAGTCAAACTTTCAGGGGGTGAACGCCAGCGGCTGGCCATTGCGCGCGCGATTCTGAAGAACTCGCTCGTCTTTGTGCTCGACGAAGCGACCTCCGCCCTCGACTCCCACAATGAGTGCGCGATCCTGAGCAGCCTTATCGAAGTGTCGAGGAATCGCACGACGATCATCATCGCGCATCGTCTCTCTACTGTGGTCCACGCCGACGAGATCGTGGTTCTCGATTTCGGCACCATCGTTGAGCGCAGAACGCATGCCGATCTGCTGCGCTTGAACGGTACGTACGCGGCCTTGTGGTCTGCCCAGCATCGGCCGGGACTCATGCGCCCAGCGTTCCGCGCCGGTGTCGGCGAACGTGCCGATTCCAACTGAGCCGTGGTCGTTGTGAGCCGTTCGTCCAGTCGCCCAACGGCTCGCGGCACGAGCCAGCACAACCTGATCCGGCAGTGCCTGCACGGGCGCCGCATCCCCGGCATCTGGGTCACTCGAGGGCAAAGCCGCGCAGGCGGGCTGCAAACCCAATACTCCAAGGCTGTCACTGGCCGCACGCAGCGCTGCGCGCGCCTGGCCCGTGTGTGCGCGGACGTTCGTGACTCAAAGGCTTGTCGTGTGTCGGATCACGCTTCTGGAGTTGGGGTCCCGGGGCGTTGCACCACCGAAGCCATGGTAGAGCGGCTATTCGACCCGCAGGGGCAAACAGCAGTCGCCGACCTACTGAGCGGAGACCTCGGCGCAAACGGAAAAGCCTCTCATCGAACAACACTCGAAGCCTTTGCCGCTGGGCCGACGAAAGCAAACGAACAGAAGCGTCCTACCCATCCTGGCACTACGACAACGTTCCAGCGCGCGTTGTGACGGGGTTGACAGCATTCTGTACGGTCTGTACAGTTTGGCCCATGGGTAAAGTCGTGACTAAGGGTGCGGAAGAAGCACGCAATCAGCTGCCCGACTTGCTCGCGGCCGCTCAGCGTGGCCGGCGTACGATCATCACGCGTCACGGGCAGCCGGTAGCTGCTCTGGTGCCGATGGATGCGCTCGAGACGAGCGACAAGCAGCGCTCGCTGTTGCCGCTGGCCGGCACCGGCCGGGGGCTTTGGGGTCGTGATTCGCGCGCGACGCTGCGCAGATTGCGCGACGAATGGGACCGCTGAACTTTGACGATCTACCCGAGCACGCAGTGCTTCTGGTGGATACGGCACCCATCATCTATGTCATCGAGGGGCACCCACAGTTCGGACCGGTCTTCAAGCGATTGTTCGAGCGGCATGCCGCCGGACACTTTCGTTTCGCGGTCACGACGATCACGTTGGCAGAAGTTCTGACCGGCCCCTTGAGCGCCGCGGACGAAGCGCTCGCGGAGCGCTATCGCGCAACCTTGAAATCCTGGTACGTCGTCGACCTCGATGCCGATATTGCCGAAAGCGCCGCACGGCTGCGCGCCTCTCTGAAGCTGAAACTTGCCGATGCCGTCCAGGCGGCTAGTGCCCTTGCAATCGGCGCCGATGCACTCGTCACTCACGATCGCGATTTTTCGCGCCTGCAGGCACTGCGAGTGATCGGCGCCAATCCGTAATCGGCTCCTCAGCGTGGGCCTCGGGACAGAGCGTGGTCTGCAAACGGGTTGATTTGCTTTGTGCCTTATCCGTTCTCAACCCGCCGTCGAATCCGGCGACATCGATGAAGATGCGTCCATCGGGCGCGCGCCTCCAGGCCTTTCCTTTCTGCCAGTCGCCACGGGCGATCGTGCATTGAATCGCTTTGACCGTGTAGCCGGTCATGAGCGTGGCGACGGGCATCAGTACGTAACGTGCGGGTGTGAGTAACCCACCTGCTTGCGTCGCTTCGCTCCGAGGGTGTCCGCCATCACCGGATCAGGTGTCCGTCATGGCCTCGCCATGGCCGGAATGCGCAAGGAAGGACAAGAAGAAAGCACCGAACCGCGCCGCGCACCCCCGGATCGCGAGTGACTGGCCCAGATCACGCGACTGCGCTGTAGGATGGCGCGTCCGAAAAACAATCCATTCCTTTAGCCAACGTGCAGAAGGAGGTTGCCTAAGGGTAGTGCAAAGATCCAAGGACAACTCTGGGGCGCGCGTGCGCAGGACTGGGCGGCTTACGTGGAGCAGGTGGGCTTGCCGCTCTTCGGGGTGACCCTCGATGCCGCCCGCGTGACCGCGGGCACGCGCCTGCTTGACGCCGGTTGTGGCGCGGGGCTCCTCACGCTGCTCGCCAGTTTGCGTGGCGCGCAGGTGACTGCTCTGGACGCTTCGCCGGGGCTCCTCGCCATCGCGCGGCAACGAGTGCCGGGGGCCGACGTGCGGGAAGGTGATCTGGAGGCGCTCCCCTTCGCCGACGCCAGTTTCGATGCGGTTGCGGCCGTAAACAGCGTCTTTTACGCGGCAGACATGGCGGCCGCCATGCGCGAGCTCGTCCGCGCTGCCCGGCCTGGCTGGCGGGTCTTCGTCACGGCCTGGGGGCCGCCCGAGAAGTGCGAGTTTCTCCGCGCCGTAATGCCTGCGCTCGCACCGCTGATGCCGCCTCCGCCGCCCGGCGCTTCACTGCCGCATCCCGGGGCGTTGTCCCAACCGGGCGCGCTCGCGGGCGTGCTCAAAGCAGCGGGCTTGCGCGTCGTGGAGGAGGGCGAGGTCGCC
>CAZBIO010000149.1:0-4891 GCA_964491965.1 uncultured Cellulomonas sp.
TCCGCGAGCGCCAGCTCGGTGTGGATCGTCTCGATGTCCTCCAGCGGCGCGACGCGGCCGGTGACGTGCACCACGTCGGGGTCGGCGAACGCCCTGGTCACCACGCAGATCGCGTCCGCCTCGCGGATGTTGGCGAGGAACTTGTTGCCCAGGCCCTCGCCCTCCGAGGCCCCCTTGACGATGCCGGCGATGTCGACGAACGAGACGGTGGCGGGGACGATCCGCTCGGAGTTGAAGAGCCCGGCGAGAACGCCCAGCCGCGGGTCCGGCAGCGGCACCACGCCGACGTTCGGCTCGATCGTCGCGAACGGGTAGTTCGCCGCCAGCACCTGCGCGCGGGTCAGGGCGTTGAACAGGGTGGACTTGCCGACGTTGGGCAGGCCGACGATGCCGATGGTGAGGGCCACGGCCGTCGAGTCTACGGGCGGTCGGGGACCCGGCCGGGCGCAGGTCGCGGGGCGGTCGGCCGCCCGGCCGGGCGTCACGTCATCGCCAGGAGCCGCCGCAGGAGGTCCGGCGACGTCCGGTCCAGCAGGCGCCCGCCGAGCCAGGCGCCGAGGGTCAGCACGCCGCCCCCGAGCACGGGCCCGACGAGCAGCGCGGCCCAGCCGGCACCCGGGGGCCGGCCGAGCACGGCGATCCCCGCCAGCACGATCACCGGCGACGACAGCGCCAGCACCAGCGCCCACCCGCCGAGCTGGGTGAGCATCGCGGGCATCGTCGCGCCCTGGCGGACCGAGAACGGGCTGTCGCCGGGCTGTCGAACCGGGTAGACGACGAGCGCCGAGGCGACCGACGCGACGCCGAGCGCCGTCCCGGCGGCCCCCAGGCCGCAGCCGATGAGCGCCGGGATGGTCTCCGGCCGCCGCATCGCGACGGCGCCCGCCACGGAGAGCAGGACGACGACGACCACCGCGAGGCTGCCCGCCGCGATGGCGCGGCCCCAGCGGTCGGTCACACCGCGCAGGGGGGACGCGGCATGCATCCAGTAGGCGGTGCCGTCGTAGGCGACGTCGGCCGAGATGGCCCAGCCGATGAGGAAGCCGGACAGGGGCGCCGCGACGAGCACCATCCGCCCGGCGGGGTCGACGAGCGCGAACACCACCGGCACCACCGGGACCAGCACCACCGCCATCGCGTAGCGGGGGTCGCGCGCCCAGTAGGTGAAGCAGCGGGCCACCACCGCGCCGAGCGGGGTCGCGGGCAGGCGCCCGAACATGCCGAGGCCGCGCTCGCGCGCCTTCGTCGTCTCACGCACCGGTTCGACGAGCGACCGGGCGAGCGCCGCACGCCAGGCGAGCGTCAGCAGCGCGAGCGTCGCGAGGGCGACGAGCAGGCGCCCGGCGGCCCGGCCCCAGTCGCCCGAGGCGGCGTCGGGCGCGATCGCCCAGGCCGCGCCGAGCGGGGTCCAGCCCAGCACGCGGGCGAGCGGCTCGACGTCCGCCTGTCGCAGGTCGTACCCGGCGGGCACCAGCCGCGACAGCAGCGGCCCAGCCAGCGCGACCGGCACCAGCACCAGCGCCACGCCGACCTCGCGGACCCTGCGCTTGACCACCACCGGCGCGAGCACGGTGGTCAGGGCGCGCGAGCCGACCACGCACGTCAGCACCGCGATCACCGCGCCGAGCACCCCGGGGCCGATGGCCGCGGGCTCGGCCCGCCACAGCACCGCCGAGCCGAGGCAGGCCACCGCGGTCAGCACGCCGGGCACGCCGAGCAGGCCACCGAGCGTCAGCCCGACGAGCAGGCGCCGGTGGGGGATGGGGAACACGGCGAAGCGGGCCGGGTCGAGGGTCGAGTCGACGCCGAACGCGACCATCGGGACCACCCACCAGGCCAGCACCAGCGCCGACCCCGCGATGACGGCGGTCAGCGCCCGCACCTCGAACATCTGGGCGCTGACGTACACCATCCCCGAGAGGACGGCGACCAGGACGCCAATCCCGTACGCCGCCGCGAGGACGAACCCCACCAGCACCCAGGGGCTGCGCCTGAGCCCGTTGAGCGTCAGGCGCAGCTTCAGCCGGACGAGGTCTGCAACCACGCCAGCCCCTCCCCGCCGGAACGGCCGCCGACGAGCTGGACGAACCGGTCCTCGAGGCTCGCCCCCGCCCGCACCTCGTCGAGCGTCCCGGCCGCCAGGACGTGACCCTGGGCGATGACCGCGACGTGGTCGCACATCCGCTGGACCAGGTCCATGACGTGCGAGGACACGATCACCGTGCCGCCGCCGGCGACGAACGCCGCCAGGATGTCGCGGATGTTCGCGGCCGACACGGGATCGACCGCCTCGAAGGGCTCGTCGAGCACCAGAAGGCGCGGGGCGTGCACCAGCGCGCACGCCAGCGCCACCTTCTTCGTCATGCCGGCGGAGTAGTCGACGACGAGCGTGTCCTGGTCGGCGACGAGGTCGACGGCGGCCAGGAGGTCGTGGGTGCGGGAGGCCGCGGTGTCGCGGTCGAGGCCGTGGAGCAGGGCGGCGTAGGTGATGAGCTGGCGGCCGGTCAGCCGGTCGAACAGACGCACCCCGTCGGGCAGCACGCCGAGCAGGGACTTGCCCGCGATCGGGTCCGCCCACAGGTCGACGTCTCCGACGAACACGCGGCCGGCGTCCGGGCGCAGCAGGCCGGTCGCCATGAGGAGGGTGGTCGTCTTGCCGGCGCCGTTGGGGCCGACGAGGCCGTAGAACGACCCGGTGGGGACGTCGAGGTCGATCCCCGCGACCGCGATCTTGGCGCCGAACCGCCGCCACAGGCCGCGCAGCCGCAGGGCGGGGGCGTCGGGCATCCGGTGGCCGGGGGCATCGGGCGCCCACGGGGCGGGGGCGTCGGGCATCGCCTCAGCATACGGACGACGCCGCCCGGTTCGTCCGCCGTTCCCCGTCCCACCCCGCCACACGTGGTGCTGGTGTGACGGGAGTGACTCATAAGGCGTCCACTTTTGTCACTTGCGTCACTCCAGTCACACGTGTGGCGGGGTGGGACATGCGGGGGCGCGCCGGGGGCGTGTGGGTGGGGGGTGCGAGGGTTCGGGTATGGATGTCGTGTCGGTGGTGGTCGGGGTGGTCGTCGGGGCGGTGCTGGGGGCCGCCCTGGCCTGGGCCGTCGCGTCCGCGCGGGCCGCGGAGCAGGTGCGGCGAGCCGAGCTGGCGGTCGCTCGGGCGGGTGAGTCCGCGGCGCGGGAGCAGTCGGTGCGCGCCATGGTCGAGCCGATCGCGCAGACTCTGGAGCGCGTGCGGGCGGAGGTCGGTGCCGCCGAGCGGGCGCGCGCCGCCGGCCAGGCCGCCCTCGCCGAGCAGGTGCTGCAGATGCGGTCGGCGTCGGAGGCGCTGCGCGGGGAGACGGCTCAGCTGGTCACCGCGCTGCGCGCGCCACAGGTGCGGGGCCGGTGGGGCGAGGTGCAGCTGCGGCGCGTCGTCGAGGCCGCGGGGATGCTGCCGCACGTCGACTTCGTCGAGCAGGAGCAGGCGCGCACCGACGACGGCTTGCTGCGGCCCGACCTCGTCGTGCGCCTCGCCGGCGGCAAACAGGTGGTGGTGGACGCCAAGGTGGCGTTCCTCGGCTTCCTCGAGGCGGCGCAGGCGTCCGACGAGCCCACGCGGGCGGCCCGGATGGCCGACCACGCTCGTCATGTCCGGCGGCACGTCGACCAGCTGGCCGCCAAGGCGTACTGGGACCAGTTCGCGCCCGCGCCGGAGTTCGTCGTCATGTTCGTGCCGGCCGACGCGTTCTGGCTCGGCGCGCTCGACGCCGACCCGGCGCTCGCCGAGTACGCCTTCGACCGGCACGTGGTGGTCGCCACCCCGTCGACGCTGCTCGCCCTGCTGCGCACCGTCGCGTACGCGTGGAAGCAGGACGCGCTGGCGGCCAACGCGCAGGCGGTACTCGACCTCGGCAAGGAGCTGCACGGGCGGATCGCCACCCTCGGGGGCCACCTGGCCCGGCTCGGCCGCGCCATCGAGGGGGCCGCGGGCGCGTACAACCAGGCGGTCGGGTCGTTGGAGACGCGGGTGCTGGTCTCCGCGCGGCGGTTCGAGGGGCTGGGCGTGATCGAGGGCGAGCTGGCGACACCGCCGCCGGTGGACCCGCGGCTCGCGTCGGTCAGCGCGCCGGAGCTGGTCGCCTTCGCCGCGGACCACGCGATCGCGCTCGACGAACGGGCGGGTGCCTAGGCGGCCGCCGGGACTCGGCCGGTCGCGCTCGACGAACGCGGGTGCCTAGACCGGGCGGACGTCCAGTGCGCGACGCGCCTCGCGGCGGAGGCGGTCGGGGTCGTCGCCGGAGGCCTTGAGGTCGGCGCGCAGCTCGCGCGGCAACGAGAACATCAGGTCCTCGGTGGCGGTGCGCACCTCCTCCACGGCACCGAATCCCAGCTGGGCCAGGCGGTCGAGGACCTCGCGGACCAGGATCTCCGGCACGGACGCGCCGGAGGTGACGCCCACGGTCGTCGCGCCGTCGAACCACGACGGCTCGATCTGCCGGGCCGCGTCGATCCGGCGCGCCGCACCGGCCCCGGCCTCGCGGGCCACCTCGACGAGCCGCACCGAGTTCGACGAGTTCGACGAGCCGACGACGATCACCACGTCGCACTGCGGCGCGATCTTCTTCACGGCGACCTGGCGGTTCTGCGTCGCGTAGCAGATGTCGTCGCTCGGCGGGTCGGCCAGTTTGGGGAAGCGCTCGCGCAGGCGGCGGACCGTCTCCATCGTCTCGTCCACCGAGAGCGTGGTCTGTGAGATCCACACGACGCGGTCGGGGTCGCGCACCACCACCGACTCGACGTCGTCGGGCGAGTTGACCACCTGGATGTGCTGCGGCGCCTCGCCCGCCGTGCCCTCGACCTCCTCGTGGCCGGCGTGGCCGATCAGCAGGATGTCGAACTCGTCGCCGGC
>CAZBIO010000150.1:0-4974 GCA_964491965.1 uncultured Cellulomonas sp.
CCCGGGTCGCCGCGGTGCCGAGGGCGCCGACGACGTCGTCGGGCGCGGTCCGCTCGCCGGGATCGGGCGCGAGCGCACCGAGCAGCGCGGCCCGGATGCCCCGGCCCAGCCCGACGAGGTCCGGCCGCCCCGCGCGCGTGCGCGAGAGGACGGTGGTGACGCGCCCCTTGCCGAAGGGCGGCCGCCCGGTCGCGGCGAACGCGAGGAGCGCCGCCCAGCCCCACCAGTCGGCGGCCTCGTCGGGCTCGGCGCCGTCGAGCTGTTCGGGCGCGAGGTAGCCGGGGGTACCGATGACCAGGCCGGTGGACGTGACGCGGTCGTCCTGCTCGCCCTGCGCCAGCCCGAAGTCGATGAGCACGGGGCCGTGGTCGGTGACGAGCACGTTGGACGGCTTGAGGTCGCGGTGCAGCACCCCGGCCTCGTGGACGGCGACGAGCGCGTCGCGCAGGCCGGAGGCGAGCTCGACGAGCGCGGCGGGCGGCAGTGGCCCGTCGCGGCGGACCTTCTCCTCGAGGTCGACGCCGTCCACCAGCTCGGTGACCAGGAACGCCTCGCTGGAGTCGGCCTCGGCGTCGAGGACCGCGGCGACCGCCGGGTGGCGCAGCTTCTGGAGCGCGGCGACCTCGCGCAGCAGGCGCGCGCGGGTCTCGGCGTCGGTGCCCGCCGCCGGGTGCAGGAGCTTGAGGGCGACCGGCGTGCCGCCGCCGTCGACGGCGCGGTACACGGTGCCCATCCCGCCCGCGCCGAGGGGGGCGACGACGGTGTAGCCGCCGACTTCCGACCCCGGGTCCAGGCCGATGCGCTCCATGCGGGCACGTTACCGACCGTTTGCGCGCCGCACACGCCCGGCACGCCAGCCCGTGACTCGGGGCGGACGGACGGGCCGCGCGGCCCGGACGAGGCACGCCGGAGCGGCCGTTGCCCTCGGGCGGACCCGGCGCCGGTCGGTTAGGGTCGCAACCGCGGAGGTGGCTGTTGCCGGCGAATTCCCAGACCCACGACCTGGTGGTCGTCGCCAACAGGCTGCCCGTGGACATCAGCCCGGGGCCGGACGGCGAGCCCACCTGGACGCGTGCGCCCGGCGGCCTCGTCACCGCCCTGTCGCCCGTCATGGCCACCTCCGGGGGCGCCTGGGTGGGGTGGGGCGGCGCGCCGGACCTGTCGATGGCCCCGTTCGAGATGGACGGCATGCACCTGGTGCCGGTCACGCTGTCGTCCGACGACGTCGCCGGCTACTACGAGGGCTTCGCGAACGACACGCTGTGGCCGCTCTACCACGACGTCATCGCCTCGCCGACGTTCCACCGCGCCTGGTGGGAGGACTACCGGCGCGTCAACCAGGTGTTCGCCGACGCCGCGGTGGCGCAGGCGGCCCGCGGCGCGGTGGTGTGGGTGCACGACTACCAGCTACAGCTGGTGCCGGCGATGCTGCGGCGGGCGCGCCCGGACCTGCGGATCGGCTTCTTCTGCCACATCCCCTTCCCGCCGCTGGAGATCTTCGACCAGCTGCCGTGGCGACGGCAGGTGGTGGAGGGGCTGCTGGGCGCGGACCTCGTCGGCTTCCAGCGCGCCGGGGACGCGGCCAACTTCCTGCGCGTGGTGCGCCGCCGGACCGACCTCGACACCAAGGGTCCGCGCATCGTCCTCGGCGACGGCCGCACGGTGCGCGCCTCGGCCTTCCCCATCTCCATCGACTCGCGGGCGTTCGACGCCCTCGCGCGCACGCCCGACGTCGCGGAGCGCGCCCGCCGCCTGCGCTCGGAGCTCGGCGACCCGGACGTGGTGCTGCTGGGCGTCGACCGGCTCGACTACACCAAGGGCATCCGCCACCGGCTCAAGGCCTACGGCGAGCTGCTCGAGGAGTGCCGCCTGTCGCCGGAGCGGACCACCCTGGTGCAGGTGGCCAGCCCGAGCCGCGAGAACGTCGGCGCGTACCAGCAGCTGCGCGACGAGGTGGAGCTGCTGGTGGGCCGCATCAACGGCGACTTCGGGACGGTGGGACACGCGCCGGTGCAGTACCTGCACCAGTCGTTCCCGGCGGACGAGATGGCGGCGCTCTACCTGGTGGCCGACGTGCTGCTGGTCACCGCCCTGCGCGACGGCATGAACCTGGTGGCGAAGGAGTACGTCGCGGCGCGGTCCGACGAGCGCGGCGCGCTGGTGCTGTCGGAGTTCACGGGTGCGGCCGACGAGCTGTCGGGCGCGCTGCTGGTCAACCCGCACGACATCGACGAGATGAAGGACGTGATCATGCGGGCCACGACGCTCGAGCCGCGCGAGGCGCGCAAGCGGATGCGGCGGCTGCGTCGGCGGGTGCTGACGCACGACGTCGCGGCGTGGTCGGACTCGTTCCTCGCGGCGCTGCGGTCGGAGATCTCGTGATAAGGGCGGACGACGACCTCGTCGCGCGGCTGCGGGCGCTCGGCGCGGACCGCGCCGCCCGGCCGCTGCTCGTCGCGCTCGACTTCGACGGCACGCTCGCCCCGCTGGTGGACGACCCGATGACGGCGCGCGTGGCGCCGGGCGGCGAGGACGTGCTCGCGCGGCTGGCCGCCGCCGACGGTGTCCACCTGGCGATCGTCTCCGGTCGCACGATGGTCGCGGTGCCGCAGCTCGCGCGCATTCCCGTCGGGGCGACGCTCGTCGGGAGCCACGGGGCGGAGCGGGCGCGGGTGACGCCGGACGGCCTGGACCACACCGCCGTCACGCTGTCCGACGAGCAGCGCGACGCCCTCGCCGCGCTCGGCGGCCGCGCGGCGGCCGTGGCCCGCGGGCGCGACGGCGTGTGGGTGGAGACGAAGCCCGCCGCGGTGGTGGTCCACACGCGCCTCGCGCAGCGGGACGTCGCCGCTGCGGCCACGGCCGACGCCCTCGCGCTGGCCGACGAGGCCGGGATCCGGGCGCTGCGCGGCAAGGACGTCGTCGAGCTGCCGGTGACGGGTGCCGACAAGGGGACGGCGCTCGCCGCCCTGCGCGCGGAGATCGGGGCGGTCGCGGTGGTCTACGCCGGCGACGACGTGACGGACGAGCACGCGTTCGCGGTGCTGGGCCCGCGCGACGTCGGGGTGAAGGTGGGCCCCGGCGAGACGGCCGCGGGCTTCCGGGCGACGACGGCCGACGAGCTCGTCGCCGGGCTCGCCGCGCTCGCCGACGAGCTGGACGGCTGACCGACTCCCACCGGGCGGGATCTCCACCACCCGACCTACCCTGAGGCGATGGCCCGCCGGATGAGCGAGGTCGTCCTGGTCGAGGCGTACGACCCGGACGACGAGGCCGCCGCACCCGTCCCGCACCCGTTGCGGACGCCCGCCGGGCGGCGCGTGGCGCTGGTCGCCGCCGCCGGGCTCGTCGGGCTCCTCGTCGCCGACGTCGCCGCGGACCAGACGCGACTCGCGGCGATCGACGCCGTGCCCTCCGCGATGCGCCCGTTCGGCAGCGAGCCGCGCCCGCTGTGGACGCTCGACGAGAAGGGGGCGTCGATCCTCGACCTCGGCTTCATGATCGGCGGGGTGCTCGTCGGGCCCGTCGGCTCGCCGTACGGCTGGGGCGCCGACGCGGAGGGGGTCACGGGCTTCGTCGGGCTCGACCCGGAGGACGGGACGCGGCTGTGGGAGATGCCGGTGGCGGCACCGGACGCCGCCGACGAGCCCGCGTCGATCGGCTGGTGCACGCCGGCCGGCGAGCTCGCGCTGTGCACCACGCAGGCCTCGGACCCCACCGCGTCGACCGTCGCGACGGAGTCGTGGCTGCTCGATCCCGACGACGGCGCGGTGCTGCGGTCGTGGACGGAGGACGCGTACCGGTCGTCCGCGCCGGTCGGCGGCGTCCTCGTCGAGCAGTCCACGTGGGACGCCGCCGGACGGACGGAGACGACGCCCGACGGGGCCGACCACGTGGTGGTCACGGCGACCGACCCGCTCACGGACGAGACGCGGTGGACGTGGACCAGCCCGTCCACCACGCAGGTGCGCGGCACGTGGTGGACCGGCAACCCGACGTCGAGCGGCCAGTGGCTGGTCACGCGGGGCGAGCACGCCTGGCTGTTCGACGAGGCCGGCCTGGTGCGGCACGTGGACGACCTCGTCGACGGCGCGTACTCCGACGTGGCGCGCGACGGCGGGCTGGTGGAGGTGGTGTGGCGGGACGGGTCCATGGCCGGGCCGGACGAGGCGTGGTACGTCCCCGTGGACGGGAAGCGGGTGGCGATCCCCGGGCCGCCGATGTGGCTGCAGGTCGACGACGGGTCCGCGCCCGGCCTGCTGATGCTCCAGGGGTCGCGGAACGGCACCGGGTTCGTCGCCGCCGTCGACGCCGCGACCGGGAAGGTGCGGTGGCGGGTCGACGTCGAGGCGACGCAGGCGATGCTCGTCGGCGGGCGGCTGGTGCTGCTGCGGGCGCTGGGGCTGACGGCGCTCGACGCGCAGACGGGCGAGCAGCTGTGGGTCGCGGAGTCCGAGGGGGCGCTGCGGGAGCTGTCGACGGACGGCGAGGTGGCGCTCGCCGCGCGCGGCGACGCGCTCCTGGAGGCGTTCGCGCTCGACGACGGGCGGCGCGTGTGGGAGCGGGACCTCGTGCCGGCCGCGGGCCGCGCGGGTGGTGGTGGGGGCACGGGCGGGGTCGGGGCTTCCGCGGGCGAGGACGCTCGTCGGCCCGGCGCGTGGCTACGGATGGACACGCCGCTGCCGTATCCGGTGGTGGTGCGCCCGGACGGCACGGCCGTGGTGATGGGGTAGGCCGTGCGCTGGCCGCGGCCGGACCACGTGGGGCGGGTGGCCGGCGGGATGAGCAGGGTCGAGCTCGTCGAGGTGGCCGACGAGCTCGACGCCCCAGAGGCGGATGTCGCGGGGGTGGGCGCCCCAGAGGCGGATGTCGCGGGCGCGGATGTCGCGGACGCGGGCGCCGCGAGGGCGGGCGCCGCGGAGGCGGGGCGCACGCACGCTCCCCCGGACCACCCGCGGGCACGACGAGCGGTGC
>CAZBIO010000151.1:0-4981 GCA_964491965.1 uncultured Cellulomonas sp.
CGCCGCGAGCTCCCCGAGGGTGTCGCGCCGCACCTCCTCGTAGGTCTTCGTCAGCTCGCGGCACACCGCCGCGCGCCGCGAGGCGCCGAACGCCGACGCCAGCGCACCCAGGAACGCCGCAAGCCGGTGCGGCGCCTCGAAGAACACCAGCGTGCGCCGCTCGTCGGCCAGCGCGGCCAGCGCCGCCGCACGCTCGCCGGCGCGCCGGGGCGGGAAGCCCTCGAACGCGAACCGGTCCGTCGGCAGCCCCGACAACGCGAGCGCGGCCAGCACGGCGCTCGGCCCGGGCGCCACCGTGACGGGGAGCCCGGCGGCGACGGCGCCGGTGACCAGGCGATACCCCGGGTCGGAGACGGCGGGCATCCCGGCGTCGGTGACCACCAGTACGGTCCCGCCGCCGGCGACCACGTCGAGCAGCTCCTCGACACGCCCGGCCTCGTTGTGCTCGTGGTGGCTCACCAGCCGCCCGCCGATCGTCACGCCGAGCCGCCGGGCGAGGTCCCGGGTGCGCCGGGTGTCCTCGGCGGCGATCACGTCGGCCTCCGCGAGGAGCGTGCGGAGCCGCTGCGAGGCGTCGGCGGCGTCCCCGATGGGCGTGGCGGCCAGGACCAGGCGACCGGGAGTCACGCGCCCAGCCTCCCACGCCCAGGTCGCACCCCTACGATGACGGCGTGCCGCCCCACGGTCGTCATCGGGCCGAGCCCGAGCCGCCCGAGGCGGGCGGGCGGACGGACGTGCCCCCCACCCCCACGAGCGGCCCCGCCGCGCCCCGGCCCGCCTGGGCCCCCGCACGGGGCCAGTCCTGGGGGCACGACGAGCCCACGCCGCCGCTCGGTGAGGACGGCCCCGCGTTCGACGAGCCCGCGTGGCCACCCGGCGTGCCCGACGAGCCCGCGACGCCTGTCACCGCGACCGCGGACGCCTTGCCCGAGCCCGCGCCCGACGAGCTCGCCGAGCCCACCACCGACGGTCTGGTCCGCGGCGCCCCGTGGGCGCCCCTCGAGACCACCCTCGAGCGCCTCCAGCGGCTGCTCCTCGGCGCCGAGCTGCTCGCCCTCGACGCCACGCGCCGCGCCCGCGTGCTCGGCTGGGTGTGGCCGCTCGCCGTCACCGTGTTCGGTGGGATCTTGCGGTTCTCGCGCCTCGCCGTCCCCCACAAGCTGGTGTTCGACGAGACGTACTACGTCAAGCAGGGCTGGTCCATGGTCACCCTTGGCTACGAGGCCAAGTGGGGCGAGGGCATGGAGGCCGACCAGATCAAGGCGGCCTTCGAGGCCGGCGACCTGTCGATCCTCGGCACCAACCCGGAGTACGTGGTCCACCCCCCGATCGGCAAGTGGGTGATCGGGCTGGGGATCCAGCTGGCCGGTGGCCCGCTGAGCTCCTTCGCGTGGCGGTTCTCCGTCGCGCTGCTCGGTACGCTGGCGATCCTGGTGCTCGCCCGCACCGCTCGCCGCCTGTTCGCCTCGACGGCGCTCGGCACGCTGGCCGGCCTGTTCCTGGCGGTCGACGGGGAGGCGCTGGTGCAGTCGCGCACCAGCCTGCTCGACCCCGTGCTGATGTTCTTCGTGCTCACGGCCTTCGCGGCGCTGGTCCTGGACCGGGAACAGGCCCGACGCCGCCTCGCCCAGCGCGTGGCCGACGAGCTGAACGCCGGCCGGGAGCTGGTCTGGGGCCCCCGCCTCGGCGCGCGCTGGTGGCGCATCCTCGCGACGGTGCTGCTGGGCCTGGCCTGCGGCACCAAGTGGTCCGGCATCTACTTCCTCGCCGTGTTCGGCGTGATGACGGTGTGGTGGGACGTCAGCGCGCGGCGCACGGCGGGCGTCCGGCACTGGTTCGCCTCCGGGCTGTTCCGCGACGGCGTGCCCGCGTTCCTCACCATGGTCCCCGGCACCATCGCGGTGTACCTGGCCAGCTGGTCGTCGTGGTTCGCGACGTCGGGCGGCTGGGACCGCAACTGGGCCGCCGGGCACCCCGGCGAGGGCGTGCAGTGGCTGCCGCCCGCGCTGCGGAGCCTGTGGAAGTACCACACGGACATGTGGAACTTCCACAACACCCTCGACACCCCGCACCCGTACCAGTCCTACCCGCTGGGCTGGCTCATCCAGTGGCGCCCGACCTCCTTCTTCTATCCCAAGGAGGTCAGCGAGCTGAAGGGCCAGGCGGCGCTCGACGCCTGCGGGGCCACGCACTGCTCGTGGCCCGTCCTGTCGGTGGGCAACCCGATCATCTGGTGGGCGGCCGCCGCGGCCGCGCTGGTCGCCGTGTGGTGGCTGCTGCGGTACCGCGACTGGCGCGCCGCCGCGGTGCTGTCCGGCACGGCCGCCGGCTGGCTCCCGTGGTTCGCCTACGCCCACCGCACGATCTTCACGTTCTACTCGGTGGCCTTCGTGCCGTGGGTGGTGCTGACGCTGGTCTACGTGCTGGGGCTCGTCATCGGGCGGCCCGACGAGGCCAGCGCGCAGGCACGCCGCCGCGCGATCATCGGCGTGGCGGCCTTCGCCGCGCTCGTCGTCGCCGTCGGGATGTTCTTCTACCCGGTGTGGACCGCGTGGGTGATGCCGTACGACTTCTGGCACATCCACATCTGGATGCCGCGCTGGGTGTAGCCGCCGGCTGTCGCGCCCGGCCTCCAGCGGCCCGACGAGCGGCAGCGGCCCGACGAGCGCTCGCCTACCGGACCCACGCCACCTGCGGCGACGCGTACCACGTCAGCCCGGCGCGATCCCAAGCCGCCGCGTGCGGTGCCACCCGGCCGCGGAACGACTCCCAGTCCGTCCCCGCCGACCACGCGACCTCCGCGACCGCGGCCAGCCGGGGCAGCAGCATCTGCGTCACGTCGTCGAACGACCGCAGCGTCTCCGTCCACACGGCGGCCTCGACGCCGATCACCGCGCCCGGGTCGAGCCCGGGCAGCAGGGAGTCGGGGTCCCACTCGTACGCGTCGCGCAGCTCGGTGTACCCCGCCCAGTCCTGGCCCAGCTGGTAGCCCGGCACGTACTGCATGTCGAGGTAGGCCCGCGTCGCCGGCGACATCAGCACGCGCGCCCCGGCACGGGCCGCGGCGATCACCGGCGCGGGGTCGGACCGCTCCTGCCAGTACTGCACCACCGTGCCGGCCGGCAGCGGCACTGTCGCGATCTCCTGCCAGCCGACCACCCGCTTGCCCGCCGCGGCCACCGCGTCGACGGCCGCGCCCACCAGCTGCGCGTACTCCTCGCCACCCACCTCGAACGCCTCGTCGCCACCCACGTGCACGTACTCCCCCGGCACCATCGCCGCGAGGTCGCCGAACACGTCGTCGAGGAACGGCCGCGTGGCGGGCACGGAGGCGCGCAGCGCCGAGAAGCCGACGTCGACGCCCGTGTACTCCGGCTCGGCCACGCCGGACGGGTTGAGCTCCGGCACCGCGTGCAGCGCCGCGTTGACGTGGCCGGGAACGTCGACCTCCGGCACCACGCTCACGCCGCGCGCCGCCGCGTACGCGACGAGGCCGGCGACGTCGTCGGCCGTGTAGTGGCCGCCCGGGTCGCCGCCCACCGACGTGCCCGACGAGCGCTCCGCGAGCTCCGGCCGCGACGGCAGCGCGATCCGCCAGCCCTGGTCGTCGGTCAGGTGCAGGTGGAGCACGTTGAGCTTGTACGCCGCGACGAGGTCGACGATCCGCCGCAGGTCGTCGACCGGCAGGAAGTGCCGTGCGACGTCCACCGACAGCCCCCGCCAGCCGTAGCGCGGCGCGTCGCTCACCTCGACGGCGGGGACCGTGACCTCACCGTCCGTCGCGACCACCAGCTGCGACAGCGTCGCCGCCGCGCGGTGCAGGCCCGCGACGGTCCGCGCGGTCAGCCGCACGCCCTGCGGCCCCGCGGTCAGGCGGTAGGCCTCCGACCGCCGATCGCCCGACGAGGGCTCGTCGGGCACCTCGTCGGACAGGGCGAGCACGACGAGGCCCGCACCCTTCTCCGGCTCGTCGGACGCGGTCCGCACCGGGAGGGACCCGCCGGCCGGGCCGCCGAGCGCCCGCGCGACGAGCGCGGCGACGTCGTCGGTCCCGGGCGCGGCGACCACCGCCGTGGACGCCGTGACGGTGAACGGCTGCCCGCCCAGGGCATCGGCGCGCACGGGCGCGGGGACCAGCGGGAGCACGGCGCCCACCACACCTCCGTCAGTCGTCGTCCCACCACAGCCGGCGAGGGTCGCGGCGAGCGCCAGCGACACCCCCACCGTGACCAGACCCACCCGGGCCGAGGTCGTCACGGGGCACATCCTGGCATCCGCGCGGGGCACGGCGGGACCCCTCCGGCGCGCTGACCTGTGGCGGCCCGCTCGGCGCGCGTACCGTCCCGAACGGGCTTACGTTCGAACCGGACACGACAGGCAGGAGGGCGGGCCATGACATTCGGGAGCATCGTCGCCACCATCCTCGTCGGGGCGGTCATCGGCGTCCTCGGCCGCCTGATCGTCCGTGGTCGGCAGGGGTTCGGCATCATCGTCACGATCCTCGTCGGCATCGCCGCCGCGTTCCTCGGCACGTGGATCGCGACCCTGCTCGACGTCAACGACACCCCCGGCGTCGACTGGATCGAGCTGTTCATCCAGATCGGTGTCGCGGTGGTGCTCGTCGCGATCGTCAGCGCCCTGCTGCCCCACCGGACGACGACGCCACCGACGTGAGCTCCGGCGGGGAGCGGCGGGTCCCACCCCCCGGAGCCGCCGCTCCCCGACCGGGTGACACCGCAGGTATCAGCGGCGCGATGGCGCGCTCCTCTCCTTCGTCACGCGCGACGAGGGGGAGCCGACATGGACCAGCTGGACCTGAGGGTGGACATCATGGACGCCGACATCCACTACGCGCGGCGCCTGTGGCTCGCCGCGCTCGACGACGACGACATCCCCGTGGCCTACGTCGAACGGCTGCACGACGACCTGCGGCGGCTGATCCACGCGCAGGCGCAGCAGATCGCCGACGACTTCCGGGCCG
>CAZBIO010000152.1:0-6134 GCA_964491965.1 uncultured Cellulomonas sp.
GGCCAGCCGGCCGGCAGCGCCGCGGCCAGCGCGGGAGACAGGGCGGCGACGACGGCGAGCCCGGCCGCGGCCCACCGGCCGCGACCCCCGGACCGTCTCATGAGTGTTCGGCGAGCACCGCGTGGGCCGTCTCCGCGAGGCGCCGCTCGTTCGGGTAGGCCAGCCGCTCGGGCAGCGCGAGCACGGGCACCCACTCGACGTCCTCCACCTCGCCGTCGGGGTCCCCGGCGACCGACAGCTCGCCGGACTGCGCCCCGAGCAGGAAGTGGTGCACCACCTTGTGCACGCGGCGGTCCTCGCCGCTGAACCAGTAGTCGATGATGCCGAGCCGCCGCAGCACGGTGCCGCGGATGCCGGTCTCCTCGGCGATCTCCCGGACGGCCGCCTGCTCCGGCGTCTCGTCGCCCTCGAGGTGTCCCTTGGGCAGGCACCACTCCAGGCGGCCCGCGCGGTTGCGGCGCGCGATGACCGCGGCGACGTGGATGCCGCCGCGCCGCTCGACGACGAGCCCGCCCGCCGAGGTCTCGTCGACCACGGGGAGCGCCGCGGCCGCGGGTGCGAGCGCGACGGGGGGATCGATGCGTAGCCGATGCCCGCCGGGCGGGCTGGGGACCCGCTCCGGGACGGGGGCGGCGCTGGGCATGCCGACACTGTAACGAGTCACCCGGACGCTCCCGACCCCCCGCGTCTGGCAGGCTGGTCGGGTGCCTGCCGCCGACTCCGTCATCGCGCTCCAGCGCCGCGCCCTGGCGTCGCTGGCGCAGCTGGCCCCCGACGCCGTCGAGCTGGGCAGGCGCTTCGCCGCGGCCGGCCACGAGCTGGCGCTCGTCGGCGGGCCCGTGCGGGACGCCTTCCTCGGCCGGGTCAGCGCGGACCTGGACTTCGCCACCTCCGCGACGCCCGACGAGACGCAGGCGCTGCTCGCGGGCTGGGGCGACGCGCACTGGGACGTCGGCAAACGGTTCGGCACACTCGGCGCGCGGCGGTTCGGGCGGGGGTCGAGCGCCGACGTGGTGGTCGAGATCACCACGTACCGCACGGACGCCTACGACCCCGCGTCGCGCAAGCCCGAGGTGGTGTACGGCGACACGCTCGAGGGCGACCTGTCGCGGCGCGACTTCACCGTCAACGCGATGGCGGTGCGGGTCCCGGACCTCGTGTTCGTCGACCCCTTCGACGGCCTGGCGGACCTGGCCGGCGGCCTGCTGCGCACCCCCGTCGACCCGCGCCAGTCGTTCGACGACGACCCGCTGCGGATGATGCGGGCGGCGCGCTTCGCCGCTCAGCTGGGCTTCGACGTCGAGCCGGGGACCCTGGCGGCGGTGGCGGCGATGCGCGAGCGCATCGCCATCGTCTCCGCGGAGCGCGTGCGCGACGAGCTGACCAAGCTGCTGCTCGCCGACCGGCCGCGGCCGGGCCTGATGGTGCTGGTGGACAGCGGGCTGGCCGAGCACGTGCTGCCGGAGCTGCCGGCACTGCGGCTGGAGATCGACGAGCACCACCGGCACAAGGACGTCTACGAGCACACGCTGACGGTGCTGGACCAGGCGATCGCGCTGGAGACGGGGCCGTCGGGCGCCGTCCCCCGGCCCGACCTCGTCCTGCGCCTCGCGGCGCTGCTCCACGACATCGGCAAGCCCCGCACCCGGCGGTTCGAGCCGGGCGGCGGCGTCTCGTTCCACCACCACGAGGTGGTGGGCGCCAAGCTCGCCGCGCGGCGGCTGACCGAGCTGCGGTTCGACAAGGCGACGGTCCACGACGTCTCTCGGCTCGTCGAGCTCCACCTCCGGTTCCACGGCTACGGCGAGGTCGGCTGGACCGACTCGGCCGTGCGCCGCTACGTCACCGACGCCGGGCCGCTGCTCGAGCGGCTGCACCGGCTGACCCGCTCCGACTCGACCACGCGCAACCTGCGCAAGGCCGCCCGGCTCGCCGCCGCGTACGACGACCTCGAGGAGCGGATCGCGCGGCTGCGCGAGCAGGAGGAGCTGGCCGCGATCCGGCCGGACCTCGACGGCACGCAGATCATGGAGATCCTCGGCGTCGCGCCGGGCCGCGAGGTCGGCGAGGCGTACCGGTTCCTGCTCGACCTGCGGATGGAGCGCGGGCCGCTCGGTCAGGACGCCGCGCGCTCGGAGCTGCTCGCCTGGTGGGAGGCCCGGGGCTCGTCGGGCACGGTAGACGGGACACCGGGCGCGCGCCCGTAGACCAGCGCGCCGGCGAGGTAGGCGACGGTGAGCACGGCGAACAGCGCGCGCGACCAGCCGGTGTCCGGCAGAGCCGCGGCCCCGAGCGCGGCGGCGCCGACGAATGCGGCGTTGTAGAGGACGTCGTACAGCGCGAACGCCCGCCCGCGGAAGCCGTCGGCGGTGTCGCGCTGGACGATCGTGTCGACGGCGATCTTGGCCGACTGCGCCGCCAGGCCGAGCAGCACGGCGCCCGCGATCACGGCGGGCCACGCGACGGTGACGACGAGCAGCGCCTGGCTCACCGCCGCGGCGAGCAGGCAGACGACGATCCAGCGGTGCGCGCCCAGCCGCGGGCTGACGATCGGCGTCAGCACCACCGCGAGCGCGAACCCGATCGCCGTCGCGCCGAGCACCACCGCGAACGTGGCCAGGCCGGCGTCGGTGTCGGCCGGGTCGTTGAGCAGGTTGCGCGAGATGAGGATGCTCGCCATGAAGACGGCGCCGTAGAGCAGCCGGTGCCAGGCCATGATCCCCAGGGCGTGCGCGGGCGTGCGGCGTGCGAGCAGGTAGCGCCCGCCGCCGACGAAGCCGTGCCACACCGCGGCCAGCGCCGCGCGCAGCGGGGTGCGGGTGGGCTCGTCGGGCCCCAGCTGGTCGCGGCCCAGGCGGAGGGCGAGCGTCGAGGCGGCGGCCATGACGACAGCGGCGACGACGAGGGCGACGGCGTCGCGCTGCCGGCCCTCCGGCATCATCCGTCCGAGGACGAACCCGAGCCCGCCGCCGACGAACGCCGCGGCGGAGCCGAACGTCGGGACGAGGGAGTTGGCGGTGAGGAGCAGGTTGCCGTCCACCACCTTGGGCAGCGCGGCGGACAGTGCCGCGAGGAGGAAGCGGTTGACCGAGAGGGTCACCAGTGCCAGGACGTAGATCGCCGGGCCGGCGCCCTGCGTGAGCATGATCACCGCGATGACCAGCGCGAGCGCGGCGCGCACGGCGTTCCCGACGAGCAGCACCTGGCGCCGCCGCCACCGGTCGAGGAACACGCCGGCCCACGGCCCGACGACGGTGAACGGCAGGAGCAGCACCGCGAAGGCGGCGGCGACGCCGCCGGCCGTGCTCGCGGTCTCGGGCGAGAAGAAGAACAGGGTGGCGAGGCCCACTTGGAACATGCCGTCGGCGCACTGGCTGACCAGGCGGACGGCAAACAGGCGCCGGAAGCCCGTCAGCGGGAGAAGGGACCGTAGGTCGTCGACCACCTGCACCGGATCAGGCTAGGGCGTGAGGCCCGCCTACTCCGTCACGGTGGTGACCGTGACCCAGCCCGCGGCGTGGCCGAGCTCGGCGAGCTCGTCGTTCGTCAGCTCGATCGCGGAGGCGGCGTTGTCCCGTCTGCTGGGACCGGTCGCGGGCAGGGCGCCGGTGGCTCGGCGGCTGTGTGGGTGGGCTTCGGGTCGCCGGGCGGCCGGAAGTCCACCCACAAGCGCCAGGTCAGGTGAGCGGGCAGCCGGGGCCGCACGGGTGCGGGGTGCCGCGCCAGCCGCGGGCGCGCAGCGCGGCCACGACCTGGACGGCGCTGTCGCACGGCGTGACCGCGACATGGCGCCACCGGTAGCGGAGGGTGATGTCGCCTGTTGCCAGCAGCACGGCGTTGTCGCGCCACACGTCGTCGTCGGTGGTCCCGAACGGATGCGCCAGCTGGCCGTCGAGCTCGATCCGCACGTGCTGCTCGTCGTACACGCGGTCGGCCCGGATCCAACGTCCGCCGACCCGCTGGCGCTTCTGCGCGGTCGCGCGGGGCAGCCCGTGCGCCCGCTCCACATCCCGGCAGTACCGCAGCTCCAGCGGCGACTCGATCCCCTCCGCGACCTCGCCGAGCATCGCGAGCAGGAGACGCCGATGCCGCAGGCGTGGGAGGCGTTCGGCCCGCCACAGGAGCTGCTCCGGGTGTACCCCTGACCGCACCGCCTCACACAGCAGCCCGACGAGCTCATCGGTGGATCGCGCCCCGGCGACGAGCGACAGCACGGCGTCGTCTGCCTCGACGCATCGCAACCCGCCGCCGGCCCACGGCATGCGTCGCCGCCGGTGGATGACGAGCCCCGGCTGGGCGACGACCGTCCGCGCGTGCGGCACCGACACATCGATCGCCCGGCCTGGCGTGTCGAGGACTCCTCGGTGGTACGCCGCCGATGCGTGTGAGAGCGCGGCCCCCGGACCCGCATACAGCAGGGCGCCGCGCGCCTTCTGCCGCCACGTCACGGGGCCGGACTGGAGCGCGATCACGCCGCGGAACACCTTCTGCCACTCGCCACTGCGAACCCGTCGCTTGACGAGGGAGTCGGCGAATCCCCACCTCAGCAGCTGAGCCGTCGTGGCGACGCCGTCCTGACGGATCGCCTGCGCGCGGGCATCGCCGGTGAGCAGGCGGACGGCGGGCAGCGTCGCGATGGCCGACTCCCGGGACATGGGAGCACCCTCCCGCGGTGCCGGCCGGCGCATCGCCCACGATCCACAGCCTCGCCCACCGGCTCAGAACCATCGCTCGCGGTCGCGGCTGGTCAACGGATGGGGTTCGGGTCGACGGCGGGTGAGGCGCCGGGTTGTGGGTGGGGTTTCGGTCGCTCGGCGGCCCGAAGTCCACCCGATCCCGGATGCGCCCTGGGCGGGAACGACGAGGGGCCCGGTGACCAGTGGTCACCGGGCCCCTCGCGGCGGTGCCGGGCGCGTCAGCGCCCGGGATCACCGTCAGCTCAGCGCTCGACCTCGCCGCGGATGAACGCCTCCAGCCGCGCGCGGCCGGCGGTGTCCTCCATCTGCACCGGCGGGGACTTCATCAGGTAGGTCGCGGCGGCGTGGATCGGGCCGCCAATGCCGCGGTCCTTGGCGATCTTCGCCGCGCGGATCGCGTCGATGATGATGCCCGCCGAGTTCGGGGAGTCCCACACCTCGAGCTTGTACTCGAGGTTGAGCGGCACCTCGCCGAACGCGCGGCCCTCGAGGCGGACGTACGCCCACTTGCGGTCGTCGAGCCACGCCACGTAGTCGGACGGGCCGATGTGCACGTTGCGGTCGGCCTTCTTGCCGGCCAGCGGGCCGTCGTGGAGGTTCGAGGTGACGGACTGCGTCTTCGACACCTTCTTGGACTCCAGCCGCTCGCGCTCGAGCATGTTCTTGAAGTCCATGTTGCCGCCGACGTTCAGCTGGTACGTCCGGTCGAGGATGACGCCGCGGTCCTCGAAGAGCCGCGCCAGGACGCGGTGCGTGATCGTCGCGCCCACCTGCGACTTGATGTCGTCGCCGACGATCGGCAGGCCGGCCGCCTCGAACTTCGCCGCCCACTCGGGGTCGGACGCGATGAACACCGGCAGCGCGTTGACCATGGCGACGCCCGCGTCGATGCAGCACTGCGCGTAGAACTTGTCGGCGACCTCGGAGCCCACCGGCAGGTACGACACCAGGACGTCGACCTTGCGCTCCTTGAGCACCTGGACCACGTCCACCGGCGCCGCGTCGGACTCGTCGATCGTCTGCGAGTAGTACTTGCCCAGGCCGTCGTAGGTGTGGCCGCGCTGCACGACGACGCCGGTCGGCGGCACGTCGGCGATCTTGATCGTGTTGTTCTCCGAGGCGGTGATCGCCTCGGCCAGGTCGAACCCGACCTTCTTCGCGTCGACGTCGAATGCGGCGACGAACTCGACGTCACGCACGTGGTACGGGCCGAACTTGACGTGCATCAGGCCCGGGACCTTGGTGTCCGGCTCGGCGTCTCGGTAGTAGTGAACGCCCTGGACCAGCGACGAGGCACAGTTGCCCACGCCGACGATGGCCACGCGGATGGCGGTCATCCTCGCTCCTTCTCCGGTGATGTCTCCGCCGAGGTGGTCTCGGCGTGGGGGGTCGCACCGGCCGGGCGGCCGGTGCTACGGGTTCGGGCGCGGCCGTGGC
>CAZBIO010000153.1:0-7449 GCA_964491965.1 uncultured Cellulomonas sp.
ACGACGACCTCGTCGGACCCCCGCGCCCACGCGCGGAACGGGCGCGCGGCGAACGTCACCATGCTGCGCCGCGGGTCCATGCCGCCGGCGCGCAGCACCAGCCGGCTCAGCGGCCGGAACGACAGCACCGCGTTCGCGAGCGGCGCGAGCCCGGGCACGGCGGTGATGAGCCGGGTCCAGCGCGGCAGCCAGCCGAGTGCGTAGTGGGACATCGGGCGGGGCCGGCCGCGGTATGTACGGTGCAGCACCTCGGACTTGTACCGAGCCATGTCGACGCCCGCCGGGCAGTCCGACGAGCACGCCTTGCAGGCCAGGCACAGGTCGAGGGACTCGCGCACCTCGGGCGCCGACCAGCCGCGCGACACCAGCCCGCCGTTCGCCATCTCCTGCAGCACGCGGGCGCGGCCGCGCGTGACGTCCTTCTCGTCGCCCGTCGCCAGGTAGGACGGGCACATGAAGCCGCCCGACGAGCCCTCGTCGGCCCGGCACTTGGCGACGCCGACGCAGCGGTGGACGGCGGTCGTCAGGTCGCCGTGGTCCTCGGTGAACGCGAAGCCGGAGTGACCCAGCTTCCGCGCGGCCGGGCGGCGCAGGTCCGCGTCGATCGGCCGGGGCCGCACCAGGACGCCGGGGTTGAGCAGGTCGGCGGGGTCGAGCAGGTCCTTGAACGCCTCGAACAGCCGCAGTGCCTCCGGGGAGTACATGACCGGCAGCAGCTCGCTGCGCGCGCGCCCGTCGCCGTGCTCGCCGGACAGCGAGCCGCCGTGCGAGGCGACCAGGTGCGCCGCGTCGGTCATGAACGCGCGCAGCGCCGAGCCGTCGCGCTCCAGCGGCACGTCGAACCGCAGGTGGACGCACCCGTCCCCGAAGTGCCCGTACGGCATGCCGTCGACGCCGTGCTGCGCCATCAGCGCCTCGAGGTCGCGCAGGTAGGCGCCGAGCCGCTCGGGCGGCACCGCCGAGTCCTCGAACCCCGGCCACGCCTGTTCGCCCGACGAGGTGCGGCCGGCCAGGCCCGCACCGTCGGCGCGGATCTTCCACATCCGCGACGCCTCCGGCCCCGGCGGGAACAGGCCGACGGCGGCGGTCGCGGCATCCGCCGCGAGCGCGCCGGCCGTGGCCATGGCCTCGTCGGGCGACTCGCCGCCGACCTCGACGAACAGCCACCCGGCACCGTCCGGCAGGGGCGGGACGGCCGCGGCGCCCTGCGCGCGCCGCACCACGTCGACCAGCCGTGCGTCCATCCCCTCGATCGCCAGCGGCCGGTGGCCCAGCAGCGCGGGGACCGCGTCCGCGGCGGCGGCCATGTCCGGGTAGCCGAGCACGACGAGCACGGGGGCGGAGGCCTGCGGCACCAGCCGCACCGTGGCGCCGAGCAGCGTGACGACGGTTCCCTCGGTGCCGACGAGCGCCTTGGCCAGGTCGGTGCCGCGCTCCGGCAGCAGGTGCTCGAGCTGGTAGCCGGACACCTGTCGCCCGAACCGCCCCAGCTCGGTGCGGATCGTCGAGAGGTTGGCCCGCACCAGCTCGTCGAGCCCCGAGACGGCGGCCAGTGAACCGGCGCCGGCCGTGAACCGCCGGCCCGTGCCGTCCACGACGTCCAGCTCGACGACGTTCGCCGAGGTGCGCCCGTACGCCACCGCGTGGGGGCCGCACGCGTCGTTGCCGATCATGCCGCCGAGGGTGGCGCGGGTCCACGTCGAGGGGTCGGGGCCGAACCGCAGGCCGTGCGGCGCCGCCGCCTGCTGGAGCGCCGCCATGACCACGCCAGGCTCCACGGTCGCGGTGCTGGCCTCCGGGTCCACGGCCAGGATCCGGTTCACGTGGCGGGAGAAGTCGAGCACCACGCCGGGGCCCACCGCGTTGCCCGCCACCGAGGTGCCGGCGCCGCGCGCGGTCAGCGGCACGCCCAGCCTTCGCGTCACGGCTAGCGCGGCGAGCGTGTCGTCGACGTCCCGTGGGAACACCACCACCTGCGGCACCACGCGGTAGTTCGAGGCGTCGGTCGAGTACTCCGCACGGCGACGCGTCGAGGCGTCCACCTCGCCGCGGACGGCCGCTCGGAGCTCGGCGGCGAGGTCGATGGCCAGGGCGGTTGCCGTCTGCGGCGCCATGGGCGGCAGTCTCTCACCCGCCTCGCGACGGCAGGGCGGCCGTCCGAGACGGGCGGCACGGGTCGGCGTCTGCCTCCGGCGACCGTCCACCGGCACCCGCTCGGCCCCCGCCCTCTCCCGCCCCCCGGCGGCCCGCCGCCGCCACCCTCCAGCGGCCCGCCCGCGTCGATAGTTCGACGCCGGGTCGATAGGTGCGCCCATCGCCGCGGCGCGCAACTATCGACCCGGCGGCCGCCCGAAACCAGCGGCACCCGGCGACCGGGTCGAGGGTCAGCGCGCGAGCGGGCAGCCCGCGCAGGCGATCGGCCGGTCGGGGCCGGTGGGGCACGGGCGGCCCGACGAAGGGCCGCACGACCGCACGACGAGGCCGAGGCGCTCCGCGTGGTCCAGCGCCAGCCCGACGAGCTCGTCGGGCAGCCCCAGCACCTCGGCGACCAGCTCGGGGCGGAGCCCGCGGTCCGTCTCGCGGAGGACGTCGGCCAGCACGCTCACCGGGACCCCCCGAAGCTGCCGCTCACAGCAGCCGCCCCACCTGGAACACCGCCACCGACAGCAGCCAGGCCAGCACCAGCTGCGCGCCCACGGCGACCGCGGCGAACCGGCGGCCGAACAGGCGCGCCTGCTCGGCCATGGTCGCCAGGCACGGCGTGTACGCGAGGACGAACACCATGAACGCGAAGGCCGCCGCGCCGGGGGCGCCGCCGGATGTGCGGTCGAACGTGGCGCGCAGCTGCGTGCCCAGGTCGCCCGGCAGGCTCGGGTCCTCCGGCTCGGCGACGGCGTACGTCTGCGCCATCGAGCCGACGACGACCTCCTTGGCGACGAACCCCGTCATCAGCGCCGACGACGCATGCCAGTCGGCGAACCCGGCGGGCGCGAACACCGGCGCGATCCCCGCGGCGACCCGCCCGTACACCGAGTCCTCCACCGGCACGTCGGTGATCGCGTGGCCCGAGGTCGCCGGCACCGCCATCAGCACCCAGACCACGGAGAGCGTCGCCACGATGATGGTCCCGGCCTTGCGGATGAACGCCCACACGCGCACCCACGTCGACGTGGCGATGGCGCGCACCCGCGGCCGCTGGTAGGCGGGCAGCGCGAGGACGAACGGCTCGCGCGCCAGGTCCCGGAACGCCGTCCTCCGCAACAGCACCCCGGCGCCGACGACGAGCAGCGCCGACATCACGTACATCGCGAAGACGGCCGTGCCGGGGTTCTCCGGGAAGAACACCGCCGCGAGCATCAGGTACACCGTCAGCCGCGCGGTGCAGCTGGTCAGCGGGATGAGCAGGCCGGTCAGCAGGCGCTGGCGCGCGTGCGGCAGGGTGCGTGTCGCCGCGAGCGCCGGCAGGTTGCACCCGAAGCCGACGACGAGCGGCAGCACCGCCCGGCCGTCGAGCCCGAGGGCGCGCATCGCGCGGTCCGCGACGAACGCGGCGCGGGCGAGGTAGCCCGAGTCCTCGAGCAGCGCGACGGCGACGAACATGATCGCCATCAGCGGCGCGAACGAGAGCACCACCGCGGCACCGGCGAGCACGCCGTCCACGAGGAACCCGCTCACCCACGCCGGGGCGCCCGCCAGCCAGCCGGTCAGCAGCCCGCCGAACCAGCCGTTGACGCCGCGGTCCACCGCGTCCATCAGCGGCGCGGCGGCGACGGTGACCAGCTGGAACAGCGCCCACATCACCGCGAGCAGCACGGGGACGCCGACCCACGGCCGCAGCAGCACCGAGTCCACGCGGTCCGACCACGTGCGTGTCGCGTGGGCGGGCCGTCCGGCCGGGCGGCCCTCGACGGCGCCCAGCACCTGCTGCACCCAGCCGAACAGCGCCTCGGCCTCCGCCAGCCGCGGGTCGTCGGACGCGGCGGGGCTCGCATCGAGCGTTGCGGGTTCCAGCCGCGCCATGTCGTCGGCGCCCACCGCCGGGAGTGCAGGAACACCGAGGCGGGCCGCGTCCGAGTCGGCCAGCGCCTCCCGCACCCGCGCGGCGAGCTCGTCGAGCCCACCGCCCGTGCGGGGGTCGAGCGCGACCACCGGAACGCCGAGCGCCGCCGCCAGCGCGCCGGGGTCCGCGGCGACGCCCCGCGCGGCCGCGACGTCCCGCATCGTCAGGCCCAGCACCACCGGCTTCCCGGCGCGGGCCACCTGCCCGACGAGGTAGAGCGAGCGCGCCAGCGCGGTGGCGTCGACCAGCGCGACGACGAGGTCCACGTCGCCCGCGCCGCCGACACCCGCGACGGCGTCCGCCGTCACCTGCTCGTCGGGCGTGCGCGCCAGGAGCGAGTAGGCGCCGGGGAGGTCGACGAGCGCGACGTCGGCGGCCCGCCACATCCCGGTGGCCAGCTCGACGGTGGTGCCGGGCGCGTTGACCACGTGTTGGCGGGCGCCGGTCGCCGCGTTGAAGAGCGTCGACTTGCCGACGTTGGGCGGCCCGACGAGCGCCACGGTGGCGCGGCGGTCCAGGGTGGCGGCCGGCGCCGGGGCACCGCCCGCCGGTTCGTGGCAGCTCACACCGCCACCGGTTCCACGGCGATGAGGGAGCAGGTGCGCGCGTCGAGTGCGAACCGTTCGGCGCCGACCGCGAGCACGCGGCCCTGGCGGCCCGCGTCGTGCGTCACCTCGACGAACGCGCCGGGCCGAAGCCCCAGCTCGGAGAGCCGCAGGCACATGCCGGGCTCCACCGCGACGTCGAGGATCCGGGCGCAGACACCCTCACGGCAGCACCCCAAGTCCATGGCTCCAACGCTATGGAAAGGCTTGCCTACGCTCGTCGGACCAAGGTCCCCCTTAACGCAACACCCCCGTTGCCAATCCCCCTGTGGACTCCTAGCCCCGCCCACGCCGGCGCGCTGGGCGCCCCCACGCCGGGCGCCCCTCCCGCCTTCGCCACCTCTCCCGCGCACCTGCTGTCGCGGCGCCCCTCCCGCCCTCGCCGGTTGTCGCAGGCCCCCACCAACGTCCGAGCAATCGAGGGCTCTACCCCTCACTTCCTCGGACGCAACGCCGAGCAACACCCCAACGTCCGAGCAATCGTGGGGTAGAGCCCTCGATTCCTCGGACGCCAGGGGGTGGGTGAGGGGGCGGGTGAGGGGCAGGGGTCAGGGGATCCAGGGGGTCAGCGCGCGAGGGGTCAGCCAGTGAGGGGGGCGGCTGGGCGGGGGTGGGTGAGGGGGGCGGGAGAGGAGAAGGGGGTGGGGGATCCAGGCGATTAGCCGGCGAGGGCGGCGTCGAGGGTGATCGTCACGCCCGCGAGCGCCTTGCTCACCGGGCACCCGGCCTTGGCCTTCTCCGCGGCCGCGACGAACCCGGCCTCGTCGAGCCCGTTCACCTCGCCCCGGACCGTGAGCGCCGACGTGGTGATCGCGAGCCCCCCGTCGGACGAGGGCCGCAGCGTGACGTCGGCCGTCACCTCGAGCGAACGCGGCGTGCCGCCCGCCGCGGCGATCTCCCCGGACAGCGCCATCGCGAAGCACGACGAGTGCGCGGCAGCGATGAGCTCCTCGGGGCTGGTCACCCCGCTGGCGTCGTCGGCGGTGCGGCGGGGGAACGACACCGGGAAGCTGCCGGCGCGGGAGCTGAGGAGGTCGACCTGGCCACCGCCCTCGTTGAGCGAGCCGGTCCAGTCGATACGTGCACTGCGCGTGGCCATGACGTCTCCTTCAGGTCAGGGATCGCCCCACCAGGTCGGGGATGCCCCCACGCTAGGCGCGTCCGACCGCCCGCGCGCGCTCGAGGTGCGACGCCACGACGTGCGGCGGCGCCCCCGCCTCGCCGAGCGTGCTGGCCGCCCGCGCGTGCAGCCCCCGCCGCAGGTCGTGCTCCAGCCCCGCGTACAGGGCGGTGCGCACCACGTCGTGCCGGAAGACGAGCCGGTCCCCCCGCGCGGCGACGACGCCCGCCGCGAGCGCGTGGCGCAGCGTGCGCCAGCAGGTGGTCAGCGGCAGGTCCGCGAGCGCCGCCAGGTCGGGCACGACGAACGACGGGCCGAGCACCGCCGCCTGCGCGAGGAGGGTCAGCACGTCATGATCCAGGTAGGCGATGTGGTCGCGCGCCACGTCGTCGAGCTCGTCCTGCCAGCCGAATCCCTCGATGTCCACCACGCCGTCGTCGGACAGCCGCAGCGCCCCGGCGTGCTGGGCCGCGGCGATCACCGCGGTGGCGAGCCGGGGGTTGCCACCCGCCGTGGCCAGGACACCGCGCAGCATCGGTCCGATGTGGTGGCCGGTCAGGCTCTCGGCCAGCTCCACCACCGCCGCCGCGGACAACGGGCGCAGCTCGAGGTTGCGCGCGCCGGCGCGCACCCACGCGACGACCATCGCCTGGACGGCCTCGCGGTACGGCACCGGACGCAGCGTGAGGATGAGGAGCGTCGAGGCGAGCGGGCCGGCATGGGCGTGGCGCGTCAGGACGGCGAGCACGTCGTCGCCGCCCAGGTGGACGTCGTCGACGACGAGGGCGCGCGGGTGACCCGCCTCCGCGGCGAGCAGCTCGTCGAGCTCGGAGGCCGTGGGGCCGGGCAGCCCGGCGAGGATCAGCTGGACCCCGAGCATCTCGGCACCGGGGCCGAGGGCCTGGACCAGCCGGCTGCGGCCGATTCCCGCCTCGCCCTCGAGGAGCACCACGGAGCCGTCGCTCGACGCCGCGGCCGCCAGCAGGCCGTCGAGGTCGTCCAGCTCGGCGGAGCGCCCGACGAGCGGAACCCCGCCCGGCACGGGGCCCGACTTGTCCGATTCGTCCACGTTGCGAATCGTAAGGGCAGCGCCCGCCAAACGGGGCCAGGCGCCCCGGTCGGACGTCAGGCGGCGGGCTGGTACTCCCAGTGCCACGGCTCGGGCTTCGAGCCGTTGGCCCGCGCCCACGACGGCAGGTCCCAGCCGTACGTCTGCGCGTTGGCCAGCAGCCAGTCGTGGGTGTCGGTGCCGAACGCGTCCGCCGCCCCGCCGAAGTCGACCGCCAGCCCCCGGCCGTGGTTGGACGTGCCGGGCGTGGCGCACAGCGACCCCTTGTTGCGGCGGCACGTCACCTGCGCGCCGTACGACCGGTAGGAGTCGGTCACCGTCAGGTTCGTCCCGAATGCGGCGGCGTACGCCGCGTTGAGCTGGTCGAGCGCCTGCGCCGCGTCGCAGCGCAGCAGCACGTGGGCGTCGAAGGCCGGGGCGCACAGCGCGGACTGCGGGATCCGGCCGTTGGGGTATCCGTCGAGCGAGGCGGCCCACGCCCTGCGCTGCTCCGCGGCGGCGGCCTCCTGCGCGGCCTGTGCCGCTGCCGCCTCCGCCGCGGCCTGCGCGGCCGCCTGAGCGGCGTCGGTGGCGTCGGCGAGCTCCGACGCCGTCC
>CAZBIO010000154.1:0-5014 GCA_964491965.1 uncultured Cellulomonas sp.
CCCCGGCCCCCCCGGGCGCCCCTACCTCGCCCCCCCCCCCCGCCTCGGCCACCCGAGACGCGCCGCTTCCCCCCGATGTTGGGGGGGCACGCGGCGCGTTTCGGTGGCACTCGGCGGAACTGCGTGCGCCCGACGACGGCGATGACTCTTCGCGAGGGTCGGTGGCGCCAGACGAGGCACCGCACGCGGATCTCGCCGAGTGCACCCGAAACCCGTCGAGTGCACCCGAAACCCGTCGAGTGCACCCGAAGTTGCGGTGGCACTCGGCGCGTTTCGGTGGCACTCGGCGGGTTTCGGTAGCAGTCGGCGAGAGCGGGAACGCCGACGAGGGTCGGGAAGGCCCGACGGAATTCAGGAGCGCGACGAAGTCCGCGCGCGGCCTACGGCCAGTTCGGGGGTGCCCCGACGAAGGCCGAGTGCTCACGCAACACGTCGGGCGCACCCACCCACCACAAGTCCGGGTTCGTCGGTTGCGACCCTCCCCGCCGAGTGCACCCGAAACCCACCGAGTGCACCCGAAGTTCCGGTGGCACTCGGCGGGTTTCGGTGGCACTCGGGGAGAGCGGGAACGCCGACGAGGGTCGGGAGGGCCCGACGGGATTCAGGAGCGCGACGAAGCCCGGGTACTCGCACAACACCTCGGGTGAACCCACCCACCACGAGTCCAGGGCCGGCGGGCGCGGCGTCAGGCGCGCTCGGCGGCCTCGACCACGTTGGCCAGGAGCATCGCGCGCGTCATCGGCCCCACCCCGCCGGGGTTGGGCGACACCCACGCCGCCACCTCGCGCACCGAGGCGTCGACGTCGCCCGCGACCCGCGATCGGCCCGTGGCCGGGTCGGCGACGCGCGACACCCCGACGTCGACGACGACCGCACCCGGCTTGACCATGTCCGCCGTGACGATCCCCGGCACACCGGCCGCGGCGATCACCACGTCGGCGCCCCGCGTGTGCGCGGCGAGGTCGGCGGTCCCGGTGTGGGTCAGCGTGACGGTCGCGTTGATCGCCCGCCGCGTCAGCAGCAGCCCGATCGACCGCCCGACGGTCACCCCGCGCCCGACGACCACCACGTTCGCCCCGGCGAGCGAGATGCCGTGCCGCTCGATGAGCTCGACGATCCCGCGCGGCGTGCACGGCAGCGGCGTGGTCACCGGCTCGTTGACCCGCAGCACCAGGCGGCCGAGGTTGGTCGGATGCAGGCCGTCGGCGTCCTTCTCGGGCGAGACGAGCTCAAGCACGCGGTGCGCGTCGAGGCCGCGCGGCAGCGGGAGCTGGACGATGAACCCGGTGCAGGCGGGGTCGGCGTTGAGCCGCGCCACCGCCGCCTCGACCTCGTCCTGCGTCGCGGTGGCCGGCAGATCCTCGCGGATCGATGCGATGCCGACCTCAGCGCAGTCGCGGTGCTTGCCGGCGACGTACAGCTGCGAGCCGGGGTCGTCGCCGACGAGCAGCGTCCCCAGCCCGGGCCGCACGCCGCGCTCGGCGAGCGCGGCCACCCGGACGCGCAGCTCCGCCTTGATCGCCGCGGCGGTTGCGGTGCCGTCGAGAAGGCGCGCGCTCACTGTTCGGCCTTCCCTGCGCTCCGCTCCCGGCGGGTGCCGCCTGCGGCAACCCCCACCCTCCGCTGCACTCCGGATGCGGCCTGAGCGGTCACGTGTACTGCTTGAGGCCGTCGTACAGCGGGAACGCGCCGGTCAGCTTCGACACCCGCGCGCGCAGCGCCTCGACGTCGGTGGCGGCGCCCCCGACCAGCGCGGCCGCGATGATGTCCGCCACCTCGGTGAACTCCGCCGCGCCGAAGCCGCGCGTCGCGAGCGCCGGCGTGCCGATGCGCAGGCCGGACGTGACGCGCGGCGGGCGCGGGTCGAACGGCACCGCGTTGCGGTTGACGGTGATCCCGGCGTCGTGGAGCAGGTCCTCGGCCTGCTGGCCGTCGAGCGGCGAGTTGCGCAGGTCGACGAGCACCAGGTGGACGTCCGTTCCGCCGGTCAGCACCGAGACGCCCGCCTCGACGACGTCCGCCTCGGACAACCGCGAGGCGATGATCTGCGCGCCCTCGAGCGTGCGCCGCTGGCGGTCGCGGAACTCGTCGGTCGCGGCGATCTTGAACGCCACCGCCTTGGCGGCGACGACGTGCATCAGCGGGCCGCCCTGCTGACCGGGGAACACGGCGGAGTCGATCTTCTTCGCCCACTGCTCGGTCGACAGGATGAAGCCCGACCGCGGGCCGCCGATCGTCTTGTGCACCGTGGACGAGACGACGTCCGAGTACGGCACGGGCGACGGGTGCAGCCCGGCGGCGACGAGGCCCGCGAAGTGGGCCATGTCCACCCAGAGCTTGGCGCCGACCTCGTCGGCGATCTCGCGGAACGCCGCGAAGTCCAGGTGACGCGGGTACGCGGACCAGCCGCCGATGATCACGGCCGGCCGGTGCGCCAGGGCCGCCTTGCGCACCGCCTCCGGCTCGATCCGGAACGTCTGCGGGTCCACGCCGTAGGCCGCGACGTCGTAGAGGCGGCCCGAGAAGTTGATCTTCATGCCGTGCGTCAGGTGGCCGCCGTGCGCGAGCTCGAGGCCGAGGATCCGGTCGCCCGCGTTGGCCAGCGCGTGGAGCACCGCCGCGTTCGCGGTGGCGCCGGAGTGCGGCTGGACGTTGGCGTGCTCGGCGCCGAACAGGGACTTGGCGCGCTCGATCGCGATGGATTCGGCGATGTCCACCTGCTCGCAGCCGCCGTAGTACCGGCGGCCCGGGTAGCCCTCGGCGTACTTGTTGGTCAGCACCGAGCCGGTGGCCTCGAGCACCGCGCGCGGCACGAAGTTCTCGGACGCGATCATCTCGAGGGTGCCCTGCTGGCGGGCGAGCTCGCCGTCGAGCACGGCGGCGATGTCGGGGTCGAGCTGCGACAGGCCCTGATCGAGGAGGTTGGTCATGGTGGCGCTCCCGTGGGGTCGGGGCGTGCGGGATGGCCGGCACCCGCACACCGAGGTGTGTGGCGACCGCCGGGCCCAGGCGTCCGACCCGCGGATCTGCTGCTCTGCGTCGCTCCCCGGTGGTCACCCACCCTGCGCCAGTCGCGACCGGGGTCAGCCTAGCAACGCCCCCGCTCGCGGCGCCGCTTCGAATCCCGCGAGCCAGGCGCGCAGCAGGTCCTCGAGCTGGTCGGCCTGCGCCGGGCTGAGCATCGCGAGCAGCCGCCGCTCGTTGGCGATGTGGTCGGAGAACGCGGCGTCGATGAGGCGCCGCCCGTCGGGCGTGAGTCCCACGGTCCGCCCCCGGCCGTCCGCCTCGCTGACACGGCGCACGACGAGCCCGCGCGCCTGCAGCCCGTCGAGCCGCTTGGTCAGCCCGCCCGTCGTCACCATCGTGGTGGCCGCGAGCTCGCCGGCCGACAGCTCGTACGGCTCCCCCTGCCGCCGCAGCGTGGCGAGCACGTCGAACTCGCCCTCGGACAGCCCGTGCTCCCGGTACACCGCGACGAGCTCGCCCGTCAGGTGGGCGGCGAGCCGGTGCAGCCGGCCGAGCACGCCCTGGGGCCGCACGTCGAGGTCGGGTCGCTCGCGCTCCCAGGCGGCGCGGACGCCGTCGACGAAGTCCGCGTGTCCCGTCAGTCTCTCGGTCACGGCCCGGAATATATCTTGCTCGGAAGTCATTTTGCCTTCCATGGAAGATATCAAGGGGGCCGCGGTGACCGCGCTCGCGCCCGTCTCCTGGGGCGCGACCTACTGGGTGACGCGCCACGCGCTCCCCGCCGACAGCCCCCTGTGGGGGGCCGCCCTGCGCGCGCTGCCCGCCGCGCTCGTGCTGCTCGTCGTGGTCCGGCGCCTGCCGCGCGGCGCCTGGTGGTGGCGGTCGGCGCTCCTCGGCGTACTCAACGTCGCCGCGCTCTTCGTGCTCGTGTACGTGGCGGCGCACCGGCTCCCGACGTCCCTCGCGGCGACGGTCATGGCGACGAGCCCGTTCGTCCTCATGGCCGCGGCCCGCGTGCTGCTGCGCCAGCGGCCGCATGTCGCCGCACTGGCCGGTGCGGCGCTCGGCCTGGTCGGCGTCGCCGTCATGCTCGGCGCCAGCCCGGCCAGCGTGGACCCGTGGGGGGTCGTCGCATCGGCGACCGCACTCGTCGCCTCCTCGATCGGGTTCGTGCTGGCCACCCGCTGGCAGGGCGAGGTGGACCTGCTCGCCTCGACCGCGTGGCAGGTCGCCGCCGGAGGCGTGGTCCTCCTCGGCGCCGCGGTCGCGGTCGAGGGCGCACCGCCCGCGCTCGATGGACCCGCTCTGGTCGGGGTGGGGTACGTCTCGCTCGTCGCGACGGCCGTCGCCTACGTCGCCTGGTTCGCCGGGCTGCGACGGCTGCCGGCGGGTTCCGTGGGGCTCGTCGGGCTGCTCAACCCGGTCACCGGGCTGGCGCTCGGCGTGCTCGCGTCCGGCGAGCGGCTCACGGCTCCGCAGGTCGCCGGCACGGCGGCCGTTCTGGTCGCCGTCATCCTCGGCCAGCCCCGTCGGCGCGTCCCCGCGGCGCCCGACGAGCCCACGAGGCCGGCGTCACCAGCGGCGGCTCACGTCGCGTCCCACAGCGCGCGGTAGAAGGCCATCCGCTCGTCGTCGGGCGCGATGCCGTACGCGTCGAGGAGCGCGCCCTCCCACCCCGGCCCGTAGTTCCACTCGGTGCTCCACGCCGCCACGGCGATATCGGCCCAGCGGTCGGCGACCCCCAGCCGGCCGAGGTCCACGTGGGCGGTCCAGGTGCCGTCGTCGCCGACCAGCGTGTTGGGTGCGCAGGGGTCGCCGTGGCAGACGACGAGCCGGTCCACCGGCGGGGCCGCCGGCAGCGCGGCGCGGGCGTCCGACGAGCCCAGGCCCGTGCGCTCGCCGTGGGCGAGCCGCTCGGGGACACCCCAGTCGAACGGGCACGCGTCGACCGGCAGCGCGTCGTGCAGCGCGCGAAGGCCCGCCCCGATCGCCCGCACCGCCGTCGCCGGATCGGCGCGCCACCGCTCGTCGACCGCCGACCGCCCCG
>CAZBIO010000155.1:0-14118 GCA_964491965.1 uncultured Cellulomonas sp.
CCGCCGCCGCGAGAAGAGCAGTTCCCCGCGAGACAAGCAGTTCCCCGCGAGACAAGCAGTTCCCCGCGAGACAAGCAGTTCCCCGCGAAACGAGCAGTTCCCCGCGAGACAAGCAGTTCCCCGCGAGACAAGCAGTTCCCCGCGAGACGAGCAGTTGCTAGTGCACATCTCGCTTGGGAGTGCTCATCTCGCGGGGGTCAGGCGGCCCCGGGGGTCAGGCGGCGCGGGGGTCGGGTGGCGGGGGCGCGGGGGTCAGGCGGCGCGGGAGAGGAAGAGTGCCAGGCCGAGGGCGAGGTGCTCCACCTCGCCGGGGTCCACCGACTCGTTGGGCGCGTGGATCGCGGAGGTCGGCTCCTCGACGCCCAGCAGCAGGATCGCCGCGTCGGGCAGCGTCCGGGCGAGCACGTTGCACAGCGGGATCGAGGCACCCTCGCCGGCGGTGACCGTCGGCGCGCCGAAGGCCTCGGCCAGGGCGTCGGACAGCGCGGCGAACGCCGGGCCGTCGGTGCGCGCCAGGAACGGCTCGCCGATCCCGCCGGCCTCGACCGTCACCTGGGCGCCCCACGGCGCGACGGCGTGGAGGTGCGCGACGAGCGCGTCCCGCGCGGCGAGGGGGTCCATGCCCGGCGGCTCGCTCAGGTTGAGCTGGGCGGACGCGCGCCCCTGGATCGACGGCGTCGAGCCGACGACCGGCGGCGCGTCGATGCCGACGACGGTCACCGCCGGGCGCGCCCACAGCTGGTCGGCGACCGAGCCGGTGCCCAGCACCGCCACCCCGGGCAGGATCCCGGCGGCCCTGGCGAACTCGCCGGCGTCCCAGCCGACGCCGTCCCAGGTGGCAGACGAGTCCAGGCCGCGGATCGTCGTGTCGCCGTGCTCGTCGCGCAGTGTGGCGAGCATCGCGATCAGCGCCGCGATCGGGTCGGGCGCCGCGCCGCCGAACATCCCCGAGTGAACCGGCGCCGCCAGCGTCGACACGGTGACCACGGCGGCGGCGGTGCCGCGCAGCGAGGTGGTGATCGTCGGGCGTCCCAGCTCCACGTTGCCGACGTCGACGACGAGCACGGTGTCCGCCTGGAACAGCTCCGGCCGCTGCTCGACGAGCGCGTCGAGCCCCCCGCCACCCAGCTCCACGGAACCCACGATAGCGATGCGGATGCCCACCGGGTACCCACCGTCCTCGCCGCGCAGTGCGCGCAGGGCGGTGAGGATCGCGACGACGTTGCCCTTGCAGTCCGCGGCGCCGCGGCCGTAGTAGCGCCCGTCGCGCTCGGTCAGCTGCCACGGCGGCGTCAGCCACGCGGACTCGTCGAGCGGCGGCTGCACGTCGTAGTGCGCGTACAGCAGCACCGTCGGCGCCCCGGCCGGGCCTGGGCGGTGCCCGACGACCGTCGCCGTGCCGTCCGGTGTCGTCTCCGGCCGCGCGTCGTCGATCCCCTCCGCGCGGAACGCGGCGGCGACCCACCGCGCGGCACGCGTGCACTCCGACGGCGGGACGATCCGCTCGTCGGCCACGGACGGGATGGCGACCAGCTCCGCGAGGTCGCTCAGGGCGCGGGGCATCAGCGCGGACACGGCGGCGCGCAGGTCGGTGGGCATGGGGGTCCTTTCGGGCGGCCGGGATCGACTCACCCTAGGACCAGTCGAAGAAGCCGGCGTCCTCGGGGCGCAGGTACGCGCGTGCGGCGTCGCGGCGGAACTCGAGCCCCAGCCCGGGACGGGTGCTCACCGGCACGTGCCCGCCCACGACGATCGGGTCCGGCAGGCCGTCGACGATGTCGTACCACCAGGGCCGGCTGGCCACGGAGTACTCGAAGGCGAGGAAGTTGTCGGGGAGCGTGGCGCACACCTGCACCAGCGCGGCCAGCCCGAACAGTCCCCCGTGGACGCCGTGCGGCGCGATCCCGATGCCGTACAGGTCGGCGAACTCCGCGACCCACTTCAGCTCGGCGAGGCCGCCGACGTCGCACGGGTCGGGCCCCACCACCCGGACGGCCTGCGTGGTGATCAGCTCGACGAACTGGTGGCGCGTGTACAGCTGCTCGCCGGTGTGCGTCGGCGTGCTGGTGGACCGGGTGACCTCGCGGTACTGCTCCGCGTGGACCCACGGCACGTAGTCGCCCGTGATGAGGTCCTCCGCCCAGAGCAGGTCGAACTCCTCCATCGCGCGGGCGACCCGTATCGCGTCGGACGGCATCCACCCCGGCCCCATGTCCAGCGCGAGGGCGACGTCGTTGCCGAGGACGTCCTTCATCGCGCCGACGCACGCGACGAGGTGGTCGAGCCCGGCGTTCGTCACGAACCCGCGGTTGGGGTGCCCCTCGCCGCGGCGCGGGACGCCGTAGTAGAAGCCGTCGACCTCCTGTGCCATGAACCCGTGGAAGCCGACGCCGTCCTTGATGATCGTGAAGCCCTCGCGCGCCTCCTTCATCACCGACATGGCCTCGGCGTAGCCGGTGGGCGTCAGGGTGGCCGGGTCCGTCCGGACGCCGCCGTTGTAGACGCGGACCGCGTCGCGCACCGCCCCGCCGAGCAGCTTGTGGACCGGCAGGCCGCTCGCCTTCCCGGCGATGTCCCACAGCGCGATCTCGATGGCGCTGACGAGGGCGCCCCAGGGCTTGGTGCCGCCGAGCCGGCGGATGCGCCGCACGCAGTCCTCGACGTTGGTCGGGTCCTGCCCCAGCAGCGGCCCGCGGAAGTACGGGACCATCGGCGTGATGTAGGGCTTGTACGTCTCGACCGGCCCGAAGCCGTCGACGCCCTCGTCGGTCACCACGCGGACGATCGGGTTGTCCCCGATGATGGCGCAACGGATGTCAGTGATGCGCACTGCTGGCGCTCCCTTCGGTTGGCGCGGGGACCTTCGCCCGCAGCTCCAGGACGACGACGCCGAACCCGCCCAGGCTCACGCCGGGTGCCGGTCCGCCGGTGGTGCGGTCGACCAGCTCGAATCCCGCCGCCACGGTCGGCGTGGTGGTGACCGGCTCGTCGCCGAGGTTGAGGAACCAGACCAGGGTCTGCCGCGTGCCGTGCTCCATGACGTGGCAGTGGACCCGCGGGTCGTCGACGACGACGAGGCGCTCGACGCCCGCGTCCGTCGCGACGGCGTCGTACACGCGCCACGTGTCCTCCGGGTTGACCGCCATCAGCCGCGACGCCATGTGCTCGAGCGGGTACGTGCCCAGGTAGAGGGTCCCGGCACCCACGCGCCGGCGCAGGAGCGCCGGGCGGCCCTCGCCGTCCTCGAGGAGCACCTCCGCGGTCGTCGCGACCACGGGGAGCATCGACCGCGAGCTCTCCGTGCCGGCGACGGCGAAGGCGAGGTCGTCGCCCGGTGCGAGGCCCCCGAAGGCCGTCGCGGCGCGCAGCGTGACCGAGGCGTCGCGCACGGGGTCCACCAGCCCGTACCGCAGCCGGTGGACCACTCCGAAGATGCGCTCCATGTCCGCCCACCACGGCCCGCGCTGCCAGCCGTGCTCGCCGGCGCAGTAGGACACGTAGACGGCGGCGCCCCCGCGCGCCAGCTCCTCGAGCCGGTGCCACGTCGGCGACAGCAACGCCTTGACGCTCGGGACCACGTAGAGCCGGTACCCGTCCGGGACGCCGTCCAGCTCCCGGACGACGTCGACCTGCAGGTCCGCCTCGGCCGCGGCGATCCACGCCTGCCGCAGCGCGTCGGCGATCGCCGGGCCGTCCGAGACCGGGATGGAGGGAAAGGCGTGCTCCATGTAGGCGGGCACGACGAGCGCCACGTCGGCATGCCGCGGGCGCAGCCTGTCGACGTCGAGGCCGTCGAGCAGGCTCGCGAAGGCGCGCAGCTCGCCGAGCGCCGCCTTGGGGTGGCCGGCCGCGTCAGTGACGCCGAAGTACATCTCGAAGGCGTGGTGCCGGTACGGATCGACGTCGAACAGGTGGTCGTAGTCGGTGTTGTTCCACGCCAGCCAGCCCCGGGCGCCGGCCAGCAGCGTGGAGTGCAGCACCATCCGGTACAGGTGCGCCGCGTTCTCCTCCGACGCGAACGCCGACGTGACGCCGAACTCCTCCAGCACGATCGGCTTGCCCGCGAAGGCGAGCATCGCGCAGGTGAACGCGGCCGCGGTCATCGCGCGGACGACGTCGGTGTCCATCCGGTACACGTGCGGCCCGAGGAAGTCGACCTTGGGGGCCAACTCCCGCACCGCATACCCGTTGTCGACGCCGGTGACCTCGATGCCCCAGGCGCCGTCGCCCAGCGAGACCGGCTGGTGGCCGCCGCCGGCGCGGACCGCCTGCACCATCAGCTCGGCCCACGACGTGACGACCTCGCGGTCCTCGGGCGCCCCACGGGTGGCCGGCGACGCGAAGATGGGCATCTCGTTGGAGATCAGCCACCCCGCGACGGCCGGGTCGTCGTGCAGCGCGCCGACGACGTTGCGGATGAACCACGCCTGCTGGGCGAGCATCCACGCGTCCCGGTAGAGGTCGCGACCGTTGCGCCAGGCGGGAGAGAAGTTGTCGCCGGACATGTGCCCGACGAGGAACGTCGGGATGGTCCGCATGCCGCGCTCGCGGTGCTGGTCGAGGAACGTGCGGTAGGCGGCCATCATCGCCTCGTCGAGCCGTTCCGGTTCCGGCATGAAGTCCGGCCACAGGAGGAACGACCGCGTGGTGTCCAGGCCGGCGTCGGCCAGGGTCGAGAGCTCCTGCCCGACGACGTCCGCGTCGTACTCGCGCCACATGTGCGGTCCGCCGGCCCGAGACCAGAAGTTCACGCCCAACCAGGCGTCCCGAGCGCGCAACGCGCACTCCTCTCTCCCCGCAACGTAACCGGTTTCGCAGGCTACCAGCAGCGCTCCGAGCCGAACAAAGCGAGCGGTCCCCGACTCGAAACCGCGAAGCCGCCACCGCCCGCTGTGCTTCAATACGCGGGGACCCGGAGGCGAGCGGCACGTCAGGCGACGACGTTTGGCAGAGAGGCATCCACGCGATGCGAGTTGGGCTGATCGGAACCGGTTACTGGGCGCGCGACACCCACGCCCCCGCGCTCGCCGGCAGCCCGCACGCCGAGCTCGTCGGCGTCTGGGGCCGACGAGCGGAGGCGGTGGCCCAGATCGCGGCCGGCGTCGGCACCCGGGCGTACGACGACCTCGACCGGCTGCTGGCGGACGTCGACGCCGCGGTCCTCGCCGTCCCTCCCGCCGTGCAGGCCTCCCTGGCGCCGGTGTGCGCGGCCGCCGGGGTGCACCTGCTGCTCGAGAAGCCGCTCGCCACGCAGGTCGACGCGGCCGAGCGTGTCGTCGAGGCGGTGGACGCCGCCGGCGTGGCCGCGCTCGTCTTCTTCACGTCGCGCTTCCGGCCGGAGCAGCGCCGCTGGATCGAGGTGGCACGCGAGCGCACGTGGCACACCGCCCATGCGTCCTGGGTGGCCCACGTGTACGAGCCGTCCGCACCGCCCGACGCCGGCGACTGGCGCCAGGTGGACGGCGCGCTGTTCGACATCGGCTGCCACGCGGTATCCGTGGCGCTCGGCACGCTCGGACGCGTCGAGAGCGTCGTCGCCGGGCGTGGCATCGGGGACACCGTGCACTTCGTCGCGCGCCACTCGTCGGGCGCGTCGAGCACGACGACCGTCAGCATGACCGCGCCGGCGCGGGCGACGCAGAGCCTGTTCACGGTGTTCGGTGACGCCGGCGTCGTGTCGATGCCGACGCCACTGTCGCCGCCGATCGTCGCCGCACGCTCCGCCGTCGCCGACCTGGCGGAGCTGGTGCGCACCGGCGAGCGCCGCCACGACTGCGACGTGCACGTCGGTCTCGACGTGGTCCGGGTGCTGGCGGCGGTGCGGGAGTCCCTGGGGACCGGCGCCGCCGTCACCGTCGCCGGCGCCTGACGACGCGCCCGTCCCACCACCGCGCGGCGCGGATCGCTCGTCGTGCCGGTGCTCGTCGTGCCCGTCCTCGCCGGACAAGCCGTCGCCGGACAAGCCGTCGTCGTGCCGCTCACTGCGGAGCCGGACCCGTCGACTCGCGGACCACCAGGACGGGGTCCGGGAACTGCCGCTGCTCCTCCGTCAGCGGGGGCACCACCCCCAGCTGCGCGAGCAGCTCCTCGACGCATCGCTCGCCGAGCAGCGTGACGTCCTGGCGGATCGTCGTCAGCGACGGCGTCAGCCAGTCGCCCAGCGCGAGGCCGTCGTGCCCGATGACCGACAGGTCCTGTGGGACGCGCAGGCCGCGTACCGCCGCCGTCCGGCACGCCGCGATCGCCATCAGGTCGCTGTCGTAGACGATCGCGGTCGGCCGCTGCGGCTGCTCCAGCAGGCTCACGGTCGCCTGGGCCCCGGCCGCGGCCGAGAAGTCGGTGCGCCGCAGCCCCACGACGGAGAGCCCGACGTGGGCGACGGCGTCCATGAACGCGGCGTTCCGGTACAGCACGTGCGACCGGTTCTCGGGCCCGGTGACGTAGGCGATCTTGCGGTGCCCCAGCTCCGCGAGGTGCCCCACGGCTTCGACGATGCCGCCGCCGGGCGTCGCCGGCCCGACCCACGGGATCCCCGGATCGGTCCACGGCCGCGAGACGATCGCCGCCGGCAGTCCGAGCTCCTTGACCAGGCCGAACCGGAAGTCCTGCGCCGACGTCTCCGAGAGGATCAGGCCGTCGACCCGCTCCTCGCGCGCCAGCCGCACGTAGGCCTCGCGCTCCTCGTCGGGCCCGGCGAACTCGTCGATCTGCAGCAGCAGCCAGAAGTTCTCCCGCGCCAGGCGGCGCTCGATGCCCGAGATCAGGTCGGCGAAGTACAGGTCGCTGCTGAGGATGTCCGGGGACCTGTTGATCAGGTAGCCGATCGCCCCGCTGGTGCGCTTGGTGAGCGCGACCGCCCGGGCGCTGGGGCGCCAGTGCAGGCTCTCGGCGATCGCGTTGATCCGGAGCCGTGTCTCCTCCGACACCCCGGGCTGCCCGTTGATCGCCTTCGACACCGTGGCCGTCGAGACCTTGGCCAGCGCGGCGATGTCGGAGATCGTGGACCGGCCCGTGGTGGCGCGACTCCTGTCCGTCATGCCCACCTCACCTGCTGGAAACGACCTTGGATCCCGGACGAGCGGGAACCGATGTCGCGGCGCCCGTCCGGGCCGACGGTATCCCCCGCCGGCCCGGCGCCGGGCACCACATCGCCGAAACCTCGCACTCCGGCCCTACGCGTCCACCGTGACGGTGACCGACTCGTCGCCAGCCGGGACGCTGATCAGGACGCCGAGCTCGGTGCGGTCGACCGTCGCCTGCCCGCCGGTGACCGTGGCGCCGGGCACGCCGACGATCTCGACGGACCACGGGCGGCCGCCGTCGGTGGTGGTGACCGTGTACGTGGCGCCGCTCCGGGCCACCGTGAACGCGCGACCCGGCTGCCCGCCGGCCGCGCGGACGTCGCACACGCGCTCGTCGCCGTCGGCCAGCTCGTAGAGCCGCAGGGTGACGCCGTCCGACCAGTCGTACTCGGGCGCGTCGGTCCGCTGACCCATCGGCAGCACCGTGCCCTCGCGGACGAAGACGGGCAGCGAGTCCACCGCGTAGCGCTCCTCGAACCAGCCCGGCCCCACCCGCGTCTCGCCGGTGAGCAAGTGCGTCCAGGTACCGGCCGGCAGGTAGTACCGCGCGTCGCCGGTCGCGGAGAACACCGGGGCGACGAGCAGGCCGTCGCCGAGCATGTACTGCGTGTCCACGTGGGCGACCGCGGGGTCCTCCGGGAACTCGAGCACCATCGGTCGCATCACCGGGGTGCCGTGCGCAACGGTCGCCTGCGCGGCGTTCGCCAGGTACGGCATCAGCCGCATCTTCAGCCCGGTGAACTTCCGGGCGACGTCCACCGACTCTTCGTCGAACGCCCACGGCACGCGGTACGACCGCGAGCCGTGCAGTCGGCTGTGGGACGAGAGCAGGCCGAAGGCCAGCCAGCGCTTGAACAGCGTCGGGTCGGGGGTGCCCTCGAACCCGCCGATGTCGTGGCTCCAGTAGCCGAAGCCGCTCATCGCGAGCGACAGGCCGCCGCGCAGCGACTCCGCCATCGACTCGTACGTCGCCTCGCTGTCGCCGCCCCAGTGCACCGGGAACTGCTGCCCGCCGGCCGTTGCCGACCGCGCGAAGACGAGCGAGTCCTCGGGCTTGCGGCCCTCGCGCAGCACCTCGGCGACCACCTCGTTGTAGAGGTGCGCGTAGTAGTTGTGCATCCGCTCGGGGTCGCTGCCGTCGTGCCAGACGACGTCCGTGGGGATGCGCTCGCCGAAGTCGGTCTTGAACGCGTCGACGCCCATGGCGAGCAGGCGCCGCAGGTAGCCCTGGTACCAGCGCCGCGCTTCCGGGTTGGTGAAGTCGACGATCGCCATGCCGGCCTGCCACTTGTCCCACTGCCACACGCCGCCGTCGGGCGTGCGCAGCAGGTAGCCGGCGGCCATCCCCTCGTCGAACAGCGGCGACCGCTGCCCGATGTACGGGTTGATCCAGACGCAGATCCGCAGGCCCCGGGCCTTCATCCGGTCGAGCATGCCCTGCGGGTCCGGGAACGTCGCCGGGTCCCACTCGAAGTCGCACCAGTTGAACTCGCGCATCCAGAAGCAGTCGAAGTGGAACACCGACAGGGGCAGCCCCCGCTCGGCCATCCCCTCGACGAAGCTCATCACCGTGGCCTCGTCGTACTCGGTGATGAACGACGTGGTGAGCCACAGGCCGTAGGACCAGTCCGGCACCGCCGGGGCGCGCCCGGTCAGCGCGGTGTACCGCTCGAGGATCTCCTTCGGGGTGGGTCCGTACACCAGGAAGTACTCGAGGGCGTGGCCCTCGACGCTGAACTGCGACCGGGTCACCCGCTCGCTGCCGACCTCGAACGAGACGCGCCCGGAGTGCCGGACGAACACGCCGTAGCCGGCGTCGGTGACGTAGAAGGGGACGTTCTTGTACGACAGGAAGCTGTCCGTGCCCCCGTCCTCGTTCCACATGTCGACCGACTGGCCGTTCTTGACGAACGCGCCGAAGCGCTCGCCGAGGCCGTAGACGTGCGTCCCGACGCCCAGGCTCAGCTGCTCGTGCACGTAGTGCCGCGAGGCCTCGTCGGTGAGGAAGCCGATCGACTTCTCGCGCGACGAGGTCAGCACCGTGCCGTCGGCGACGAAGTCCGCGTGCCACGGCCTGCCGCGGCGGACCTGCACCGACAGGGGTCCCGCCGTCAGCGTCGCTCCCTCCGGCCCCACCTCGACCTCACCGCAGTCCGGGTCGGCGGGGGACAGCGCGAACTCGGGGCCGGGGTTCGGCCGTCCCCGGTGGTGCTCGATCCGGACGCCGATCACGCCCGGCGCGTGTGCCGTGTACGTGACGGTGCCGAGCGCCTGGCCGGCCGTGTCGCCCCGGGTGACGATCGGCTTCACGGGGGCGAACACCTGCAGGGTGCGCCCGTCGGACCGGAAGTCGTACGCCTCCGCCGGGTAGAGCCCGGTCATGCCCGGGCGGATGGCCCAGTGGCCTTCGGTGAACCTCACCTGCGGTTACTCCTCGATCGATGGGGGGATGGCCCGCGCTACTTGACGCTGCCCGCGGCGATGCCGCGCGTCAGGGTGCGCTGGAACACCAGGAAGAAGATGACGGCCGGCAGCAACGAGATCAGCGACCCGGCGTTGATCGTCGGGATGTCGATGTGCCGGTCGCCCTGGAGGGTGGCCAGGGCCACCGGGATCGTCTGGGTCTTGTTGGTGATCAGCATGATCAGCGGGATGTAGAACTCGTTCCACGCCCAGATGAAGAAGAAGATCGCGAGCACCGAGAGCGTCGGTCGGCTCAAGGGGTAGACGACGTTCCACAGCACGCGCCACCGCCCCGCCCCGTCGAGGGCTGCCGCCTCGAGGATCTCCTTGGGGAACTCGGAGAACGTCGAGGCCAGCAGGTAGGTGCCGAACGCGATGTTGATCGCGACCAGGATGATCACCACGGACAGCTGCGTGTTGTAGAGGTGCACCGCCTTGGACATGAAGTAGAGCGGGTACAGCAGCGACTCGTGCGGGATCATGTTCGCCACGAGGAACAGGCCGAGGATCCAGCGCCGTCCCTTCACCCGCCCGATGCCGAGCGCATACGCGTTGAGCAGCGAGATCACCGAGGCGAACAGCGCGACCGCCGTGCTGATGACGATCGAGTTCATCAGCTTCTCGGGGTAGTTCGACGTCACCCAGAAGTTCTTCAGGCCGTCCAGGTAGAACCCCTGCGGCCAGCTCAGCGGGCCCTGGGTGGCGTATTCCTCGGGCGACTTGAACGCGTTCAGCACCAGGATGACGAACGGCACCATCATCACGGCGGCCAGCAGGCCGACGAGGACGAGCACCACCCATCGCGCGGGCCCCTTGCGCAGCCGGCTCTGGTTCTCGCTCTCTCGTCGGGCAGGCGCGGCGCCGGCCGAGGGACGCTGGCGGACCTGGACGGACGACGTGGTCATCGCATGCTCCTGCGCTCGCTGCGCGACTGGGCGAACAGGAAGGCCGCCGCCACGACGATCACCACGACCGTCAGGACGGTGGCGACCGCCGAGCCGTACCCGACCTGGGCCTTCGAGAAGAAGTTCTGGTAGGCGAAGTAGCTGGGGACGTTCGTCGAGTTCTCCGGGCCGCCCTTGGTGAGGACCCAGATGGGCCCGAACACCTTCAGGGCGGCGATGGTGCACGTCAGGCTGACGACGAAGGTCTCCGGCTTGATCTGGGGCAGCGTGATCGCCTGGAACCGCCGGAACCAGCTGGCGCCGTCGAGCTCCGCGGCCTCGTAGAGCTCGGGGTCCACCCGCTGGAGGGCCGCCATGAACATGACCACCGGGTAGCCGATCTGCACCCACACCATGACGGTCATGACGGTCGGCAGCGCCGTCGAGGCGGACCCGAGCCAGTTGAGTGCGAGCTCGTCGAGCCCGATCCTGCGAAGGATCGCGTTGATGGCGCCGTTCTGCGGGTTGAGGATCCAGCTCCAGATCACGCCGGCCACGGCGACGGGGAGGATCTGCGGCAGGTAGTAGACGGCCCGCAGGAACGAGGCGACGCGCCCGTTGAAGCGCCGCCCGATGTAGTCGAAGAGCGTGGCGGCGAGGACCAGGCCCAGGAGGGTCGGGATCACCACCATCGCGACGATCATCGCCAGGCTGTTGCGGAACGACAGCCAGAACACGTCGTCCTGCATCAGCCTGGCGTAGTTGTCGAGCCCGATGAAGGTCCGCGGGCCCACTCCCTTCCACTTGGTCAGGGAGAAGTAGAAGTTCATCCCGAACGGGATGGCGATGATGGCGACGAAGAGCACCAGGCCCGGGATGAGGTACAGCCAGTAGGCCGCGGTCCTGGCCAGGGGGTGCTTCCGGGGGTGCATGCGGCGACGCTCGCCGGCGCCGCGACGTGCCGCGGTGAGTGCAGTCATTCCCGTACCTTCGTGCGGAGACGGCGGGGCGCGGCGGCCGGGCTGGTTCCCCAGCCGCCGCACCCCTTCCCGAGTGGGTGCCGGCTTGGTCAGCCGACGATGTTCGCCACGCCCTCTTCGTAGGGGCCGACGAGCTGGTCGAGCGCCTGCTCAGGCGTCTCGGTCTGGTTGATGATCGACTGCAGCGCGGCCGTCAGGACGTCGCCGAAGCCGGGCACCGGCCAGTCGGGGTAGTACGAGAGGCCGTCGTCGGCGAGCACGTCGTTGAAGACCTCGATGACTTCCTTGGCCTTCGGGTCGGTGATCTGCGCCGGGTCGGCCGCCACCGGCAGGCCGCCGGCGTTGCCGAGCACCGCCTGCACCTCGGGGCTCATCGTGATGTCGATGAAGTCGTACGCGAGGTCCTTCTGGCGCGAGTTCTCCGGAACCACCCACAGCTGGCCGCTGGAACCGGCGGTCAGGGTCTTGCCCGGGAAGCGGAAGATGCCCCAGTTGAAGGAGTCCGCGATCTGGCTGACCATGCGGCCGTACAGCCAGCTGCCCGTGATCATGATCGGGGCCTTCTGGCTGGTGAAGTCGAGGGCCATGTCCTCGTTCTTCAGCGCCGCGGCGTCGGACGAGATGTAGCCCGCCTTGACCCACTTGTCGAGGGTCTGTGCGCCGGTCGTCGCCTCCGTGCCGTGGAAGTCGACGGGGTTCTCGTACAGCTGGAAGTCGTTGACCCACTGACGGTCGGCCGCGCCGAGCGCCAGCTCGTACCAGACCTGACCCAGCGGGAACTCGGCACCGCCGAGCGTCAGCGGCGTCACGCCCTTGTCGACGAACGCCTGCATGACGTCCTCGAACTCGGCCAGCGTGGTCGGCACCTGCAGGCCGGCCTCGTCGAACATGTCCTTGTTGTAGTAGACGAGCATGCACTCGCCGTAGTTCGGGACGCCGTACCAGTCACCCGAGCCCATGACGCCACGCTCGTCGTAGATGGCGGTGGTCAGGAGGCTCCCGGGGAGCTTGGTGTCCCAGCCGCGCTCCTTGGCGACGTCCGTCAGGTTGGTCAGCAGGCCCTGCGACGCCAGCAGGCCGGCGGTCGCGTTGCCCTTGTTGTACTCCATGATGTCCGGCCCCTCGTCGGAGCTGAGCACCATGCCGGCGGTGTTCTGGATCTGGTCGAACGCCTTCTTCTCGAACTCGATCTTCACCCCGGGGTGAGTCTCCTCGAAGATGCGCATCGCCTCGGCCCAGGCCTTGCCGGTGGCGCCGTCCTCGGCCTCGTAGTGCCACAGCTTGAGCGTGGTCCCTTCCGGGTACTCGCCCGCGCTGGCGGCGTCGCTGGTCGCCCCGTCGGTCGCGCCGTCGGACCCGCCGCTCGACGAGCAAGCGGCTGCCGCGAAGAGCACGACAGCGAGCGACGCCGCGACAGCAACACCGCGGCTTCTGGCAATCATGGGTACCTCCCCTTTGAGTGGGAACTGTTCGTCCGACCCGACCCTCGCCGGGGCGCCATCGGCGGCACCCCGCGCGAACAGCGGGTCGAGAGTAACCGGTTTCGCGTCACCGTAGCAGGGAGTGTGCGGTTGTCAAAGTGGAACCTGGCATCGATTACTGGCCCTTATCGGTCTCGAATTGCCTGATCAGGGACCTAGGTCATGGGCGCTCCCTCGATGCGCCGGATCGGTAGTGGCGCTACTGGCGAGAGCGGTTTCGTCATCTCTCTCGCGCTCGGCCGGCGGGCGCGACGCGGCCCGCCCGGTGGGCTCGTCGGGCAGGCCCGCAGCTTGCGCGTCGGAGGCGTGGGTGGGAGCGATTGCGCAGATCGGATGCCCTTTCCGGGTTGCGTCCGGCGCCTTGGTCCGGTGTCCTTCGAACACACGTTCGATCTGGTTGCCGTTGGGGGGTGCACGACGATGGGAGGCCGCCTGTCACGTGCGCCCATGCGCGACGGCGTTGCTTGTGGAGTCAAGCGGCGCGCCCGGTGCGATCTCCAACACGGCGTCCAGCGCAGCGACCGGTGCGGCGCCCACCACGGCGCCCCGCTCATCGTCCGGCCCGGCGTCCGACGAGCGGGGCGGCCTGCCGGAGTCGATGGCGGCGTGGCTCGCCGCCGCGGCGACGGTCCTCGGCGGTGCGCGCGGCGCGGACCGGTGGGATGCCGCCATGCGACAGCGCACGTTGGCGGCGTTCGACGCGGTGAACAATGCGCTGACGGTTGCCCGGGCTTGGGTGGTGACCGCCGAGCGAGACGCGGGCACCTGGGCGCTGAAGGGCGACCGCGACCTGGCGGGGTTTCTCGGGCGGACCGGTCGGCAGGGGCCTGGCGTCGGTCTGAAGCAGGTGGCGCAAGCCGAGACGCTGACGTCACTGCCGGCGGTCGCCGACGCGATGGTGAACGGACCCGTGACCCCGAAGCACGTGCAGGAGATCACGCGCGCGACGGCGGCGTCGCCGATGCTGGCCGCCGAACTGGCCACGCCGGAGGGGCAGGAGTCGCTCGTCGCGTTGGCCGGCCGCCTGGACGGAGCAGCCTTCGGAAGACACCTGCGCCAGATGGGCGCCGCCTTGGACCCGGCCTCACGGCAACGCGACCACGACCGTCAGCGGGCCGACCGGTTCTTGCTGATCGCACACGGCCCCGGCGGCACGGACATCAAGGGGCGGCTGGACTCGGTAGCCGGCTACAAGTTCGCCAAGGCGATCGACGCCCTCAACCCGCGA
>CAZBIO010000156.1:0-5413 GCA_964491965.1 uncultured Cellulomonas sp.
CGCCCCGGCGGGTTTGGAGCTTCCATGGGGGGTAACCCGCCGGGGGGGGGGGGCCGGCCCGGGGGCGGGCCGGCCCCCCGAGACGCTCAGGAGTTGGAGTCGATGATCTGCTGGCCGGCGGCCTGGGCCGTGGCTTGCGCGTCGGGGATCGCGACGCCGCCGAACACGGTCGAGTTGATGAGCGTGGCGAGCGGGCCCTGGTTGTCGCTGAACAGCTGGGTGCCGAACAGCGTCTTGGGCGTGGTGCCGATCTCCATGGCGTGGGCGAGGACCTCGTACCGCGGGTCGAGCGGGATGTAGATCTCGTCGAGCAGGTCGGCACGCGTCGGGACGGCGCCCACCTCGGCCAGGATGGTCTGGCCGTCCTTGTCCGTGGCGAACTTGATGAACTCCCATGCGGCGTCGGGGTTGGAGGAGCCGGAGGGGATAGCGAGCTCGTCGCCGCCGGCGAAGGAGCCGGTGCCGCCGTCCTTGCCGGGGATCAGCGAGATGTCCCAGTCGAATCCGGGGTCGGTCGCGATGAACTGGTTGACGACGAACGCACCGCTGGTGACCATGCCGACCTTGCCCGAGAGGAAGGCAGGCAGGGCGTTGGCGCCGGTGTCGGACGCCGCGGACGGCGGGATGGCCCCGGCGTCGTTGAGGTCCTTGAAGAACTGCAGGAAGTCCGCGACCTCGGGCGTGTCGAACTGGGCGGTCGTGCCGTCGTCGGACAGCAGGGACCCGCCGCTCGCCCAGATGAAGGGCACGGAGCCGAAGTGGTTCGAGCCGCCGGCCGCACCCGAGAAGACGAAGCCGTAGGTGTCGGCGCCCAGGGCGTGGATCGCCTTCGCGTCGTCGATGAACTCCTGGTAGTTCGTCGGCGGCTTGTCCGGGTCGAGGCCCGCGGCCGTGAACAGATCCTTGTTGCGGTAGAGCACGGACGCCTCGGCGCTGAACGGGACGCCGTAGTTGGCGCCCTGGTACTCGGCGAGGTTGAGGTGGCTGGGCGCCATGTCGTTGTAGTAGGGCAGCGTCGCCACGCGGTCGGTCAGGTCCAGCAGGGCGCCGACCGACGAGAAGTACTGCATGCGCGACACGTCGAGTGCGGTGATGTCCGGGGCGTCGCCGGTGGCGGCGGCCGCGCCGAACTTCGTGACGAAGTCGGCGTCCGGGACGATCGTCAGTTCCACCGTGACGTCGCTCTGCGAGGCGTTGAAGGCGTCGACGACCTTGGAGACGTAGCCCTTGCCGGACTCCCGGCTCCACATCGTGATGGTGCCGCTCGCGGCGGGCGCCTCGCCCTCGGAGGTCGTCTCGCCTCCGGTCGCGGCGGCCGTGTCCGATCCGCTGGGCTCGGCCCCGCCGCCGGAGCCCGACGAGCAGGCGGCGAGGACCGTGACGACGGAGGCGGCGAGCAATGCCGTGAGCAGTCTGGCCTTCTTCATGGAGACTCCTACTTCTTCGTGGGGGTGTGCCATTCCTTCCGGTGCGCCGCACGCGGCCCACGGGGGGCTGCGCGCGGTTCGCGCGTGACCTCAGGTGCGAGGTGTCAGGGGGAGCCAGACGCGCATGCCGCGCCCGTCCCGGTTGTCCCAGGCGAAGTACGGGACGGCGACGGCCGTGACGGGTCGCGTCGTCGGCTCGTCGGGGGACTCGATGTCGCGGTACGGCAGCCCCGCCGGGGTGCCGCGGTCCACCACCTCGGCATCGATCTCGAGGAGCACCGTGCGGCCGAGCGAGGAGTACGAGGCCTCCTGTCGCACACGGGGCCGCGCGGTCGCAGGGACCCGCAGGTCGGCAACCGCCACGCCCTCGGCCTGGTCCATGTCCTCGAAGCAGTACACGAGCGGGCCGCGCTCGAAGGCGACCTGGCCGCGCACGGCGTCGATGCGGTCGTCGGCCACGAGCATGCGGGCCGTCATCTCGACGTCGAGGCGGAGCACCTGGCCCGGCCGCCACGCGCGCGTGACGTGGATGTAGCCGTCCGGCCCAGGCTCGCCCGCCACGGCCTCGTCGTCCACGCGGACGGTGACCACGGTCGCCCAGCTGGGGCGGCGCAGCGCGATGGTGCGCTCGCCGGCCGGCGCCGCCTCGACCCGCACCGTGAACGAGCCCTCCCACGGGTACTCGGTCTGCGTGGCCAGCGCCAGCTCGCCGTCGAGGTCGACCGTGACCGACGCCGTGGCGAACTGGTGCAGGTACACGGTGTCGGCCGTGGTGGTCACCAGGTAGTGGCCCAGCGAGGAGAACAGGCGCGTGATGTTCGGCGGGCAGCACGGGCAGTAGAACCACGCATGGCGGCGGCCCGGGTCGTCGCTCTCGAAGTGGTCGGTGCGCCGCTGCAGCGGGTTGACGTAGAAGAAGTGCGTGCCGTCCATCGCGGTGGAGGCGAGCATCACGTTGTACAGGGAGCGCTCGATGAACTCGGCGAACCGGGCCTCGCCGGTGGCGAGCAGCAGCCGCCAGTTCCACAGGATCGCGGCCCAGGAGGCGCAGGTCTCGGCGTACGCGCGGTCCGGCGGCAGCTCCCACCGGTCGCCGAAGGCCTCCTCGGAGTGGCGCGAGCCGAGGCCACCGGTCAGGTACGTCTTCGTCGCGACCAGGTCCTCCCAGCGGACGAGCGACTGGTCGAGCAGCGTCCGGTCGCCGGTCTCGAGGTAGAGGTCGACCACGGCGGTGTCCAGGTACATCGCGCGGACCGCGTGCCCCACCTCGGTGTCGGTGGTGAGCACCGACTCGTGGTCCAGGTAGTAGCGACGCCGGCCGCCCGGGTCGACCCGACCCTCGCCGTGGCCCAGCACGAACTGGCTCGCCATGTCGAGGTACCGCCGGTCGCCGGTGTGCCGGTAGAACTCGACGAACGAGAACTCGGCGCCGGGGTGCCCGTCGATCTCCGGGCGTTTGTCGAGGAACGTGTCGACCACGTGGTCGGCGAACCGGGTGGCGACCGCCATGAGCCGCGGCGCGTCGGCCAGGCCGGCGCGGGTGGCGGACACCGCGGCCGACATGAGGATCGCGCCGCAGTAGATCTCGTGGCTCTGGCCGAGGTGCCGGTACCGGCCCGCCGGGTCGAGCACCTGGACGAAGGAGTTGATGTAGCCGTCCTCCGCCTGCACCGCCTCGAGGATGTCGATCACGCCGGACATCCACGCCTCGAGCTCCGGGTCGGGGCGCCGCGCGAGCTCCCACGCGACGGCGTCGAGCGTCTTGTGGACGGCGGCGTCCATGAAGAGTGGCTTGCGGTACTCATACCCGGTGGCTCCGGCGGCGACCCGGAGGTTGTCCAGGGCGCCGTCGTTCTCGAGGTTGCCGATGTTGCTCGGCAGGCTCGCGTCGGCGTTCAGCGCCTGGCGGTCGGCCAGCAGGCCGCCGGTGAGGACCACCTGGTCCAGCCCGACCGGCCGGTGCACCGTGTGCGCCTCCGCGGTGGGAACCACGGGCGCGACGAGGAGCCGGGTGGAGGGGGTGCGCAACGCCATCGTGAGCCTCTTCCTTGAGGGCCGGGCAGGGACCGCCGTCACGTGTCCCCAGGCCGAATTACCTGTGTGCAAACGATTGTATGAGATCATGAACCGAGCCGGGCGATGGTGTCAAGGGCCTTCCACGGGGACAATTGGCCCGTGAACTCGGAGCCGCAAGGTCGCCCCTCCGCGCCCGCCGCCGACGGCGTCCGGCGCAAGCGCCCCACGCTCGGCGACGTCGCGCGGCTGGCCGGAGTCGACCTGTCCACCGCGTCCCGCCTGCTGCGCAACCACACCGAGAACTACCGGCCGGAGACGCACGACCGCGTGCTCGCTGCGGCGGCACAGCTGGGCTACCGGACCAACCCCCAGGCGCGCGCCCTGCGGCTCGGCCGGCAGTACGCGATCGCGATGCTGGTGCCGGACCTCGACAACTTCGGCTTCACACAGGTGCTGCGCGGCGCCCAGCAGGTGTGCGACGAGCGGGGCTTCATCCTGCTCATCGCGGAGGTGGCGCCGCGGCCCGGGCGGGCCGACTGGCGGCCGGAGGGCCTCGAAGCGCGCGTGGACGGCATGCTCGTCGCGTCGGCCACCGCCAACGACCCCAAGGTGGACGAGTGGCTCGCCGGACTGGGGCTGCCGGCCGTCCTGGTGCAGCGCGGCACGCCGGAGGCGCCGGCGAGCGTGCTGTTCGACGAGGAGGCCAACGCGGCCGCGATGGTCGACTACCTCGCCGGGCTGGGGCACACCGCGATCGGGCACGTCTCCGGCTCGCTGCGCACCGACACCGGCATCCGCCGCCACCGCGGGTTCGAGGACGCGATGGCGCGTCACGGCCTGGCCTCGCACCCCGAGTGGCACGCCGACAGCCCGTGGTCGGCCGAGGGCGGCCGCGCCGCGGTGGCCCAGATCTTCTCGGCGCCCGGCCCGCGGCCGACGGCGCTCGCGGTCGACAGCCTGGTCCTGGCGATCGGCACGCTCAGCGCCCTGCGGGAGCTCGGCGTCGTGGTCCCCGGGGACGTCAGCGTCATCGCGATCGACGAGCACGTGGTGGCGGAGCACACCGCGCCTCCCCTGACTACCGTGCGGCTGGACCAGCGCGAGCTCGGCCGGCGCGCGGCGCTCATGCTGCTCGACCGCATCGAGGGCCGGCCCGGCGCGCAGGTGATCGTGCCGAGCCCGGCGGAGATCGTCGTCCGGGAGTCGACGGCGCCGCCGCGCGCGGGCGCGCCCGGGCCGGTCACCCCAGCAGCGCGCCCAGCCTCTCGGCGATGAGGCGCGGGGCCCGCGAGCGGGCCTCGACGGTGGCGCCGGCCAGGTGGGGGGAGAGCGTGACGCCGGGCAGCGTCCGCAGCACGTGGTCGGCCGGCAGCGGCTCGGTGGAGAACACGTCCAGGCCCGCAGCGGCCAGCCGCCCGTCGGCGAGGCGGGCGATGAGCGCCCCCTCGTCCACCAGCTCGGCCCGCGCGGTGTTGACCAGCACCGCGTGCGGCGGGAGCAGGTCGAGCTCGCGCGGCCCGATCATCGCCCGGTTGTCCGGGAGCGCCCGCGCGTGCAGGCTCACCACGTCCGAGCGGCCGAGCAGGTCCGGCAGCGGCAGCGGGACCGCGCCCGACGAGGCCGCGTCGGCGGGTGCGTAGGGGTCGAAGTAGGCGACGTTCAGCTCGAAGCCGGACAGCCGGCGCGCGACGAGCCGGCCCACCGCGCCGAAGCCGACGAGCCCGAGCCGCAGCCCGGCGAGCTCGTGATGCCCGAGGCGGGGCGGCTCCGGGCGCCAGCCGCCCGAGCGGACCGAGTGGTGGTTCTCGCCGACGTTGCGGAGCGCGGCGAGCATGAGGGCGACGGTGAGCTCGGCCACCGCGTTGGCGTTGCGGCCGGCGTTCGCCGCGAACGCGACGCCGCGGCGGCTCAGCTCCGCGAGGTCGATGTTCTCGGTGCCGGCGCGCAGCGTCGCCGCGGCGCGCAGCCGC
>CAZBIO010000157.1:0-9471 GCA_964491965.1 uncultured Cellulomonas sp.
CGGCACGTACCTCGACCCCGACGCCGCCGCCGCGGCGATCGCCGCCGTGGCGAACCAGGGCAAGTAGCCCTCACCCTCCGCTTGCGTCCGAGAGTTGTGGGGCTAGAGGCCCACAACTCTCGGACGTTGCGGTGTGGCGAGGGCGCGGGGCGCCCGACGAAGGCGCCCGCGCGGCGTCAGGCGAGCGGCGCTGCGTCAGGCGAGCGGGGCCGGCGGCGCGTCCTGGTCGGCGGGGCCGATCGAGCGCTGCAGCTGCGCGACGTCGTGCCAGCGGCCGTCCTTGTAACCGACCCGCCGGAACACCCCGGCATCCTCGAAGCCCATCGCCTTGTGCAGCCCGACGCTCGCGGCGTTGGGCAGCGTGATCCCGGCGAACACCCGCCGGTACCCGCGCGCGGCGAGGCGGTCGAACAGCTCGGTGTAGAGCCGCCGGCCCAGGCCCGTGCGACGCAGGCCGGTGCGTAGGTAGATGCTCGCCTCGCACGTCCACGCGTATGCCGCCCGCTCGGCGAACCGGTGCGCGTAGGCGTAGCCGACCACCTCGTCGCCGTCGGTCGCGACGAGCCACGTGTGGTGGGCGAGCGCGTCGGCGATCCGGGCGGTGAACGCCTCGGGCCCGGGCACCACCGTCTCGAACGTGATGCACGTGTCCGTGACGTACGGCGCGTAGATCGCGGCGCACCCCGCGGCGTCGTCGGTGGTCGCGGGGCGCACGACGAGCCCCGCCGCCGGCCCGGTCAGCGCGAAAGTCACCGCGACAGGCTAGGGCCTGCGTCCGCCTCGGCGCCCGGCGCGTCCAGCGCCGGGGGTCCGGGTTGCCCGACGAGCCCGCGAGGGCCCGCCCGACGAGCAGACGACGAGCATGTGACCCCCCGCCGTCACCCGTGGATGTGCAGCGGCTCGCCCGCGGACAGGTCGCCGGTGACCAGGTACACGATGCGGCGCGCGATCGAGACGCCGTGGTCGCCGAACCGCTCGTAGTACCGGCCCATCAGCGTGACGTCGACGGTCTGCTGCGGGGTGCCGGACCACTCGCCGCCGAGCATCGCGGTGAACGTGTCGCCGTGCAGGTCGTCGAGCCGGTCGTCGTCGGCCTCGATGCTCTCGGCGAGCGCCAGGTCGTGGGTCTCGAGCAGCGTGACGATGCGCTGCGCCAGCCGCCGCGCCGCCTCGTCCATCTCGGCGAACGTGCCGGACAGCGCGGGAGCGACCGCCTGGCGCGGGTAGCGGCCGCGCGCGATCTCCGCGATGTGCCGCGCCAGGTCGCCCATCCGCTCGAGCGTGGCGCTCATGCGCAGGGCGGAGACGACGATCCGCAGGTCGGTGGCCACGGGCTGCTGCTGGGCGAGCAGGTGGATCGACCGCTCGTCGAGCTGGCGCTCCAGCTGGTCGATGGCGAGGTCGTCGGCGATGACGCTCTCGGCCAGGGCGAGGTCCGCCGTCACCAGGGCCCGGCCCGCGGCTGTGATCGCGTGCTCCACCCGGACGGCCATCGCCTGGAGGTCGTCGCCGAGCGCTGTGAGCTCGGCGTCGAAGATCTCGCGCATGGTGCGGTCCCTCTTTCGTCGCTGGTGCGGGGGTCAGGGTCCCATTTCCAGGTAAACGGTAGGACCCCGGCAGGTGAACAGTCGGCTGAGCGGCCGCGAGCCGGGCCCCGCACGCGGGGGAGGCGCTCGGGCGGGTCCTACTGTTGTGACGTGGAAGGCGTGAGCGGACTCGTCGGCGGCCTCATCGGGCTGCTGGTCGGCATCGTCGCGACGCTGGCCTTCCGCTACAGCGAGCGGGCGCAGCACGCCGTCCCCGAGCTCCCCGAGCCGCCGCTCGACGACGGCCTGGTGCGCGCGCTGGCCGTGCTCCCGTCGGCCGCGGTGGTGCTGGACGACGAGGACCGCGTGGTCCGGGCCAGCCCGGCGGCGCACGCCCTCGGCCTGGTCCGCGACGGCCGCCTGGTGCACGCGGCGGTCCGCGAGATGGTCGCCGAGGTGCGCCGGGACGGCGTCATCGTCGACTCCGAGCTCGACCTGCCGCGCGGGCCGGTGGGCCAGGGCGCGATGCTGCTCCAGGTGCGGGTGGCGCAGGCGACGCCGCAGCACCTGCTGGTGCTCGCCGAGGACGTCACCGCTGCGCGCAAGCTCGAGACGATGCGCCGCGACTTCGTCGTCAACATCTCCCACGAGCTGAAGACGCCGGTCGGCGCGCTGTCGCTGCTGGCCGAGACCATGCAAGACGCCGCCGACGACCCCGAGGCGGTGCGCCGCTTCTCGGCGCGCATGCAGGCCGAGGCCGGCCGCCTGGCCCAGCTGGTGCAGGAGATCATCGAGCTGTCGCGCCTGCAGACCGCGGGCGCCCTCGAGGCGATGAACCTCGTCGACGTCGACGCGGTGCTCGCCGAGGCCGCCGACCGTGCGCACACCACCGCCGCCGCCCGCCACATCACCATCGACGTCGGAGGCGCGACGGGCGCGCGGGTGTTCGGCGACCGGAACCTGCTGGTCACCGCGGTCCGCAACCTGCTGGACAACGCGGTCGCCTACTCGCCGGACGCGACGCGCGTCGGCGTCGGCGTGCGCGTGGTCGACGACATCGTCGAGATCGCCGTGGTCGACTCGGGCGTCGGCATCGCCCAGGCCGAGCAGGAGCGGATCTTCGAGCGGTTCTACCGGGTGGACCAGGCGCGCTCGCGCCAGACCGGCGGCACGGGCCTGGGCCTGTCGATCGTCAAGCACGTCGCGGCGGACCACGGCGGGGAGGTGACGGTCTGGTCGCAACCCGGGCGCGGGTCGACGTTTACGCTTCGCCTGCCGAAGGCGGACGTGCCGGCCGTCACCCCGGCGCCGGAGTCGGCCGGCCGCGGCGCCGTGCCCCGCCCCCGCACCCTGTCCGGCCCGCGTGCCCGAAGGAGCACCCTGTGACCCGCATCCTTCTCGTCGAGGACGAGGAGTCGTACCGCGAGCCCCTCGCCTACCTGCTCGGCCGCGAGGGGTTCGACGTCGCCACCGCCGCCACCGGCCCCGACGCGCTGGAGGCGTTCGACGAAGGTGGCGCCGACCTCGTCCTGCTCGACCTGATGCTCCCCGGGCTGTCGGGCACGGAGGTCTGCCGCCGCCTGCGCGCGACGTCCGAGGTGCCGATCATCATGCTCACCGCGAAGGACGGCGAGATCGACAAGGTCGTCGGGCTGGAGCTGGGGGCCGACGACTACGTCACCAAGCCGTACTCCTCGCGTGAGCTGCTGGCGCGCATCCGGGCGGTGCTGCGCCGCGGGGAGTCCGCGACGCGAGCCGCCGACGAGGCCGACGACGGCGACACCCTGGTGCTGGGCCCGGTGGAGATGGACGTCGACCGCCACGTGGTGCAGGTGCGCGGCGAGCTGGTGGCGTTCCCGCTCAAGGAGTTCGAGCTGCTGGAGCTGCTGCTGCGCAACCCGGGCCGGGTGCTGACCCGCGGGCAGCTGATCGACCGCATCTGGGGTTCCGACTACGTCGGCGACACCAAGACGCTGGACGTCCACGTCAAGCGGATCCGGGCGAAGATCGAGGACGACCCGGGCGCGCCCAAGCTGCTGACCACGGTCCGTGGGCTGGGCTACAAGCTCAGCGCGGAGTGAGTCGACCGTTTCGTTACCCCGCTTGCCGTAGTCGTCGCCCACCGTTCACCTGGGGTTCACCCTGGGCGGGCGGGCCGGTCACCTGGGGTCCCTAACGTCGGCTCTGCCGCGGGCACCGACCGGTGCGCCGCGATGACCGACAGGACGGGACACCGTGACTCGATCTTCCTTCCGCAGCCGGACCGGGGCAGTCGCCTTCGCCGGCGTGATCGCCATGGCCCTCGCAGCGTGCAGCTCGGGCGCTGCGAGTGACAGCCCGAGCGAGGAGCAGACGACGGGCGGCGAGACGTCCGCCACGACCGAGCAGACCACCGAGCCCGCCGCCGAGCTGAGCGGGACGCTCGCCGGAGCCGGCAGCTCGGCGCAGGAGAACGCCGTCAACGGCTGGATCGCCGGCTTCAACGAGGCCAATCCGGGCGTGTCCGTCACGTACGACGCGGTGGGCTCCGGCGGCGGGCGCGAGCAGTTCATCGGCGGCGCCGTGCAGTTCGCCGGCTCGGACTCCGCGATGAAGCCCGACGAGGTCACCGCGGCCACGGAGCGCTGCTTCGGGAGCGAGCCGCTCGAGCTGCCGCTGTACATCAGCCCGATCGCCGTCATCTACAACCTTCCGGACGTCACCGCCGAGCACATCCAGATGTCGGCCGCGACCATCGCGAAGATCTTCAACCTCGAGATCACCACATGGAACGACCCGGCGATCGCCGCCGAGAACCCCGACGTCGAGCTCCCGGACACGCCGATCATCCCGGTCCACCGCTCCGACGAGTCGGGCACCACGGGCAACTTCACCGACTACCTCGCCAAGGCGTCGGACGGCGCCTGGCCGTACGAGGCCGGCCAGGAGTGGCCGGTCGACGGTGGCCAGTCCGGTGCCCAGACCCAGGGCGTGATCGACACGGTGACCGGCGCCCCGGGCGCCATCGGCTACGCCGACGCGTCGCGCGCCGGTGACCTGGGCACGGTCGCGCTCAAGGTCGGCGAGGCCTACGTGCCGTACTCGGCGGAGGCCGCGGCCGCCGTCGTCGACGCCTCGCCCGCCGCGGACGACGCGACCGACCTGCGCCTCGTCGTCCAGCTCGACCGTGCGACGACCGCGGAGGGCGCCTACCCGCTCGTCCTGCTGACGTACTCGATCGCCTGCTCGACGTACGACAACCAGGCCGACGCGGACAACGTCAAGGCGTACCTGTCCTACGTCGCCAGCCCCGAGGGCCAGGAGCGCGCAGCCGACGCGAGCGTCGCCGGCTCGGCGCCGATCTCCGACGACCTGCGTGCCGAGGTTCAGGCGGCGATCGACACGATCAGCGCATCCTGAACTCCATAGCCTGAACGCGGAGGCCGCCCCGGGTTCGCCCGGGGCGGCTTCCGCCGCACGTCAGTCCTTCGCATCGACAACGGAGATCTCGTGGCCGTCACCAGTCCGCCCGCCAGCGGCACCCGATTCGCAGCGCGTTCGGCGAACCGCTCGACCTCGACAGGTGTGGTCGGCGGCAAGGTCTTCGCCGGCCTGTCCACCGGTGCGGGGCTGCTGATCCTCGTCACGCTGGCGGCCGTCGCGGTCTTCCTCGTCATCGAGGCGTGGCCCGCCCTGACGGCGACGAAGGATCAGCTCGACGAGATCACGTGGTTCGACGCCGACTCGCTGCTCGCGTACGTCGGCCCCCTCGTCTTCGGCACCCTGCTGTCGGCGTTGCTCGCCCTGCTCCTCGCGGTCCCGGTCTCCGTGGGCATCGCGCTGTTCATCTCGCATTACGCGCCGCGCCGGCTCGCTCACGGGCTCGGATACCTCATCGACCTGCTGGCGGCCATTCCGTCGGTGGTCTACGGACTGTGGGGCGTGCTCTGGCTGATCGGGGTCCTCAACCCGGTGTTCACATGGCTCACCGAGGCGCTCGGCTTCATCCCACTCTTCGCCGGCTACACGGCACCGGCGAAGAACATCATGTCCGCCGCGGTGGTGCTCGCGGTGATGATCCTGCCGATCATCACCGCCGTGACCCGGGAGGTGTTCCTCCAGACGCCGCGCCTGCACGAGGAGGCGGCGCTCGCCCTCGGGGCCACACGCTGGGAGCTGGTGCGGATGGCCGTGCTGCCCTTCGGGCGCTCCGGCATCATCTCGGCGTCGATGCTCGGACTGGGCCGCGCGCTCGGCGAGACGATGGCGGTCCTCATGATCCTGTCGCCCGGCGCCCTCTACTCGTTCTTCCTGCTCAAGCCGGGGCAGCACCAGACGATCGCGGCGAACATCGCCCTGAAGTTCCCGGAGGCGAGCGGGCTGTCGGTCAGCGCGCTGATCGCCACGGGCCTGGCGCTGTTCGTCATCACGTTCGCCGTCAACTTCGTCGCTCGCTGGATCATCTCCCGGCGCAAGGACTTCTCGGGGGCCAACTGATGACCGCGGATCTCGCCACCACAACCTCGCTCGTCGGGTCGTCCCATCGCCGGCTCCCGAGGTGGGCGCCGTGGGCCTTCGGCGGCGGTTCGCTCCTCGTCGCGTGGCTCGTCCTGCTCGTCCTCGCACACCCCACCGTCGTCGGCGTCCTCGTGCTCGGCGCCGTGCTCTACGCGGTGAGCCTGACCGCCACGTCGTTCCGCGTCGAGGGGCGTCGCTGGGCGACCGACCGGCTCGCCACCACCGCGGTGACCGGGGCCTTCGTCATCGCGATGATTCCGCTGGTCTCCCTCGTCTGGCTGGTGATCGAGCGCGGGCTCGAGCGCTTCAGCTGGACGTTCCTCACCACGGACATGGTCGGCATCTTCGGCGACATGACCGAGGGGGGTGTGGCGCATGCGGCGATCGGCACGCTGCTCATCACGCTGGGTGCCACGCTGGTCTCCGTGCCGGTGGGAATCCTCACCGCCGTCTACCTCGTCGAGTACGGCCGCGGGCACCTGGCCCGCGCGATCACGTTCCTCGTCGACGTCATGACGGGCATCCCGTCGATCGTCGCCGGGCTGTTCGCGTTCGCCCTGTTCACGCTGATCTTCGGCCCGGCGTACCGGTCGGGGTTCATGGGGTCGATGGCGCTCGCGGTGCTGATGACGCCGGTCGTCATCCGGTCCGTGGAGGAGATGCTGCGCATCGTGCCGAACGAGCTGCGCGAGGCGTCGCTGGCCCTCGGGGTGCCCAAGCACCTCACCGTGGTCAAGGTGGTGCTGCGCACGGCCATCGCGGGCATCACCACCGGCGTCATGATCGCCATCGCGCGCGTCATCGGCGAGACCGCACCGTTGCTGATCACCGCCGGCCTGGCGACGCAGATCAACTGGAACCTCTTCGACGGGCGCATGGCGACGCTTCCTGTGTTCGCCTACCGGCAGTGGGCGGCCGGCGGAACCGGCGTACCCCGCGCGTGGGCCGCGGCGCTCACCCTCATCCTCATCGTCATGCTGCTCAACCTCGTCGCGCGGTTGGTCAGCCGTTGGTTCTCGCCGAAGACCAACGCCTGAGACCGGAAGGACTCCACCCATGGCCAAGCGGATCGACGTCAGCGACCTGGACGTCTACTACGGGGACTTCCTCGCCGTGCAGGGCGTCACCATGACCATCGACGCCGGGAGCGTCACGGCGCTCATCGGGCCGTCGGGCTGCGGCAAGTCGACGTTCCTCCGGACGCTCAACCGGATGCACGAGGTGATCCCCGGCGCGCGCGTCTCCGGGAAGGCGCTGATGGACGGGCGGGACCTGTACGCACCGGAGGTGGACCCCGTGGTGGTGCGCCGCCAGGTGGGCATGGTGTTCCAGCGCCCCAACCCGTTCCCGACGATGTCCATCGCGGACAACGTGCTGGCGGGCGTGCGCCTGAACAACAAGCGGCTGCCCAAGGCGGAGGCCGACGACCTCGTCGAGCAGGCGCTGACCGCCGCGAACCTGTGGAACGAGGTCAAGGACCGCCTCCACCGACCCGGATCCGGCCTGTCCGGCGGACAGCAGCAGCGCCTGTGCATCGCGCGCGCCATCGCGGTGAAGCCGCAGGTGCTGCTGATGGACGAGCCGTGCTCCGCGCTCGACCCGATCTCCACGCTGGCGATCGAGGACCTGATCTCGGAGCTCAAGCAGAACTACACGATCGTCATCGTCACGCACAACATGCAGCAGGCCGCGCGGGTGTCCGACCGGACGGGGTTCTTCAACCTCGAGGCGACCGGCAAGCCGGGCAGGCTCATCGAGATCGACGACACCGCGACGATCTTCTCCTCGCCGCACCAGAAGCAGACCGAGGACTACATCTCCGGCCGCTTCGGCTGACCCCGGTCCCGCCTCTCGCGTCCGAGAGTTTGGGGGTCGCAACGTCCGAGGATTGCGGGCCTCTACCCCATTGATCCTCGGACGTAACGGCGGTGGGGATCGGGGCCGGGCGGCGGGCTGGGCGCTGGGGGTTCAGCCGGCCAGGACGGCGTCGAACGGCGGGACGGTGCCGTCCATGACGGGGATCCGCACACTCGCACCCCCGGCCGTGTCGGCGTCGAGCGTGACGTCGAGCAGCGCGCCGGGCGCGGCGTCGACCGCCGCCAGCGGCACGCGCTCGCCCGTCGATCCGCCGGTGCCGAAGTAGACCGTGCCGCCCGCGGGGACGTCGAGGGTCGCCGCGTCGGCGCCGGCCGTCAGCGTCACGTGGGCCGGGCCGGCACCGTCGTTGGTCACGGCCCCGGACAGGGCCCCCGGCTCGCCGGCCGCGGTGGCGACCGCCAGCAGGTTGACCACGCGGACGTCGCCCAGGTCCACCGAGACGCCCTCGGCCGTGGCGACGGTCCGGTCGGTCTGGATCGCGTTGGTCGCGGAGCAGCCCGCGGCAAGTGCGCCGGTCAGGGCGACGGGCAGGGCGAGAGCGAGGGCGAGCCGCACCGGTGAGCGGCGCGACGGGCGGGACGCGGGCACGGCATCTCCTAGGACTTTGGTCGCAGTGGCGACCAGCGTACCGGGCGGCGAGGCCCCCCGGCCCGAGCGGCGGCACCCGCGCCTGACCTGCGGCGACGGCCGGCCCCGGACGGAGGGGGTTCGGACCCCCGTGGTACCCTGGGATGGGCCTGGAAGGGGAATCCTGCAGATGACTTTCACTGTTGGGGAGACTGTCGTCTACCCGCACCACGGTGCTGCACTGATCGAGGAGATCAAGACCCGTACCATCCGCGGCGAGGACAAGCTCTACCTCAAGTTGCGGGTCGCCCAGGGTGACCTGACCATCGAGGTCCCGGCCGAGAACGTCGACCTCGTCGGCGTGCGTGACGTCGTCGGGCAGGAGGGCCTGGACCGGGTGTTCGAGGTGCTTCGCGCACCGTACACCGAGGAGCCGGCCAACTGGTCGCGCCGGTTCAAGGCCAATCTCGAGAAGCTGGCGTCGGGCGACGTGATCAAGGTCGCCGAGGTCGTCCGTGACCTGTCCCGTCGGGACGCCGACCGTGGCCTGTCCGCCGGCGAGAAGCGCATGCTGGCCAAGGCGCGGCACATCCTCGTCTCCGAGCTCGCGCTGGCCGAGCACACGGCGGAGGACGAGGCCGAGGCGCTCCTCGACGAGGTCCTCGCCTCCTGACGCCGCGCCGGCCATGACGGTCGCCGCGGTGCTGGTCGCCGCCGGGAGCGGCTCCCGGCTCGGGCATCAGCTGCCCAAGGCATTCGTCCCCGTCCAGGGGGTCCCACTCGTCGTGCACGCCGAGCGTGCGCTGCGGGCGTGCAGTCGCGTCTCCGCGGTGGTCGTCGTCGTGCCGCCGGACCACGTGGGCGCCGCGCGGGACCTGCTGCCGGACGCCATCGTCGTGCCCGGCGGGTCCGCGCGGCAGGCGTCCGTCGCCGCCGGCCTGGCGGCGCTGCCCGACGAGGCCGACGTGGTGCTGGTGCACGACGCGGCCCGCCCGTTCCCGCC
>CAZBIO010000158.1:0-6996 GCA_964491965.1 uncultured Cellulomonas sp.
CGGCCGCCAGGCCGGCCCCCGCGCCGGTCCGGACGGCCGTGATGTGGACGCCGTCCATGATCGCCAGCACCGACCCGTCCTCGTCGTCGAACAGCACCACGAGCGAGCCGAGGTTCTGGCCGCTGGGCCGGTCGGCGAAGCGGGCGAGCACCTTGACCCCCAGCGCGCCCGACGAGCGTTCGTGGCCGGCGAGGATCTTCAGCCAGCCGCGGCGGCGCTCCTGGTCCGGGAGCCGCAGCCAGGCGTTCGGCGACGCCGTGACGTCGCCCGCCGCCTGCGCGACGAAGGCACGGCGCTGCACCGCCATCGCCTCGTCGAGCGTCAGGAGCGCGCGCACCTGCTCGCCCGAGAGGACCAGCGTGGTGGCGGTGGGCGCGGCCAACGCGGTCACGCGACGACGCCGATCGGGATGAGCCCCCGGTCCATCTGCGAGAACACGGCCGCGCCGGTGTCGGTGATCACCACGTCCTCCTCCGAGCCGAAGGTGACGTCGTCCTCGCGCAGGTACGCCTCGACCGACAGCACCATGCCGGGCTGCAGCACCTGCTCGGAGTCCATCCGCACGAACGGCGGCTCGCTGGACGTCAGCCCGATGCCGTGGCACAGGTGGAAGAACGGCGGCGCCACGTACTGCGCCAGGTGCTCGCGCGTGTACCCGAGGTCCAGCGTGAACCGGACCATGTCCTCCATGATCGCCCGGTACGTGCGGCCCGGGACCAGGGCCTCGTCGATGGCGCGGCGGATGATCGTGCGGATCGCCTCGTGGTGGCGCACCTTCGCCGTCGTGGGCTCGCCCACCACGCCCATCCGGTTGAACTCGCCCCAGTACCCCTCCACCACCACACCGGAGTCGACGAACAGCAGGTCGCCGTCGGCGAGCGTGTACTGCGGCAGCGGGCCGAGCATGCGGCTGCGGTGGCCCAGGTCCTTCGACTTGGCCTCCGAGACGATGAGGATCTGCCCGTACGGCGGCCGGTAGGCGCCGAACTCGACCATCGCCATGCCGTACTCGCGGGCGACGTCCACCTCGCTGTCGCCGGGCTTGAGCCGCTCCAGCGCCGCGCGGTGGATCTCGCCGTTGATGTGGTCCGCCTGGCGGATGTACGCCAGCTCCTCCTCGCTCTTGATCATCCGGAGCCGCCACAGCAGGTCGCCGGCGTCGACGAACGTGGCGCGCGGCAGCCCGGCGACCAGCTCGAGGTAGGCGTTGGTGGACATCGCCACGCGCTGGTCGGTGCCTAGCTCGGCGCCGATCCGCGCCGCGCCCAGGCCGCGGCGCTCCAGCTCGGCGGCCAGCCCGGCACCGGAGAACGGCGGGTTGTACGGCACCACGTCGTCCACCCACGACAGGTCGCGCGCGTTCTGCAGGTTGACGTTGTAGACGTAGAGGAACGGCTCGCCCTCCAGCGGCAGCACCATGACGTGCGGCCGGGAGTAGTTGAGCTGGTAGTCGCGCGGCTGGTGGCCCGAGAAGTAGTAGTAGTTGAGGCCCGCGCTGAAGTCACCGGTGACCACCAGGGCGTCGATGCCCTGCTCGGCCATGAGGGCCCGCGCGCGGGCGGTCCGGGCGCGCAGCTCCCCGTCGGTGAACGTGGTGTCCATCTCGGCTCCTTCGGTGGGGCGCCCGATCGGGCGCTGGTGGGGCACCCGGGCGGGCGCGGGGTGGGGCGTGCGCGTCAGGCGCACAGGGTGGTCAGGGCGTGGGTGAGGGCGCGGGCACCGGCCGCGACGTCGGCGACGGCGACCCGCTCCGGATCGGTCAACCCGGCGCCCAGCTCGCGGCGGCCGGGCCCGAACATGCAGGTGGGGATGCCTTTCGCGCAGCCGTAGCCGGCGTCGAAGGTCGCCGTCGAGACGCCGACGGCGGGGCGGCCTGACACCCGCGCCGCCGCGAGGCCGGCGACGAGCGCCCGCACCACCGGCGCGCCCTCGTCGACCCGGGCGGGGAGCATCGCGGGGCCGGCCGTCACCTCGACCGGCAGGCCGTGGCGCCCGACGAGGTGCTCCCGGACGCGGCCGACGGCCGCCTGCGGCGTGTCCGGCGGCAACAGCCGGTGGTCCACCACCACCTCGACGCGGGACGGCACGGTGTGCGGCGCCACCGGGGAGGCGGTGATCCGGTACGGCGTGACGAGCGCCGGGCCCAGGTCCGGATCCGGCGGCGGGACGGGCAGATCGCGCAGGGCGACGATCACGTCCGCCCCCACCTCGAGCGGCGAGCGGCCCGCGCCGGGCGCGCTGGAGTGGTGGGCCTTTCCGGGCACCGTGATCACCACGTCAACACGCCCGCGATTTGCCACCCGGACGGTCAGGTCGGTGCCGACCGCCAGAACGGCGTGCGCGGCGCGCACGTCCAGCTCGTCGAGCACGCGCCGCGACCCGTCGTGGCTGGAGCGGCCCTCGGTGTTGACCGCGAGCCACACCGGGCGGAGCAGCCGGGGCCGCCCCCGCAGCGCGGCGAGCGCTGACGCCGTCGCGCCCTTGTGCTGGCTGGCGCCCGGCCCCACGGCCACGCGTCGCCGGCGGGTGGTCCCCGGCTCGTCCTCGACGCGCGGCGACGCCTCGGGGTCGCCGTGCTGCGCGACGACGTACGTCTGGATCAGCAGCCCGTCGTCGCCAGGTGGGCCGAAGCGGGCGGACAGGTCGCCCGACGGGTGCTCGCGAACCTCGTCGGGCCCCAGCTCCTCGACGAGAGGCGCGATGGTCTCCGCGACGGCGGCGCGGATGCGCGGGTCACCCGGCGGCACCTCGTGCTGCCCCGGCGGGACGGAGGTGTCGGCACAGAGCAGCCGGAGCAGCACCTCCTCCAGCCAGCGGGTGCCGTTCATCGCGGCTCCGCGTGGAGCTTGGCAAGCGCGGGGAGCAGGTGGCCCCGCGCGCGGGTGAGCTGGCCGGTCTGGTCGAAGGACGCGAACCGCACCACCGGCTGGTCCAGGCCGGCGGCGAGGTACTGCTCCAGGCGCGCGAGCACCAGCTCCTCGGGGCCGAATGCGCCCCAGGAGTCCATCAGCTCGTCGGGCACGTCCATCGAGTAGTAGCGGTGGAGGAACTCGCGGCCCTCCGCCCGCGCCCGCGCCACGTCGTCGTCGAGCACCACCATGAGGTGCATCGCCGACTCCAGCGCCGCGGCGTCCCGCCCGTGGCGCTCGGCGGACTCGCGGACCTGGGCCCACTGCCGGGCGAAGGCGGCGGGCTCGACGACCGTGGACAGCCAGCCGTCGGCCAGCCGGCCCACGCGGTCGATCGCCGCGGCGTATCGCTCGGGCGACAGCACCTTCGGGTCGGGGTTCGAGGCGATCCACACCGGGCACGGGTCCTGGACCGGCCGCGGCACCAGGTCGACGTCGTGGAAGGACGTGAACCGGCCGTCGAAGGAGGCCGGACCGGACCACAGCGCGCGCAGCACCGCGACCCCCTCCTCCAGCCGGGCCACGCGCTCGGTGCCGCGCACGCCCATCGCCTCCAGCTCGGCGGCCACCGCCGGGCCCGAGCGTCCGGTCGAGGCGCCCAGGCACACGGCGAGCTGGGTCCGCCCGCCGGAGAGCTGGTCGAGGCTGGCCCACTGCGCCGCGAACAGCACGGGCTGGCGCAGCGGGAACGTCGCCAGGCAGCACACGCCGAGCCGCACCCGGCGGGTCCGGGAGGCGATCGCCCCGAGCGAGGCGACCGCCTCCAGGCGCGGCTTGGCGATGAGCCCGTCGCCCACCCAGACGGCGGCGAGGTCCTCGCAGGCGTCGGCCTGCTCGGCGAGGGCGAGCATCTGGTCCACCGTCATGGCGCCGATGAGGACGCCACGGTTGGGCAGGGACAGTCCGGTGGACCGCACGGCGGGTCCTCCTTCCTTCAGGAGCCGTTGGCCTCGGCCACGACCTCGAGGTCGACCATGTCGAGCGGCGCGGGCTGCTCGAACTCGCCGATCTGGCGGAAGAACTCGTCGAGCCCGGTCCAGCGCTCCTGGGTGATCGGCGGGGTGCCGGACTTCGCGTACATGTCGTTCGACGTGTAAAAGTCGTAGGCGGCCTCGAGGGTCCCCTCGTCGAGGTCCGGCAGCTCCTCCTTCGCCAGGGTGAGCCATGCGTCCTCGTCGGCGTAGGTGGTGTCGTAGCCGGCCTGGATCGTCTTCAGGAAGGCGACCACCGCGTCGCGGTTCGCCGCGAGGAAGTCGTCCGACACCACCCAGCCGGTCGCGATGGCGTCCGCGCTGGTGCCGGTCAGGTCGGCCCACGTGCCGAGGACGTTGAAGTCGCCCTGCTCCTGGAGCGCGTGGACGTCGCCGAACTCGAGCGTGGTGGCGTCGATCCGCTTGGCGAGCATCGCCGCCGCGCGGTTGGGCGACTCGGGCAGCACGGTCCACGTGATCGCCGCGTCGAGCGCCGGGTCGGCCTGCTTGACCAGCTCGCGCTGGAGGATTTCCGTCAGCGAGCCCGGCGAGTGGTAGGCGACGTTCTTGCCCGCCAGCTGCGACAGCTCGGTGATGTCCGCCTGCGACACCATGACGAACTCGGGCTGGTTCTGCGAGACGTAGACGATCTTCAGGGGCACGCCGGCCTGGATCGCCTTGACCGCGGCGGTGATGTCGATGTTGCCGATGTCGAAGTTGCCGTTCTGCAGGCCGGCGACCACGGCCGAGTCCTCGGTGAGGAACTGGACGTCCGCGCCGGCGGCCTTCAGGCCGATCTGGTCGGCGATGTCGTTGGGGTCGAGGTCGGAGGCGTAGGCGACGCGCAGGCCGGTGGGCGCCGAGCCACCGCCGGTCTCGTCGGGCCCGGCGCCGGTCTCGTCGGGCCCGGCGCCTGTCTCCTCGGCCGCCGGTCCGGTGGTCCCCGCGGCGGCGGCCGCCGGGGCGTCGGGGGACGCGCTGCATGCGGCGAGGGCGAGCGCCAGGAGCACCACTCCTGCGCTGACGAGCTTTCTCATCGTGCGTTCCTTCCGTTGCGGGCTGGCGGTCCGTTGCGGGCTGGCGGTTCGTTGCGGGCGGGCGGTTCGTTGCGGGCGGGCGGTTCGGGGTCAGCGGGGCGAGGCGCGCCGGTCGCGCGCCCTTCCTCGTCGTGCGGGGGGAGGGTCAGGAGACCTGGGTCTCGCTCCAGGGCGTGACGCGTCGCTCGAGCCACTGGATGAGGGCGGAGAACGCGATGCCGATGAGGGCCAGGACGATGACGACGACGAACACCTTGTCGGTGCGGTAGTAGTTGGCGGCGTCCTGGATTAGCCCGCCGAGGCCCGTCACCGCGAAGAGGATCTCCGCGATGACCATGCCCTTCACCGCGCGCGAGGCCCCCATGCGCAGGCCGGCGAAGATGTAGGGCAGCGACGCGCGGGACACCACCCGGCTGAACAGCTGCCACCGGTTGGCGCCGAAGGCGCGCGCGGCGTTGACCAGGTTGCCGTCGACGTTGCGGACGCCGGTGTACGTCGAGATGAGGATCTCGAACACGCAGAACAGGAACACCGTCACCGTCCGGGCGGTGAACCCGAGCCCGAACCAGATGATGAACACCGGGACCAGGCCCGCCGTCGGGATGACGTACCCGGCGGAGACGTAGGGGTCGAGCACCTGGCCCACCGGCCGGTACCACCCCATGAGGAAGCCGACGACGATCCCCACCACCATCGCGATGAGGAACCCGACGAGCAGGGACGACAGCGAGTCGAGGATCGCGCGCTGGAGGTCGCCGGAGGCGACCATCTCCTTCGTCGCCGACCACAGCGTGCTGGGTGGCGCGAGGAAGAACGTGCCCAGGCGGCGCCCGACGATCTCCCACACGCCCAGCAGCACCGCGAGGATCGCCAGCTGCGCCAGTCGGACCCTCGAGACGATCAGGCCGCGCAGCGTCGTCGACAGCCCGACCCGCTCGCGCTCGATCGTCGCGGTCCCCACGGTTGCCGTGTCCACCGTCGCCGCACTCACTGCGCCTCCTCGAGCATCTCTTCCAGCATCACGTGCAAGCGGCGGGCCGCCGGATCCTCGACCAGCTCGCGCCGGCTGCGCGGCCGCGGGAGGTCCACGTCCACGGATGCCTCGACGCCGCCGCGCTTCATCACCACGACGCGGTCGGACATCAGCAGCGCCTCGTCGAGCGAGTGCGTGACGAACAGCACCGACCGGCGCTCGTGCTCCCAGATCCGCATCAGCTCGGTCTGCATCGTGTGGCGCGTGATCGCGTCGAGGGCGCCGAACGGCTCGTCCATGAGCAGGACGTCCGGCTCGAGCGCCAGCGCGCGGGCGATGCCGACGCGCTGCTGCATCCCGCCCGACAGCTCGCCCGGGTAGTGCCCCAGGAAGTCCCCGAGCCCGACGAGCCGCAGGTACCGCTCGGCGCGCTCGCCCCGCTCCCTGCGCGCGATCCCGGCGAACTGGAGCGCGACGGTGACGTTGCCGAGCACCGTCTGCCACGGCAGCAGCGCGGCCTGCTGGAACACGACGCCGCGGTCGGTGCCCGGGCCGGTAACGGGCGCGCCGCCCACCTCGACGGTGCCGCCGCTGCGAGACAGCAGCCCGGCGACGATCTTCAGCACGGTGGTCTTGCCGCAGCCGGAGGGCCCGACGAGCGAGACGAACTCCTGCGGCGCGACGTGCAGGTCGACCGAGTGCAGCGCGCGCGTGCGCACCACCTCGCGGCCGGTGACCCGCTCGTAGGTCTTGGTCAGGCCGTGGACGCGGATGCCTCCGGCGCTGCGCGCGGTGCCCGCCTGCGTCACGGTCGGTTCGGTGATGGCCTTCACGAGTGTGGACGGTATACACCATGTAATTCGCGGGCGTCACCGCGACGTTAACGCTCGATGTCCTACCGGCCCTCCCCTTCACCCTCCCCGCGGCCCCGCCCCCACCCGGCCCGCCCTCGTCAGCCCGCCCCTCGCGCAGCCCGCCCCCGTCGACCCGCCCCTCGTCGGCCGCCCTCATTGCGCCGAGTGCACCCGAAACCCGCCGACTGCACCCGCAACTTCGGGCGCACTCGGCACGTTTCGGTGGCACTCGGCGAAGGGAGAGGTGGGTGG
>CAZBIO010000159.1:0-8240 GCA_964491965.1 uncultured Cellulomonas sp.
GACAGCAGCGCCACCGTCATGTCCGCCGCGCCGTCGAGCCCGGGGGGCACCAGCGGCGCGACAGCCACCGCCGACTCGCCGAGGTCCGCGGCGAGGAACAGCAGCGAGCGCGGCGCCCGGTCGGGGGCGTCACGCATCGCGACCACGGCCGCGCCCGTCTCCATCGCGGCCGCGCGCCCCCGGTTGTGGGAGTGGCGCACGACGACCGCACCCGCCTCCCGCGCGACGTGCTGGGTGTCGTCCTCGGACCCGTCGTCGACGACGAGCACCAGGTCAACCCCCGGAATGGCCCGCACGGCGCGCACCGTCGCGGTGATGCGGCGGGCCTGGTCCTTCGCGGGGATGATCGCCGCGACGCGCGGCGGGCGCGAGGGGCGGGTCGGCGTCTCCGGCTGGGCCGGCCGGAGGACGGCCCCCGGGGCGTCGGCAGTGGGCACCGTGGGCTCGTCGGGCACAGACTGACCGGTCTGCGGACCGGCGGCTCGACGGGTTCGCGGCACGAGGCAAGCCTATCGACGCGGGTCAAGCCTTCGCCTGCGCAGTCGCCCGATCAGCGCAAGGCAACGCAAAGTCAGCGCAAGGTGACCTGGCGGGCGACGAGGCCGGCGCGGGCGCGGCGGGCGTTGGCGTCGAGCGGCTCGTCGTCGGCGACCGCGGCGGCGAATGCCGGGGCGAACTGGGCGATGTCGGCCGACGCCTCCTCCGGCTCGGTCCCCCGGGCCAGCTCCCACACGGGCACGACGAGGCCGCACGCGCGGAAGTAGCCGACGAACTTCGAGCCGCCGAACCCGGACTCGCGGCGCGCGTGCAGGCGGGCGAGCCCGTCCACCACCACCTGCTCGTCGAGCGGCTGCACCCAGCGGACGAACTCGCGGCCGGACATCCGCGTCCAGTACGCCGAGTCGACGCCCTCGAGCTTGGCCGTCGGCAGGATGCTGGCGTCGGCCTCCTCGAGGGCGGCCTTGATCTGGGCGGTCTGCTCGGTGGACTCGTCGAGCCAGTAGTCGAAGCTGGTCCGCATCGTCAGCTCGAACGGCGCCCCGGGGTCGAGGACGTCCTGGAGGCGCGGACCGGGGGTCGGCAGGCCGAGCGACGTTACGGGGGTGCCCGGCTCGACCTCCAGCGCCTGGAGCAGCGCGGTGGCGACGTCGCGCGACGCGTCGCCCGACGACGTGCGGGTCTGCAGCGCGACGAGCAGCGTGCCGTCCTGGCGGTGCAGCGCCGGCCAGGCGTCCGGCAGCGAGGTGCTGACGACGACGTCGCGGGAGCCGTGCTCCTTCGTCGTGCGCACCGCCGCGGTGGCCGCGGGGACCAGCTCCCGCATCGCCACCAGGTCGGTCTCCCCGGCCAGCCCCTCGAAGGGGCGCGCCACGTACATGTCCTGCTGTGCCGCCATGCCCCGCACCCTACTGGCCCCCGCCGCCCCCTCCCCCCGGGGCCCGCCACCCCCTCCAACCGTTCAACCCCGCCACACGTGGGACTGGTGTGACTGGTGGGGTTCGTCTGACGCCTTGTCGGCCCTGTTTCGTCACTCTGGCACCACGTGTGGCGGGGTCGGACGGCGGCGCGAGCGCGGGGGCGAGGTGGGCGGCGGGGGGCGGGGTGCGCGAGGATCGGGGGCATGCACCCGCGCGCCGGCCAGCCCGCCCTGCCAGAGGACCTCATCGACGTCGACGCGCTGGTCGCGGCGTACTACGACCGCGTCCCCGACCCCGCCGATCCCCTCCAGCAGGTGGTGTTCGGCACCAGTGGGCACCGCGGCTCCGCGCTGGACACGGCGTTCAACGAGGCGCACATCGTCGCCATCACCGCCGCGATCGTCGAGTACCGCCGCTCGCAGGGCACCGACGGTCCGCTGTTCATCGGCCGCGACACGCACGGGCTGTCGCTGCCCGCCTGGCGCACCGCCCTCGAGGTGCTCGCCGCCGCGGGCGTGCAGGTGCGCGTCGACGCGCGCGACTCCTGGACCCCGACACCGGCCGTCTCGCACGCGATCCTCACGCGCAACGGTGCGGGGACCGCCGAGGGCGTGCGCACCAGCGGGCCGGGGCTCGCCGACGGGATTGTCGTCACCCCGTCGCACAACCCGCCGCGGGACGGCGGCTTCAAGTACAACCCGCCGGACGGCGGCCCGGCCGGCTCCGAGGCGACGGCGTGGATTGCCCGACGAGCGAACGAGCTGCTTGCCTCCGGCTGGCGCGCCGTGCCGCGGGTGTCCGTCGAGGCGGCGCTCGCCGCCGACACCACCGCGCGCCACGACTACCTCAGCGCGTACGTCGACGACCTGGCCAACGTCGTCGACCTCGACTCGATCCGGGCGGCGGGCGTGCGGATCGGCGCCGACCCGCTGGGCGGGGCCTCCGTGGAGTACTGGGGCGAGATCGCGGAGCGGTACGACCTCGACCTCACCGTGGTGAACCCGTCCGTGGACCCCCGGTGGGCGTTCATGACGCTCGACTGGGACGGCAAGATCCGCATGGACTGCTCGTCGCCCTACGCGATGGCGTCGCTGGTGGCGCGGATGTCGGGCTCCGGCGCCGACGCCCCGTTCGACCTGGCGACCGGCAACGACGCCGACTCCGACCGCCACGGCATCGTCACGCCCGACGCCGGGCTGATGAACCCGAACCACTACCTCGCGGTCGCTGTCTCCTACCTCTACGGCGGGGCGCGGCCCGGCTGGGCGCCGGGGACGGCGATCGGCAAGACGCTGGTGTCGTCGTCGCTGATCGACCGCGTCGCCGCGAAGCTGGGCCGGCGACTGTTGGAGGTGCCGGTCGGGTTCAAGTGGTTCGTGCCCGGGCTGGTGGACGGGTCGGTCGGGTTCGGCGGCGAGGAGTCGGCGGGTGCGTCGTTCCTGCGCACCGACGGTTCGGTGTGGACCACGGACAAGGACGGCATCGTCGCCTGCCTGCTCGCCTCCGAGATCCTCGCGACCACCGGCCGCACGCCGTCGCAGCTCCACGCGGAGCTCGTCGGCGAGTTCGGGCAGTCCTGGTACGCGCGCGTGGACGCGCCCGCGACGCGCGCGGAGAAGGCGACGCTCGCCGCGCTGTCGCCGTCGCAGGTGACCGCGACGACGCTCGCCGGCCAGGACATCACCGCGCGGCTCACCGCGGCGCCCGGCAACGGCGCGGCGATCGGCGGCCTCAAGGTGACGACGAAGGACGCGTGGTTCGCCGCGCGCCCCAGCGGCACCGAGGACGTCTACAAGATCTACGCCGAGTCGTTCGTCTCGGCCGACCACCTGGCGCAGGTGCAGGCCGAGGCGCGCGAGGTGGTGAGCGCCGCGCTGTCGTCGTAGGGCCCGCCCGATTCGCCGAGTGCACCCGACACTCACCGAGTGCACCCGCAACTTCGGTGGCACTCGGCGGGTTTCGGTGGCAGTCGACGAAGTCGCGAGCAGGGGCGATATCCCGTCGGCCCTTGTCGGTGCCCGGTGACAGACTGGCGGGATGCTCCAGCCGTACCGCGACATCTTGTCGCGCCCTGGCGCGCTGAGGTTCAGCGCCGCGGGGGTCCTCGCCAGGCTGCCGATGTCGATGGTCGGCATCGCGATCGTCCTCGTCGTCAGCACGTTCTACGACTCGTACGGGCTGGCCGGTCAGGTCAGCGCGGTCCTGGTCATCGCCACCGCGCTGGTCGGCCCGCAGATCGCCCGCCTGGTGGACCGCCACGGGCAGGGACGCGCGATGTGGCCCTTCCTCGGCGTGGGGCTGGCGGGCATGGCGATCCTGGTGTTCGCCGCGGCGACGGTCGCGCATCCGGCCTGGCTGTTCGTCGGCGCCGCCCTCACCGGGTGCGGCGGCGGCATGGGCGCGCTCGTGCGCGCGCGCTGGACACACGTGCTCGCCGACTCACCGCTGCGGCTGCACACGGCGTACTCCCTGGAGTCGGTGCTCGACGAGCTGGTGTTCGTCGTCGGCCCCGTCCTGGCGACCGTGCTCGCGACCAGCTCCCGTCCGGAGCTGGGGCTCGCGGTGCCGGCGCTCGCCGCGCTCGTCGGCGGCGGCTGGTTCCTGCTCCAGCGCGCCACCGAGCCGCCGACGGCCCCGCGCGACGCCCCGCGTCCCCGGGGCAGCGTCCTGGCGCTGCCGGGCATCGCGCTGCTGCTCGTCGTCTTCGTCGGGATGGGCGCGATCTTCGGGGCCAGCGACGTGTCGACCGTCGCCTTCGCCGAGGAGCTGGGGCACAAGGGCCAGGTCGGGATGATCCTCGCGGTGTTCGCCCTGGGGTCCCTGACCGGCGGGCTGCTCTACGGCGCCCGGCACTGGCAGGTCGCGCTGGAGCGGCGGTTCGCCGTCGGCATCGTGCTGCTCGCGCTCGGCGTGTGCCTGTTCCTGTTCATCGAGAACCTCGTCGCGCTGGCGGCGACCATGTTCGTCGTCGGCCTGGTGATCTCGCCGTCGATCGTCGCCGGCAACGGCCTGGTCCAGGCGATCGTGCCGCCCACGCGGCTGACCGAAGGCCTGACGTGGGTGGGCACCGCGATCAACGTCGGGGTCTCGATCGGGTCCTCGGTCGCGGGTGCACGCGTCGACGCGGCGGGATCGCGCGGCGGCTACCTCGTGGTGGTCGGCGCCGGCGTCACGGTGGTGGTGGTCACGGCGTTCGCGTATCGCGCGCTCCGGCGCGGGGGCGAGGAGTCGGCGCCCGACGAGCGGAGGGCCGAGGCGCCCGACGAACGGAGGGCCGAGGCGCCCGACGAACGGCCGGCGCCGGTGTCCGACGACCGAGGGGCGCAAGCGCCTGAGGCGCTCAGGCCGGGTCGGTAGCACGGCGGGCGGGCCGATAGCGCGACGGCCGAGTCGGCAGCGCGGCCGGCGGGCCGCGAACGACGCCGCCGCAGCCGCCGCAACTGCGCGGGTGCTCCGCCGGCGCTACGGCTGCGGGTCGTGCGCGTCGTAGCGCCAGAACCCGCGCTGCCCGCGCACCAGCAGCCACATCAGCGTCACCGACAGCGTCCCGGCGATCACGGCGGCCCACCCTTCGGACACCCGCTCAGAGAGCGCGCCGACGAACAGCTCCCCGATGCGGGGCCCGCCCGTGACCACCACGAGGAAGACCCCCTGCAGCCGCCCGCGCATCTCGTCGGGCGTGGCCGTCTGGAGGATGGTGTTGCGGAACACCGAGCTGACGGAGTCGGACGCGCCGGCCACGGCGAGCACCACGAAGGCGGCGATCAGCGCCGGCCACACGACGTGGCCCGGCGACGTCTTCCCGGCCGCGACGAGGATGCCGCCGAACGCGACCACCGCCAGTGACCACCCGGTGATGGCCCACGCGATGACGCGCCCCTGCCAGCGCACGCGCGTCAGCCCCCCGGACAGCAGCGACGCGAGGATGCCCCCGGCGGCGATCGCCGCGGTCAGCGCGCCGGTGGTGGTCGCCCCGCCGCCGAGGAACATCACGCCGACCGCGGGGAACAGCACGCGCGGCATCGACAGCATCGCGGCGATGTCCACCAGGAAGGTCATCCGGACGTTGGGCTGCGTGCCCAGGTACCGCAGGCCGTCCACCACGGCGTGGAACCCGGAACGCGATGGCACCTCGCCCTGGGGCGGGATCGCCGGCAACCGCCACAGCGCGAGCAGCGCCACGGTGAACAGCGCCGCGTCGAGTCCGTAGGCCAGGGAGTAGTCGACGGCGGCGACGAGCACCGCGCCGAGCAGCGGCCCGCCGGTCAGCGCGACGTTGAAGCCCAGGGTCTGCAGCGCGTTGGCCGCCGGCATCAGCTGGGGCCCGAGCAGCCGGGGGATGATCGCCCCACGCGCCGGGCCGTTGACGGCACCCGCCGCCGACTGCACCGCGACGAGTGCGAACAGCACGCCGACGCTGCGGTTGCCGGCGACCGCCTGCACCACGAGCCCCAGGGTGACCACCCAGCTGACCACGGACGCGACGAGCGCGACGGTCCGTCGGTCGTGCCGGTCGGAGATCGCGCCGCCGTACAGCCCGAACACCACGAGCGGCACCAGCGCGCAGATGCCGAGCACGCCGACCGCGAGGGTGGACTGCGTCAGGTCGTATACCTGGAGGCCCACCGCGACGACGGTCAGCTGTGACCCGAGGTTCGCCACCGAGAGCCCCACCCACAACCGCGCGAACGCCGGGCTGGCCTTGAGCGGGGTGGTGTCCAGCAACAGCGAACGCACCGCGCGAGCCTACGGGTCACCCGCCCATGACCTGGGCGCATCCCCCGCTCGGCGCCGAACCCCCGCGGTCCACCTCCATGCGGATTCGCACGTGCATCGCGCACAGGACGCCGAGGAATCCCTGGCACGCTAGGCGCCGTGGAGCACCTCGTGGTCATGGGCGTGTCCGGCACCGGCAAGTCGACGCTGGGCACGCTGCTCGCCGCCCGGTTGGACCGGCCGTTCCTCGAGGGCGACGAGTTCCACCCGCCGGAGAACGTCGCGAAGATGTCCGCCGGCGTGCCGCTGACCGACGACGACCGCTGGCCGTGGCTCGACGCGCTCGTCGCCGCGATGGCCGAGCACGACGAGGCCGGGCGCTCCACCGTCCTGGCCTGCTCCGCGCTGCGCCGCGCCTACCGCGACCGGCTGCGGGCCGCGCCCGGGCGCGTGCGGTTCGTCCTCGTCGACGTGCCGGCCGACGAGCTGCAGCGCCGGATGTCCGCGCGCCGCCACCACTACATGCCGGCGAGCCTGCTCACCTCCCAGCTGGAGACGCTCGAGCCGCTGGGGGACGACGAGGACGGCGTGGTGCTCCGCTCGTCGGGCCCGCCGTGCGAGCAGGCCGACGAGGCGCTCCGGCTGCTCGGCCTCGTCGCCGAGCACAGCTGACCGCGGCCACCCGGCCGCCGCCATCGCCGCCCTACGAGCCCGCAAGTTCGGCCCTGCGAAAACTGCCGTAGCGCGTGACCTGCGCAAACGCACATGTCACCATGGTCGGCGATGTCTTCCGAACCGCCCTCCCGGCCCACCCCCACCCAGATCCGTCGCTGGCGTCGCAACCTCGCCGACGAGCGCGCCGAGGCCGCCGTGTACCGCGACCTCGCGGCCCGCCGCACCGGCGAGGAGCGCGAGATCCTGATCGCGCTCGCCGAGGCGGAACGCCGCCACGAGGCGCACTGGCTCGAGCTGCTCGGCGACGACGTCGGCATGCCGCTGCGCGGCGACGTGCGCAGCCGCGTGCTCGGGTTCCTGGCCCGCCGCTTCGGCTCCGTGTTCACGCTCGCGCTCGCGCAACGGGCGGAGGCGCGCTCGTCGTACGCCGAGGACGGTGACGCGACGCCGCGCATGGTGGCCGACGAGCGGATCCACGAGGAGGTGGTCCGCGGCCTGGCGCGGCGCGGCCGCAACCGGATCTCGGGCCGCTTCCGCGCCGGGGTGTTCGGCGCGAACGACGGCCTGGTGAGCAACCTCGCGCTGGTGCTGGGCATCGGCGCCTCCGGCGTGACCAGCCAGACGGTGCTGCTGTCCGGCCTGGCCGGCCTGCTCGCCGGCGCCATGTCGATGGGCGCGGGCGAGTACGTCTCTGTGCGCTCGCAACGCGAGCTGCTCGAGGCCGGGAGCCCCGGGCCCGAGGCAGGCGCTGCGCTGCCCCACCTCGACGTCGACGCCAACGAGCTGGCGTTGGTCTACCGCGCCCGCGGCCTGGACGCCGAGGCCGCGCAGGCGCGTGCCGCCACCGTCCTGTCCTCGCTCGGGCGCTACCAGCGCGCCCACGCGGTGGGACCGGCGCTGCTGCGCAGCTCCACACCGCTGCCGGACGACACACGGCACGGGCCCGACGAACGCACGGCCGAGCCGGTCGACGAGCACGAGGCGATCGGCACCGCGTGGGGTGCCGCCTGGACCAGCTTCTGCTTCTTCGCCTCCGGCGCGCTCATTCCCGTGCTGCCGTACCTGATCGGGGCCACCGGGTGGGCGGCGGTCGCGTGGGCGTCCGGGCTGGTCGGCATCGCGCTGCTCGGCACGGGGGCCGTGGTCGGCCTGCTGTCCGGCGCGGCGCCGGTCAAGCGCGCGCTGCGCCAGCTGGGGATCGGCTACGGCGCGGCGCTCGTCACGTACGTGCTCGGCCTGGCCTTCGGGACCGTGGTCGGCTGACGCCTTCGGGACCGTGGTGGGGTAGCGCCGCCTCACCGCAGGATGGCGATCAGCTCCTCGCGCGAGTGCGTGCCGGTCTTGGCGAACACCCGGGCCAGGTGGGAGTCGACGGTGCGCACCGACAGCGTGAACCGCTGGGCGATCGCGCGGCTCGTCATGCCGGAGGCC
>CAZBIO010000160.1:0-5600 GCA_964491965.1 uncultured Cellulomonas sp.
ATCCGCCCGCTGACCGGCGCGGACCTCGACGACCTCGACCGCCTGGAGGGCGAGCTGTTCGGGGTGGCGCGCTGGTCGCGGCAGTCGCTCGCCGAGGAGATCGTCGGGCCCAGCCGCTGGTACGTCGGGGCGCAGCGGCCCGGCGGGGCCCTCGTCGGGTACGCCGGCCTGTGGTTCGACGGCGACGACGCGCAGGTGATGACCATCGGCGTGGACGCCACCTACCAGAACCATGGCGTCGGCCGCCGGCTGCTCGACGCGCTCGTCGCGCGCGCCCGCGAGCTGGGCGCCGAGCGGGTGCTGCTCGAGGTGCGCGTCGACAACGAGCCGGCGATCCACCTGTACGAGTCGTCGGGGTTCCAGCGGCTGGGGCGGCGCCGGGCCTATTACCAGCCGGGGAACATCGACGCGTGGACCATGCTGCTGCCGTTGGAGGGCCGATGAGGACGGACGTGCTGGTCACCGCCGACGACCTGGCGGCCGCCCTGGTCGACGACGAACCGCCCGTGCTCCTCGACGTGCGGTGGGCGCTGGGCCGCACGGACGGCCACGAGCGCTACCTGACCGGTCACCTGCCGGGCGCCGTCTACGTCGACCTCGACACCGAGCTGGCCGCTCCGCCCGCACCCGCCGCCGGGCGGCACCCGCTGCCGGACGTCGCCGACCTCGAGGCGGCCGCGCGGCGCTGGGGCGTGCGCGAGGGGTCGGCGGTGGTCGCGTACGACGACCTGGGCGGCATGTCCGCCGCGCGCGCCTGGTGGCTGCTGCGCTGGGCGGGCGTCGCGTCGGTGCGGCTGCTCGACGGTGGCATCGCCGCGTGGACCGCGGCCGGCCTGTCGCTGGAGGCGGGCGAGGTGCTGCCCGAGCCCGGTGACCTCGTCGTGCGCCCTGGCGCGCTGGCGACGATCACGGCCGACGAGGCCGCGAGGTGGGCGGGCACGCCTGGCACGCCGGGCACGCTCCTCGACGCCCGCGCGACCGAGCGATACGCGGGGCTCGTCGAGCCCGTGGACCCCCGGGCGGGGCACATCCCCGGCGCCGTCTCGGCGCCCACCGCGGCGAACCTCGACGCCGACGGCCGCTTCCTGCCCGACGAGGCGCTGCGGGCGCGGTTCGCCGCGCTGACGACCGGGCCGGTCGCCGTGTACTGCGGATCGGGGGTCACCGCCGCGCACGAGGTGGCGGCGCTCGCGGCGATCGGCGTCGACGCCGCGCTGTACCCCGGGTCGTGGTCGGCGTGGTCGTCGGACCCTGCTCGGCCGGTCGCGACGGGCGAGGCGCCGTGACGGGTGCCGGCGTGCGGACGGGGCGCGCCGGCGGGTCGCCCGCCGAGGGCAGGCCACCCACGCTCTCTCGCGCGAGACGAGCACTTCCACGCGAACTGAGCAGTTGCTAGTGCCGATCTGGCGCGAAAGTGCATGTCTCGCGGGGCGGCGGGGAGTGGCGGGAGCACGGGCGGCGCTGGGCGCCGCCGGGTGGCGCACGGTGATGCACATCCGCGTGAGAGATGCACCTCTACGTGCATCACCGGCGTCGCCGCGTGGATGCGTGTCGCCCCATGACTGGCGCGGATGTGCATCGCCGGGCGCAGGAGGGTGGGCGTGCGGGCGCCTAGGGTGGTGCGCCGTGAGCGGTGAGCCGTTGGTGCTGGGCATCGAGACGTCGTGCGACGAGACCGGCGTCGGCCTGGTGCGCGGTTACGAGCTGCTGGTGGACTGCGTGGCCTCGTCGGTCGACGAGCACGCGCGCTTCGGCGGGATCATCCCGGAGATCGCCTCCCGCGCCCACCTCGAGGCGATGGTCCCGACGATCGAACGGGCGCTGGATGCGACCGGGGTCGCCCTCGCGGACGTCGACGCGATCGCGGTGACCGCCGGCCCTGGGCTCGTCGGGCCCCTGACGGTCGGTGCGGCCGCGGCCAAGGCCCTCGCCGTCGCGCTCGACAAGCCGCTCTACGGCGTCAACCACGTCATCGGGCACGCGGTGGTCGACGAGCTCGTCGACGGGCCGTTCCCGGAGCGGGTGATGGCGCTCGTCGTCTCCGGCGGGCACTCGTCGCTGCTGCTGCTCGACGACACGGTGAACGTCACCGAGCTCGGCTCCACGCTCGACGACGCCGCGGGGGAGGCCTTCGACAAGGTGGGACGGCTGCTCGGCCTGCCGTACCCGGGCGGCCCGCACATCGACCGCCTCGCGCGCGCGGGCGACCCGGAGGCGATCCGGTTCCCGCGTGGGCTGACCGCGCCGAAGGACCAGGCGGCCCACGCGACGGACTTCTCGTTCTCCGGGCTCAAGACGGCGGTGGCGCGCTGGGTCGAGGCGCGGCAGGATGCCGGGCTGGACATCCCGCTCGAGGACGTCTCGGCGTCCTTCGCCGCGGCGGTGGCCGACGTGCTGACCGCCAAGACCATCGCCGCGTGCCACGCACACGGCATCGACACGCTCGTCGTCGGCGGCGGATTCTCGGCCAACTCGCAGCTGCGGGAGATGGCGGCGAAGCGGTGCGCGGAGGCGGGGATCACGCTGCGGCTGCCGCCGCTGCGGTACTGCACGGACAACGGGGCGATGATCGCCGCCCTCGGCTCGGCGGTGGTGCGCCGCGGCCTGCCGCCGTCGTCGCTCGACCTGCCGGTCGACTCGTCGATGCCGCTGACCACCGTTCTCGTCTAACTCGCAACGTCTCACTCCCAGCGGCCAGCGGCCAGCGGCCAGCACCCGCGCCGGCGCCCAACTCCCCGCCCTCTTCTCGCAACGTCCGAGGAAGTGTGGGGTAGAGGCCCCACTTCCTCGGACGTTGGGGGAGAGGGGCTCGTCGGGCGACCCCGGGCATGGCGCTGGCGCTCTCGCAGGCCGACGCGATCCTCGCCGAGGGCTGACGCCCGGCCCACCGGCGGCCGGCGGGCCGGGCTCCGCCAGGCGCGTCGCGCCGTGCTACGCCGGCCGCCCGGCGCGGAACTCGTCGACCAGCGACCGCACGACGGGCAGCAACGCGCCGCCGTTGCGCCGTGCGACGGCGCGCTGCCGCTGGTAGGACGCGCCGCGGCGGAGCACCAGCCGCACCTGCTCCAGCTCCGCCGCGCAGCCCAGGCGCTCCGCGACGGGCGCGAGCGTGTCGAGCCACCGCTGGGTCGAGTCGCCGACGAGCTCCTCGTCGCCCGCTGCGTTCGTGACGAGGATCGCATCCATGCCGTAGCGGGCCGAGCGCCACTTGTTCTCCGTGACGAACCACGGCGGGAGCGTCGGCAGGGGCTCGCCGGCGTCGATGAGCGTCGAGAAGTGCTCGACGAAGCAGTGCGTCAGCGCCGAGATCGCGGCGACCTCGGCGAGGTTGGTCGCCCCGTCGGCGATCCGCAGCTCCAGGGTCCCGAACCGCGGCGACGGCCGGATGTCCCACCGCAGCTCGGTCACCTCGTCGATGACGCCGACGTGGAGCACGTCGCCGACGTACTGCTCGAGCTGCTCCCAGCGGTCCAGCTGCGGCGGCAGCCCCGCGGTGGGCAGCTGCTGGAACAGGAGCGCCCGGTTGGACGCGTAGCCGGTGTCCTCGCCTGCCCAGAACGGCGACGACGCCGCCAGCGACTGGATGACGCCGAACACCGTCAGCATCGCCCGCGAGATCGGCAGCACCTTCGCGCGCGACTCGATCCCCACGTGCACGTGCACGCCGAAGATCAGCATCTGCCGGCCCCACCACTGCGTGCGGTCGATCAACGTCGCATAGCGCTGCTTGTCGGTGACGCGCTGCGTCGCCCAGTGGGCGAACGGGTGCGTGCCGCCGCCCATCAGGTCGATCCGCAGCGGCGCCGTCACCCGCTGCACCCGCTCGAGCACCGCGGCCAGCCCGCTCGTCGCCTCGCCGATGGTGCGGCACTTGCCGCTCGACACCTCGATCGTGTTGAGCAGCAGCTCGGCGGCGACGTGCGGGCCGAGGGGGTCCTCGTCGTCCCAGTCGCGGTGCACGGCCTCGAGGACGGCCGCCGCGGCTTGCCGCAGGTCGCCCGAGTCGGTGTCGACGAGCGCGAGCTCCCACTCCAGTCCCACCGTCGAGCGCTCGGACGCCGCGAACGGCAGCGCGACGGGCGTCGCCATCACTCCGCCCCGACGGGTTCGACGACGAGCACGCGCTGCGCGCCGGCGACGCGCGTCAGGACCACGGTCGCCTCCGCGGAGCCGCGCAGGTCGAGCTGCGAGCGGAGCGCCTCGGGCGTCACGGCGGTGCCCCGCTTCTTGACGGTCAGCCGGCCCACGCCGCGTTCGCGGAGGTAGGCGCGCAGCCGCTTGACGGCGAACGGCATCTCGTCGAGCACGCGGTAGGCGCTCGCGACGGGGGTCGCGGTGAGGCGATCGGCAGTCACGTACGCGATGGTGGGGTCGACGAGCCGCCCGTGCACGTCGGTGGCCACGCGGTGGACCAGCCCGGCGCGGATCACCGCCCCGTCGGGCTCGTAGAGGTACGAGCCGACCGGGCCGACCTCGGGGCGGGGAGCCCCGGGCTCGTCGGGCACGACGTGCGCCGTGCCGCCCCGCAGCACCAGCGCCGAGCGCCCCGGGCCCTCCGGCGCGAGCGGCCCGAACCACAGGCCCGCCTCCACCACCTCGCCGTCGGCGGAGACCCACTGCGCATGGGCGTCGTCGGGCACGGCGCGGTGCGGCAGGCCGGGGCCCACCTTGACGCCCAGCGCGGGCACGCGGGCGCGGAGGGCGAGCAGCGAGTCCAGCGGCGGGGTGTAGGCGGCGGGGTCGTGCGTGCGGGCGCCCGACGAGGTTCGCCGGGCCGGATCGGCATACAGGGCGTCGATGCCCGTGAGGTCCAGCGTCAGCGCGTCGGCGTGCCGCACCACGGCCTCGGGGAAGTGGCGGAGGTTGACCGTGGCCACCGCGGCCGTGACCTCGTCGGCGTCGACGGCGAGGACCTTGAGGCCCACGCCGGCGAACGCCATCGCGTCCGCGCCGATGCCGCACGTCAGGTCGGCGACGCTCGTCGTGCCCGCGGCGAGGTACCGGCGCGCGTGGTGCGCCGCCACCTCGAGGCGCGTGGCCTGCTCCAGGCCCGCGGCGGTGAACAGCATGCCGTCGGCGAACTCGCCGAACTTGGTGCGGGCCCTGGTGCGCAGCCGCGACTGCGTGAGGGCGGCGGCGACCAGCTCCGCGTCCAGGCCCTCGGCGTGCAGCCGCTTCGACAGGGCCATGGCGCGGGCCTCGTCGTACGGGGGCAGCGCGGACAGCAAGGCCCAGCCCTCGGCGCTGAGCAGCCGGGACAGCGCGGCGGCGTCCATGGGCGTGATCCTCGCACGGCGGCGCCGGCCGCGGCGCGCCCTAGCACTCGCCTTGACCGAGTGCTAACCCCTTCCTAGAGTGAGGTGCTGGCACTCTCCCCGTGAGTGTGCCAACCATGCCCAGCCGAACAAGCGAGTCCCGGCACCCGCGACGACGTGGCTCGACGGTGCGGCAGCACAGGCCAGAACTACTCACATGCGAAGGGGAGGTCCGCTGTGTCGGTCTCCATCAAGCCGCTCGAGGACCGGATCGTCGTGAAGGCCCTCGAGGCCGAGACGACCACGGCGTCCGGGATCGTCATCCCGGATAGCGCCAAGGAGAAG
>CAZBIO010000161.1:0-16173 GCA_964491965.1 uncultured Cellulomonas sp.
GCCCGCGGCCAGCGCTACCCCCGCCCGTCCCGGGTCTGGGAGGGGGGGGCCCCCCCGGCCGGGCCGGGGCCCACCACCGCGCGAGCGACTACTTGACCGTGAAGCCCTGCTGCGTGGCGTAGTCGACGAGTGACTTCTGCCAGTCGGCCAGCCCCTTGAGCAGGTCGGTCTTGTCGGCGATCGCCTTGCCGAGCGTCTCGCCGCCGGCCGAGTACACGTAGTCGGTGAACGGCAGCCAGCCGAAGTTGACGTCGACCTTGTCGGAGATCGTGGCGAACTCCGCGTTGACCTTCTGGCCGCCGTAGAACTCGCTCGCCTGGTCGGCGAACTCCGGGTTGGCCAGCGTGTCCTTGGTCACCGGGAACAGGAACTGCTCGTTGGCGAACTTGATCGTCGACGACGGGTCGTGGTTGATCCAGAAGGCCAGCTGGGCCGCCGCGATCGGGTTCTTGCTGGACTTCATGACGGCGTCGGACGAGCCGCCCCAGTTCGCGGTCGCCGTGCCGCCGGCCTCCCACTGCGGGATCTGTGCCGCGCGCCACAGCCCGGAGGTGTTGCCCGCCGTGCCCTGGAGGAACACCGGCCCCCACGCGGCCGCCGGGACCCAGCTGGCGTACTTGCCGCTGGACAGGCCCTGGTACCACGCGTCGGTGAAGTCGGGATCCACCGAGACCAGGCCGTCCTGGATCAGGCCGTTCCAGTACTCGATGACCTTCTTGGCCGCGTCGGACTCCAGGTCGATGGTGACCGTCTTGTCGCCGTCCCACGCGAACGGCTTGGCGCCGGCCTGCCACAGCAGGCTGACGATCTGGCCCATGTCGTTGCCGGGGAGGTTGGTGAGGTAGACGTCGGGGTTGGCGTCGTGGAGCTTCTTCGCCGCGGCGGCGAAGTCGTCCCAGGTCGCCGGGACGTCGATCCCGTTGTCCTTGAGGATGTCGTCGCGGTACAGCAGCCCCACCGGGCCGGAGTCCTGCGGGATGCCGAACACCTTGGTCCCGTCGGTGGACTTCACCTGGTTCCACACCCACTCGACGTAGTCGTTGCCGGCGTTCTCGGGGATGTACGGCGTCAGGTCGAGCAGGTTGTCGCCCAGCGCGAACGACTGGATGTGCTGGAACTCGATCTGCGCCACGTCGGGCGCGCCCTGACCCGCCTGGATGGCGGAGCGCAGCTTCTTGTAGTGGTCGGCGCCCTGGCCGACGTTGACCACCTCGACCTTGATGGCCGGGTAGGCCTTCTCGAACAGGTCGACCTCGTTCTGGATGTCCGGGACCCAGGTCCAGAACAGCAGGTTGGTCGGCGTGGTCATCGCCTTGTCGATGTCCTCCTGGGACACGCGCGCGGCGGTGCCGCCACCGCCGCCACCGCCCGACGAGCAGGCGGCGAGCGCGGCGAGGGCGAGGGAGCCGACGAGGGCGATCGCCGTGCGGCGGCCCCCGCGGACGGAGCGATTCGACATTGGATGCACTCCTTCGTTCGCTGTCGGTTGTTCAGGTCCGGTGATGTGCGCCCGCCTTCCACGGGCGCGTCGGGGTCACAGGGATGGCGCGGGTCCGGTGGTCTCCCGGACGACGAGCCGCATGGGCACCAGCTCGGTCCGGCGCTGCGGACCGGGGTTCTCGACGGCGTCGATGAGCAGGCGCACGCCGTGCGTCGCGATGCCCTGGAGGTCCTGGCGCAGCGTGGTCAGCGCGGGCGTGAGGTAGGCGGCCTCCGGGATGTCGTCGAAGCCGACGACGCTGACGTCCTGCGGGACGCGGCGGCCGGCCTGCGCGAACGCGCACATCAGCCCGAGCGCCATCTGGTCGTTGGCCGCGAAGACGGCGGTGACGTCGGGGTCCGCCGCGAGCGCGAGCCCCGCCTCGTAGCCGGCCCTCGCCGTCCAGTCGCCCACCGTCACGGGTGGGGCCGGTGCGCCGGCCGCCTCCAGCGCCGCCAACCAGCCCTGCCGCCGCAGGTCGGACACCCGCCAGCGTGGCGGGCCGCTGATGTGGTGCACCGTGCGGTGGCCGAGCGACAGGAGGTACTCGACGGCCTCCCGGCTGCCCTCCCGCTGGGCGGGGTCGACGACGATCTCGCACGACGACACCCCGTACTCGCCGGACTGGCTGAGCAGCGGAACGTCGCGCAGCGCCGAGGTGAGCTCGGGGTGGCCGATCGGCTCGTTGATGACGATCCCGTCGACGCCCTGCGCCAGCAGGTTCTCCAGCTCCTTGTTGATCGTCGCGGGGTCGTCGTCCAGCGTGGTGACGAACAGGAGCGCGTACCCGGCGGCGCGGATCGCCCGCTCGGTCCCCACGGTCAGCGACGCGGGGCCGTAGTCCATGGTGCCGAGCGTCAGCAGCCCGATGGTGCGGTAGCGGCCGAGCACCAGGCTGCGGGCCGCGCGGTTAGGCCGGTAGCCCAGCTGCGCGATCGCGTCCTGCACCCGCCGCCGTACGTCCGGGCTGACGTGGGGGTCGTCGTTGGCGACGCGGGACACGGTCTTCTGGGAGACACCGGCGAGGCGGGCGACGTCGGTCGCCGCGACGGGCCGGTCACCGGGAAGGCGCCCGCGCCGGGAACGCTCCGCCATGGTTCGCCGCCTCCCGTCCACCGACCGCTTTGTCGGATGACTACGTAGACAAGCCTGCCGTGCCTACGTAGTCAAGTGGTGTGGGTCACAATTCCGTCACACCTCGCTGGGTGCCACCGGAGCGTCGCCGGGGCCGCCCTGCGGGGCTCCGGCGCTGCCCGGCCGGGCGTCCGTCGGTGGCGTGCGGTACGCATGCGGGTAGCCCGACGAAGGAGTGCACATGACCGGCGCGAGTGGTGCGACGACCCGTGGCCCGTGGAAGTTCGACGCGTTCGACGAGCTGCGCCCCCGTCCGGGGTTCTCGCTCGCGGGCTTCGACCGGGGTTCCACGCCGGGGTTCTCGGGCGGCCGCGACCGGGCAGAAAAGCTGCTGACCGAGATCGGCGAGGAGTCCTCGGACCTCCAGGAGCGGCTGTTCGCGCACGGCAGGACCGGCGGCCGGAAGCGGGTGCTGCTCGTCCTGCAGGGCCTGGACACGGCGGGCAAGGGCGGCATCGTCCGGCACGTCGTCGGGATGGTGGACCCGCAGGGCGTCGCGCTCCACGCGTTCGGCGTGCCCACCGCCGAGGAGCGCCGGCACCACTACCTGTGGCGGATCCGCAACGCGCTGCCCCCGGCGGGGCGGATCGGCGTCTTCGACCGGTCGCACTACGAGGAGGTGCTCGTCGCGCGCGTCGAGTCCCTCGTGCCGCCCGACGTCTGGGAGCGCCGGTACGACGAGATCAACGACTTCGAGGCCGAGGTCGCCGCCTCCGGCACGACGATCGTCAAGGCGGCCCTGATGATCAGCCGCGACGAGCAGTACCACCGGCTGCGCGAGCGGCTGGACCGCCCGGACAAGCACTGGAAGTTCAACCCCGGCGACGTCGACGCGCGCGCCCGGTGGGACGCCTACCAGGAGGCCTACCAGGCGGTGTTCGACCGGACGTCGACCGACGTCGCCCCGTGGCACGTCATCCCCGCGGACCAGAAGTGGTACGCACGCCTCGCGGTGTCGCAGCTGCTGTGGCAGGCGCTCGTCGGGCTCGACCTGGGCTGGCCCGCGGCGGACTACGACGTGGCGGCGCAGAGGGCGCGCCTCGCCGCGACGCGGTAGCTCCTCGGTGCGGCGCGGTAGCGGCTCGCCGCGCAGCGGTGGCTACTCGGTGCGCCGCCGCAGCGTGGTGGTGCCCAGGGCGACCGCGCCGACGATGAACAGCACCAGGACGCCGATCGCCCCCTGCGTCTCGTGCCACCCGCCGCCCGCCGCGATCTTCTGCATCGCGTCCACGGCGTAGGTCAGGGGCATCACGCGGCTGATCCACTCGAGCACGTCCGGCAGCTGGTCGCGCGGCATGATGAAGCCGCACAGCAGGATCTGCGGCAGCAGGAACGCCGGCATCATCTGCACGGCCTGGAACTCGGTGCGGGCCAGGGCCGAGGCGGCCAGCCCCAGCGCGCAGCCGAGCACCGCGTTGAGCACGGCGACGACGAACATCAGCCAGAGCGGCCCGGTGACGTCCATGCCGCACACCCAGATCGCCCAGGCGACCACCACCACGGCCTGCACCAGCGAGACGAAGGCGAACGCCACCGCGTAGCCGACGACGAAGTCGCCCTTGCCGATCGGCATGGTCATCAGCCGCTCGAGGGTGCCGCCGGTGCGCTCTCGGAGGGTGGCGACGCTCGTGACGATGAACATCACCAGGAGCGGGAAGAAGCCGACGAGGATCGGCCCCATCCGGTCGATCACCTGGGGCGTCTCGTTGAACATCCACGCCACCAGGCCGAGGAGCACGCACGGCACCAGCAGGAGCAGCGCGATGGTGCGGCCGTCGCGCCGCAGCTGCTGCAGCACGCGCCCGGCGGTCGCCAGGGTCAGGGACAGTCTCATCGCTCGGCCTTCCCCGCGTTCCGCACCCGGCGGGTGCCGCCTGCGGCGACCCCCACCGTCCGCTGCACTCCGCATGTGGCCTTCGAGTTCACGCGGCATCACCCTTCGCGGCGGCGTTCGCCTCGTCGACCAGGTGGAGGAAGGCGCCCTCGGCGTCGGGGGCGCCGGTGCGGGCGAGCAGCTCGTCGAGCGTGCCGTCGGCGAGGATGCCGCCGGCGCGCATCAGCACCAGCCGGTCGCAGCGCACCGCCTCGTCCATCACGTGGCTCGAGACGAGCAGGCTCGCGCCGGCGTCCCGCAGCCGGCCGAACAGCTCCCACAGGTCACGGCGCAGCACGGGGTCGAGTCCCACCGTGGGCTCGTCGAGCACCAGGAGCTCGGGGCTGCCGAGCAGGGCCACCGCGAGCGACGTGCGCGACAGCTCGCCACCCGAGAGCGTGCTGACGATCCGCTTGTCGAAGCCCTCGAGCCCCACGTCGGCGAGCGTGGCGCGCACGCGGTCCTCGCCGACGCCGAGGATCGACGCCGAGTACCGCAGGTTCTCCGCGACCGACAGGTCCAGGTACACGCTCGGCGCCTGCGTGGTGTAGCCGACGCGGCGGCGGAGGGCCGCGGTGCCCGCGGGCTGGCCGAACACGTCGACGGTGCCGCCGGCGACGATCTGCGCGCCGACGATCGCGCGCATCAGCGTCGTCTTGCCGCTGCCGCTCGGGCCGAGGAGGCCCACCACCTGCCCGGGCGGGACCTGCAGGTCGAGGCCAGGGATGACGAGGTTCTTGCCCCGCACCACACGCAGCCCGCGGACGGAGATCGCCGGGGCGCCACTGTTATTCCCCACGTGATGAATAGTGGACCAGGCGGGCCCGGCGCACAAGGACCTTGGGCCCGCGGACTGCGGCGCGGCGCGCTCGCCTACGGCAGGGCGTCCAGGCCTACGGCACGGCGTCCAGCGGCTCGGCCAGGTACCGGTCGATCGACGGCCCGACGATGGCCGCGACCTGCGCCACCGGCATGGACGCGATCGGCTCGAGCCGCAGCACGTAGCGCAGCGTGAGGACGCCCATCATCTGGGCGGCGAGGAGATTGACCCGCATGGGGCCCTGCGGGTCCGGGCCGAGCAGCCCGACGATCCGCTGGAACACCGTGCGGCTCAGGAAGCCGACGAACGCCTGGGTGCGCTCGTCGCCGGCCGCGACCGCGCCGTAGACCGCCCGGAACCGCGCGCCGCCGTCCTCGCCCCAGATGGTCAGCACCTCGGTGACCAGCCGGGCGCCGAGACCGGGCAGGCCGCCCGCGGTGACCCGCTCGGCGACGGTCGGGGGGTCGACGTCCTGCGGCAGGGTCGAGACGGCGAACAGCTCGTCCTTCTCCGCGAAGTAGTGCCGGACGAGGGCCGGGTCCACACCCGCGCGCCGCGCGATGGACCGCATGCTCGCGGCCTCGAAGCCGTGCTCGGCGAACTCAGCGCGCGCCGCGGCGACGATCGCGCCGCGGGTGTCCGACCCCGCGGGCCGCCTCCCCCTCGGCCGCGCCTGCACCATGACGTGCAGCGTAGGCCGAAATTCCCCACCCGGGGATCATCGTGACCGCCTCGATGTCCACCCCGCCACACGTGTGACTGGAGTGACTGGTGTGACATCTCGGAGGCCTCAGACGTCACACCAGTCACACGTGTGGCGGGGTCGGACGGGGGTGCGTCGGCCGCGAGCCCCGGCGATCGGGCGACGGCCGCCGGTCCCGCGGCAGGCGCCGGCGGGCAAAGTCGGGGAAGGGGATCGCTCCGCAACTAAGCGCTGCCCGTCGGGCGCGTTCGCGGGATGGGCAGCGGTTGGTTGCGGGTCGAGGTCGAGATCCGCAACCACGCGCTGCGCGGTCACCGCGACGGTCGAATCGGCAGCGGTTGGTTGCGGCGGGGCGGGTGGAGAGGCACAGCGCGGGGCACGACGAGCGATCGGGGGGGCAGCTGCCTCGCGGGAGTCGCTGCGGCGGGGGCGGAGCTCGTGAGGGTCGTCATGGCACGGAACGAGCGACGTGCGGGCAGGGCCCGGCTTCCTGCCCGGGGATCGGGCGCGTCAGGCGGATTGGCCAGCCCCGTCACGGGCGACATCCCCGGCCCCGTCCGCGGGCGGCGTCGCCCACCCCGTCCCGGCCAACGTCCCGGGCACCACCCCCGGTCGACGCCGACGCCGTGACGATGTCGAGCCCCTCCTCGAAGATCTCGAACGTGCGGGCGACCACCTCGCGCATCGGCTCGGCGAACCCGGTCCCCTGCCAGTGGTGGAACGTGCCGATGAAGCCGCCCGTGAACGCATGCGCGAACACCTGAACCTCGAGGTCCTCGACCGGGCGCCCCAGCTGCCGCGCCAGCATCTGCTCCAGGAACACGGCCACCCTGTCCGCGTGCGCCACCGTCGCGGCCTCCAGCGACGGGTGCGAGCCGGCGAGCCGCAGCCGCCGGACGATGCGCCGCTCGTCGTCGGGCGTGAGCGCGGCAAGCGTCGTGTCGATCTCCTGGCGCAGGCCCACCAGCGGCACCTCGTGCGACATCGCGCGGGTCGCGTGCTCCACCAGCGGAGGGTCGAACTCGTCCCAGAGGACGATCTCCTCCTTGGTGCCGAAGTACCGGTACACGCTGCTGGGCGAGACCTCGGAGGCCGCCGCGATCTCCTCGATCGTCACGTCCTCGAAGCCGCGCTCCTCGAACAGGTCGAGGGCGACTGACTGGATCCGCAGCATGGCGGCGGTGCGCTTGCGCTGGCGGAGACCTTCGGGCATGGTCGCATCGTAACCGTCTGAGTGCAACTTTCAGTTGACAGTGACATGCAGGTTCTGCTAGTTCTGCCACTGGCTCTCAACTGACAGTCACTCGCACATTGGAGCTCCCCATGGACCACGCCATCCGCACCCGTGGATTGACCAAGTCGTTCGGCCGCACCGTCGCGCTCGACGGCCTGGACCTGACGGTGGAGCGCGGTGAGGTGCACGGCCTCCTCGGGCCCAACGGGGCCGGGAAGTCCACCGCCATCCGCGTCCTGCTCGGGCTGCTGCGCCGAAGCGGCGGGAGGGTTGCCGTCCTCGGCGCCGATCCGTGGCGAGACGCCGTCGCGCTCCACCGCCGGCTCGCGTACGTCCCCGGTGACGTCGCCCTGTGGCCCAACCTGTCCGGCGGCGAGGCGATCGACCTGCTCGGCGCGCTGCGCGGCACCCTCGACCGGCCGCGTCGCGACGAGCTCGTCGAGCGCTTCCAGCTCGACCCGACCAAGCGTTGCTCGTCGTACTCCAAGGGGAACCGGCAGAAGGTGGCGCTCGTCGCCGGGCTGGCCGCGGACGTCGAGCTCTACCTGCTCGACGAGCCGACCAGCGGGCTCGACCCCCTGATGGAGGCGGTGTTCCAGGACGTCGTCCGCGAGATCGCCACCCGCGGCGGCACCGTCCTGCTGTCGAGCCACATCCTCGCCGAGGCCGAGGCGCTGTGCGACGAGGTCTCGATCATCCGCGCCGGTCGCGTCGTGGAGACCGGCAGCCTGGCGCAGCTGCGGCACCTGACGCGCTCGACGCTCCAGGTGACGGTGAGCCGCCCGCTCGACGGGCTCGCGCGCTGGCCCGGCGTGTCCGGAGCGGAGACGTCCGACGAGGGTCGCAGTGCCCGGTTCGAGGTCGCGTCGGACGGCCTCGGGGCGGTCGTCGAACGCCTGGCCGCCCACGGGATCGTGGCGCTGACCAGCGCGCCGCCGACCCTCGAGGAGCTGTTCCTGCGCCACTACGAGGCCGAGTTCGCCACCGGCGACGTCCCCGTGCCCGACGAGCCCGCGGGCCTGACGGCGACCGAGGTGACCCGGTGACCGCCCTGACCGGCACGTGGCGACTGGCCCGCCTCGCGCTGCGTCGCGACCGGGTGGTCCTGCCGGTGTGGATCGCCGCGATCTCCGCCCTCGCGTGGGGAGTGGTCGCCAGCTATGCCGACACCGTCCCCACGGAGGCGGACCGCCTCGCGACGGCGACCTTGTCGGCGACCAACCCGCTGACGCGCATCTTCGACGGGCCGGCGTCCGGTACCGCGCTGGGCGCGATGGCGATGGTCGAGGGCTACAAGGTCCTCGCCATCCTCGCGGCGCTGATGGCGGCACAGGCCGTGGTCCGGCACACGCGGCGCGAGGAGGAGACCGGGCGTGCCGAGCTCGTCGGCTCGGGGGTCGTCGGCCGCCAGGCGCCGCTCGCGGCGGCGCTCGTCGTCTCGCTCGGTGCGTGCGTGGTGCTCGGCGCGGCCGTCGCGGTCGGCATCGGCGTCAACGGCTTCGGCTGGACCGGGGCATGGGCCGAGGGGATGGCCGTCACCGGCACCGGATGGGTGTTCGCGGCGGTGGGAGCGGTCGCCGCGCAGGTCTTCAGCACCGCGCGCGGCGCCAACGGCATCGTCAGCGCATCGCTCGGCGCGGCGTTCGTGCTCCGCGCCGTGGGCGACCTGACCGGCGACCTGGCACCGAGCGGAGTCTCGGTCGTCAGCGCCTGGCCCTCCTGGCTGTCACCGCTCGGATGGGGCCAGCAGGTGCGGCCCTACTTCGAGGACAACTGGTGGGTCGGCGCCCTGTTCGCCGGGCTCACCGCGGTGCTGGTCACCGTCGCCGCGGCGCTCGTCGCGCGCCGCGATGTCGGCACCGGCATGGTGGCCGCCCGCCGTGGCCCGGCCCGCGCCTCGGCCGGGCTGCTCTCGCCGATGGGCCTGACGTGGCGGCTCCAGCGCGGCGTGCTCGCGGTGTGGCTGACGGGGATGGCCGCCACCGGGGCGGTGTTCGGCTCGGTCGGCGAGACGTTCGCGGACTACATCGCGGAGAACGACAGCATGCGCGAGCTGCTGGCGACCATCGCCCCCGCCGCGCAGCCCCTCGAGCTGTACCAGGCCTTCCTCATGGCGCTCCTCGGCGTCGTCGGCGCCGGGTACACCGTCCAGGCCCTGCTGCGGATGCGCGCCGAGGAGGTCTCGGGCCGGCTGGAGCCCGTCCTGGCGACCGCCACCGGCCGCGCGCGCTGGCTCGGCAGCCACGTGCTCGTCGTCGGCGCGGGGACGGCGCTCGTCCTGTCGTCCACCGGCGTCGCCGGCGGCCTGGTCTACGGGGCGATGACCGGCGAATGGTCGCGCGCGCTCGGCGGCATCCTCGCCGCCTCCGCGGTCCAGGTGCCGGCCGCGCTCGCGCTCGGCGGGTTCGTCGTCGCGGTGTTCGGCCTGCTCCCCCGATGGTCGGGGGCGATCACGTGGTTCGCCCTCGCGGCGGCGCTGGTGATGGGTCAGCTCGGCGCGTTGTTCGAGCTCCCGCAGTGGCTGCTCGACGTCTCGCCGTTCACGCACGTGCCGGCGGTGCCGGCCGAGGCGTTCGCCGCCGCACCGCTGCTGTGGCTCGGCGCCGCGGCTCTCGGACTCGGCGCCGCCGGGTTCGCCGCGTTCCGTCGCCGCGACCTCGCGATCGCGGCCTGACCGTCTCGATGTCCACCCCGCCACCCGTGTGACTGGAGTGACTGGTGTGACGTCTCGGAGGCCTCATACGTCACACCAGTCACACGTGTGGCGGGGTTGAACGGGTGCGTCAGCCGCGAGCCCCGGCGTTCAGGTGATGGCCGCCGGTCGCGGCGCGCAACTGAGCGCTGCCCATCGGGCGCACTCGCGGGATGGGCAGCGGTGGGTTGCGGGTCGGGGCGTCGATCCGCAACCAACCGCTGCCGGTTCGGACGGGTGGCCGGTCAGGCAGCCGGTGGTTGCGGCTACAGGCCGCGGGACAGGCGGAAGTAGGCCTGGTTGGCGCGCACCTGGTCTTTGAAGCCGCGGCGCGTGGTGGTCTCGTCGATCACCAGCAGCTCGGTCCGGGTCAGGTCGGCGAACATCTCCCACACGTCGACGCCGATCGCGGTGGACAGGCACGTGTGGTGCGCGCCGCCCGCCGCGAGCCAGCACTCGGCGCTCGTCGGGAAGTCCGGGCGCGGCTTCCACACCGCGCGGGCCACCGGCAGGTGCGGCAGCGCCGGGTGCGCGACGAGGTCGACGACGTTCGCCGTGAGCCGGAAGCGGTCCCGCATGTCCGCCAGCGAGACGACGACGCCGGCGCCCGGGTCGGTGTCGAACACCATCCGCACCGGGTCCTGTCTGCCGCCGATGCCCAGCGGGTGGATCTCGACACGCGGCTTCGCCGTGGTCAGCGACGGGCAGACCTCGAGCATGTGCGCTCCGAGGATCACCTCCTCGCCGGGCGTCAGGTCGTAGGTGTAGTCCTCCATGAGCGACGCGCCACCGGGCAGGCCGGCGCCCATCACCTTCGCGGCGCGCACCAGCACGGCGGTCTTCCAGTCGCCCTCGGCGCCGAACCCGTAGCCGTCGGCCATCAGCCGCTGCACCGCGATGCCGGGCAGCTGCCGCAGGTCGCCGAGGTCCTCGAAGTTCGTCGTGAACGCCGTGGCGCCCCGCGCGGTCAGGAACGCCCGCAGCGCGATCTCCTGCCGGGCCGCGTACCGCAGCGACTCGTGCCGGTCGCCGCCCTTGCGCAGCTCCGGCACCACGTCGTACAGCTCCTCGTACTGCCCGACGAGCGCGTCGACCTCGTCGTCCGCCACGGCCTCGACGGCGGCGACCAGGTCGTTGACGCCCCACGTGTTCACGCTGACGCCGAAGACGTGCTCCGCCTCGGTCTTGTCGCCCTCGGTCACCGCGACGTTGCGCATGTTGTCGCCGAACCGGACCAGCGTCAGCTCGTGCGTGGCGGCCCAGCCGGCGGCGGCGCGCACCCAGTTGCCCACCCGCGCCTGCACGGCCGGGTTGGAGGCGTGCCCGACGACCGTCGCGCGGGCCACGCCGAGGCGCGTCAGCGCGTACGCGTACTCGCGGTCGCCGTGCGCCGCCTGGTTGAGGTTCATGAAGTCGAAGTCGATGGCGTCCCAGGGAAGCTCGACATTCGCCTGCGTGTGCAGGTGGAGCAGCGGCTTGGTCAACGCGTCGAGGCCGGCGATCCACATCTTCGCCGGGGAGAAGGTGTGCATCCACGTGATGACCCCGAGCACGTCGTCGCGCGAGTTCGCGTCGAGCGCCGCGCGCCGGATGGCCGCGGAGTCCTTGAGCACCGGCTTCCAGACGACCTTCGCCGGCACCGCCGCCGACTCGTCGAGCAGCCGCGCCACCTCCTGCGACTGCGCGGCGACCTGCCGCAGCGTCTCCTCGCCGTAGAGGTCCTGGCTTCCCGTGAGGAACCAGACCTCGCGGTCGGCATACGGCTTGCTCATCGCTGCATCTCCTCGCTGATGGTGGGTCAGTTGGTCGCCGTCAGCGGCGTCCGGCTGGCGCCGCCCTGGCCGTAGACGTACTGGTAGCGCTCGTAGAGGGAGTCGACCTTCTCCTGCGGGATCGCCAGCGGCTCGCCGAGCTGGCGCGAGATGTGCACGGTGCGCGCCACCTCCTCGACCATGACGGCGGCCTTGACCGCGTCCTTGCCGTCCCGGCCGATGGTGAACGGCCCGTGGTTGCGCATGAGGACGGCCCGGCTGCGGCCGTCCTTCAGCGTCTCGACGATGCCGTGGCCGATCGAGTCGTCGCCGATCAGCGCGAACGGCCCCACGGGGATCGCCCCGCCGAACTCGTCACCCATCATCGTCAGCACGCACGGGATCGCCTCGCCGCGGGCGGCCCAGGCGGTCGCGTAGGTCGAGTGCGTGTGCACCACCCCGCCGACGTTCGGCATGTGCTGGTAGACGTAGGCATGGGCCGCCGTGTCCGACGAGGGCGCGCGGTCGCCGTCGACGAGGGCGCCGGACAGGTCGCACACCACCATCTGGTCGGCCGTCAGCTCGTCGTACGTCACGCCCGACGGCTTGATGACCAGCAGGTCCTCGCCCCCGGGGACGTGCACCCGTTGCGAGACGTTGCCGGCGGTCCAGACGACGAGCCCCCACTTGGGCAGCTCGGCGTGCAGCCGCGCGACCACCTCGCGCGTGCGCGCGACCTCGTCGCGCACCTCCTGGGGGTAGGCATCGAGGGTCATCCGGGGTCCTTCCGTGGTCGGTGCGGGCGTCAGAGGGCGTCGGTCGCGGCGCGCTCGGCCGCCAGGCCGGCCTGGTACCGCTCGAGGTAGGCCGCGTAGCCGGCGACGTCCGCCGGGTCGGGCTCGACGACGTCGAGCTCCGCGTCGGCGAACACGCGCGTCGCCAGGTACGTGCCGAGGTCCATCTCGTCGGCGGCGGCGAGGTACGCGGCGAGCACGGCGATGCCCCAGGCTCCGCCCTCGCTCGCGGTGCGGCCGACGGCCACCGGCGCGCCGATCGCCGCGGCGAGCAGCCGCTGCGCGACGCCCGCGGTGCGGAACACGCCGCCGTGGGCGAACATCGCGTCCACCTCGACGCCCTCGTCGTCGAGGATCCGCATGCCCAGGCTGAGCGTGCCGAAGACGCCGAGGATCTGGGCGCGCATGAAGTTGGCGAGAGTCAACCGGCTGTCCGGGGTGCGGACGAAGAGCGGCCGGCCCTCGCTGGTGCCGGTGATCGGCTCGCCCGCGAGGTAGTTGTAGGCCAGCAGCCCGCCGCCGTCGGCCTCGCCGGTCAGCGCGGAGCGGAACAGCACCCCGAAGACCTCGTCGGGCGCGGCGGGGTGACCCAGGCCAGCCGCGAACTCGCCGAACAGCCCGGCCCAGGCGTCGATCTCGCTGGCGCCGTTGTTGCAGTGGACCATCGCGACGAGGTCACCGGCCGGGGTGGTGACCAGGTCCACCTCCTCGTGGACCTTCGACAGCGGCCGCTCCAGCACCACCATCGCGAAGATCGACGTGCCCGCGCTGATGTTGCCGGTGCGCGGCGCCACCGAGTTGGTGGCGACCATGCCGGTGCCGGCGTCGCCCTCGGGCGGGCAGAACGGGATGCCGGGCCGCACCGTGCCCGTCGGGTCGAGCAGTGCGGCCCCCTCGTCGGTCAGGTGGCCCGCGTCCTCGCCAGCGCGCAGCACCTGCGGGAGCAGGTCGACGACGTGGCTGCCGGGGAGGCGGTCGGCGAGCAGCTCGTCGAACGTCGCCAGTCGGGCGCGGTCGTAGTCCTTGGTCGCCAGGTCGAACGGTGCCACGCCGGACGCGTCGCCGACGCCGAGCACGCGGCGGCCCGTCAGCCGCCAGTGGACGTAACCGGCGAGCGTGGTGAGGAACGCGATGTGCGGCACGTGCGGCTCGCCGTCGAGGATCGCCTGGTAGTAGTGGGCGATCGACCAGCGCAGCGGGATGTTGTAGTCGAACAGCGCCGTCAGCTCGGCGGCCGCCGGACCGGTCGACGTGTTGCGCCACGTCCGGAACGGCACCAGCAGCTCTCCGGCCTCGTCGAACGCCAGGTAGCCGTGCATCATCGCCGAGACGCCCATGGCGCCGAAGGTCGTCGGGCGCACGCCGTGACGCCGCTGCGCGTCGTCGAGCAGGTCCGACATGGCGCCGGCCAGGCCGGCCCAGATCGCCTCCTCGGAGTACGTCCACCGGCCGTCCACCAGCTGGTTCTCCCAGTCGTGGCTGCCGCTGGCGACGACCGCGTGGTCGGGGCCGACCAGGCACGCCTTGATGCGCGTGGATCCGAGCTCGATACCGAGCGCGGTGCGTCCGGCGGTGATGTCGGCTGCGGTGTCGACCACCATTGGCCAGCTCTCCTTCGTGGGGGTGTCCGGCGCCATGTTAGCGCTCACTTGTGCGGGGTTCGATGGGACTCGGAACGCGGCGGGCCGCTGCTCTCGCGGACCACGACGCTCGGCGCGATGAGCTCGGTCGCGGCCGGTTCGGCGCCCGCGAGCGCCGCCAGCAGCACCTCCATGCAGGCCCGCCCGAGGGCGCCGAACTCCTGGCGGACGGTGGTCAGCGGCGGGAAGAAGTTCGCCGACCCGTCGACGTCGTCGAACCCCACCACCGAGACCTCGTCGGGCACCCGCACGCCCGCCTCCGCGAACGCGCGGAGCAGGCCGAGCGCCAGCTGGTCGTTGGCGGCGAACACCGCGGTCGGCAGGCCGTGCGCCACCAGCTCCCGCCCGACCTCGTAGCCGCGGTCGGCCGTCCAGTCGGCCGCGATCGGCTCGGGAGCCACCAGCCCGGCGGCGGCGAGCTCGTCGCGCCAGCCCTCGACGCGGCGGCGGGCGTCGAGCCAGTCCGTGGGCCCGGCGAGGTGGACCACCTCGCGATGCCCCAGGTCCAGCAGGTGGCGCACCGCCATCCGGCCGCCCGCGTACTGGTCCACGGCGACGGCGCGCAGCGGCGCCGGCAGGCCGATCGGGCCCACCATCACCACGGGGACCGGGGTCGGGAACGTACTGACGGCCTCGACGGCCTCGTCGTGCGCGGCGATGACCACCACACCGTCGACGCCCTCCGACAGGAAGTGCTCCAGGACGCCCGCCACCTCGGCGGCGTCCCACCGCGGGAGCGTCGCCACGGACACGTAGAGGCCGGCGTCGCGTGCGGCGTGCTCGATCGCGATGAGCGTGCTCGTCGGGCCGAAGAGCGCCGAGCCCGACGAAAGGACGCCGATGGTGCCGGAGCGGCGGGTGACCAGCGCGCGGGCGGCCCGGTTGCGCCGGTAGCCGAGCGTCGCGATGGCGTCGAGCACGCGCTGGCGCGTGGCCGGGAGCACGCTCGGGTGCTCGTTGAGCACGCGCGAGACGGTCTGGTGCGACACCCCGGCGAGCCGGGCGACGTCGCTCATCGCGGGCGGCCTCGCGGGGCCGGGCGCCTCGTCGTGCCCACCCTGCCGGGTCGGGCCGGGCACCTCGTCGCTCCGGCTGGCGTTGCCCGTCGCGGGCGGCCGCGCCCGGCCCGGCGCCTCGTCGGATGCGCTCCCCCTGGCCACGCCTACGCCTTCGGAGAGCCGAGCTGGCGCGACCGCTCCGCGGCGGCCTTCGCGGCGGCGACGATCCCGGCCCGCACGCCGTGGGCGTCGAGCTCGGCCACCGCCGCCACCGTGGTCCCGCCGGGCGACGACACCCGCTCGCGCAGCACCACGGGGTGGTCGCCGGTGTCGGCCGCGAGCGCCGCCGCGCCCTCGACGGTGGCCACCGCGAGCTTCGTCGCGAGGTCGCGGGTGAGGCCGAGCAGCACGCCCGCCTCCGCCATCGCGTCGATGAGGTAGAACGCGTACGCCGGGCCGGAGCCGGAGATCGCGGTCACCGCGTCGAGGTGCTTCTCGGCGACCCGGACCACCAGGCCGGTGGGCCCGAGGATCGTCTCGGTCAGCGCCAGGTAGGCCTCGGTGGCCGCGGTGCCGGCGGCGATCGCGGCGGCGCCCTTGCCGACGATGGCCGGCGTGTTGGGCATGACGCGCACCACGGGCGTGCCCTCCGGCAGCCGCTGCTCGTAGAACGCCAGCGGCACGCCGGCCGCGACGCTGATCACGGGGGCGCCGCCGCGCAGCCCCTGACCCACCTGGGCGAGCACCTCGCCGACGACGTCCGGCTTGACCGCGAGGAGGACCACGTCCGCCGTGGTCGCGGCGCGGGCGGCCGACGAGCTCGTCGCCACGCCGTGCTTGCGGCGCAGCTCCTCGGCGCGCGCGGGGGCGGTCTCGACCACCTCGACGTCGCGGGCCGACCAGCCGGCCGCGAGCAGCGCGCTCACCAGCGTGCCGCCCATGACGCCGCCGCCGACGACGAGCACGCGCGCCCGCGTGCCCACACGCTGCTCCTGGCCCTGGCCCTGGCCCTGCTGGCCCTGGCCCTGCTGACCCTGGCCCTGCTGGCCCTGGC
>CAZBIO010000162.1:0-18728 GCA_964491965.1 uncultured Cellulomonas sp.
CGAAGAAGCGCCGGGCGGTCAGTGGTGGGCGGGGACGACGAGCACCGGGCCCACCCCGGGCTCGTCGTGCGCGGGGGCCGCGAGGCCTGGTCCCGGGCCGGACCGGCGCATCAGGTCGTCGCCGGCCGCACGCGCACCCCGGCGCGCGGCGGCCCCCAGGATCGGCGTCAGGTCGGCGCGGCCGCGGTCCTTCCAGGCGCTGACCGCACGCCGCACGGGCCCGACGAAGTCCGCCACCGCCCACACGGGCACCGGCGGCCGGCCGTCCATCCGATCCAGCCGTCCCGCACCCGACTCGGCCCGCCACGCCGGCCGGTCCAGGCTGGCCGCGCACGCCGCGCACCACGCGACGTCGTCGGCGCCGCACCCCGCGCACGAGACCGGCAGCACCAGTCCGAGCAGGTCCCGGCCCGCCACGCGCCACCACGACTCGCCCACGGCGCGGCACCATCCCGACGGCGGCCGCGCCAAGCGGGCAGGCGCGCAGTTCGTCGGGCGGAGAACGGCGCCGCGCCGGGCTGTGGTCGGATGGAAGGCGGCACCGCCGGGCTGTGGTCGGGTGGAAGTCGGCACCGCCGGGCTGTGGTCGGGTGGAAGCCGGCGCCGCCGGGCTGTGGTCGGGTGGTCAGCCTGGGTAGGAGGGGTCGCGCACCGCCGTGACCCGTGGCACCTGCGCCCACGTCCGGCCGTCGTAGCGGAGCAGCTCGCCGTCCTCCGTGGCCACGAGCAGGCTGCGGTCCAGCCGCGCCCCGGCCAGGGACACCGCGCCCGCGACGTCCGGGAGCGCCTCGCTCGGCCCTCCCACGGGCACCTTCTGCACCCTCGCCGAGCCGGCGACCTTGCCCAGCACCGCCAGAGTCGTGTCGTCGATCCAGACGACGTCGTCGGCCGCCGTCAGCGACGCGCCGACGCGGGTCGGGTCGGAGAGCTGCTGCGGGGTGCCCGTCTCGTCGCGCGCGATGCCCGCGACGTCCACCGCGACGACCCCGTCCGTGCCGGCGGAGATCACCGCCAGGCGCGTCCCGTCGCGGGACACGCGCATCGCCTTCACCTGCCGGTCGACCAGCCACGAGGGCGCCATCGCCACGGGCGTGCCGGCGTTGTCCACCGTCACCACCGACGAGCCGGTCGCCGTCCACACCCAGCCCCGCCGGTCCACCGACGGGGCGACGAGCGCCGGCCCGGTGAACAGGGGAACCGGGGCCGCGTCGGGCGTCGGCGCCATCACCAGCGTGTCCGGGCCGGCGAGCAGGACGCGCAGCGATCCGTCCTCGGACCGCGCCGGCGAGCGCGCGTCGAGGCCGTCGAGCGACCCCACGCCCGGGACGGCCGTCAGGCGGCCGTCGGTCAGGGTGGCCAGCTGGGGGACGTCGCGGAACGGCTCGAGCCGGATCATCTCCGGGGCGCCCACCTCGGCCGCCGACGCGGTGGACAGCTTCGCCGTTCCCTCGAGCTGGGTGCCGCCCTGGCCGGCGCGCACCACGACCTCCTGCACCTGCGGCAGCTGGCGCAGGGTGGCGTCGATCTGGGCGAGCATGCGTGGCCGGTCGGCGGCGAGGACGGCGCCGACGGGCCCGAGGTCGACCTCCGCCCGGCCCCTGTCGTCCACCGTCACCGACGCCGGGGCGAGGGTCGCGCCGCCGGGCACCGCGGTGCGCACCGCGTCCCGCAACCACGGGGACGGGCCGCCGAGCAGGCCCTTGACCACCGAGGTCGGCAGGTTGAACGCCGGGTAGTAGCGCGTCTCCGGGACCAGCAGCGTGCCGTCCGGCGACAGGAAGTAGAGCCGCTCCGCGCGGTACTGGTCCGCGAACTGGCGCACGGTGAGGATCAGCCCGGCCGGCGCCGAGGCGATCCGCCACTGCCCCCGGCTGTCCTGCACCATGTCGAACGTCACGGTCTCGCGCGCGTCCGGCGACGCCTCCGTGTAGCGGCCATCGGCGTCCACCTTGCCGACGACGGACGCCTCGATCGTCACGCGCGTCGGCGCTGCCCGCTCCACCTTGGTGCCGGAGACGACGAGCACCTCGCCGAGCGGGTCCCAGTCCGCAGCGGCGTCCGGGGCGAGGAACTCGCGTGCCACGTCGAAGTGCAGCTCGCGGGACAGGCCGGCCACCGCGGCGAGCAGGAAGCCGTCGACGATCCGATCCGGCGCGGCGCCCGGCTCGGGGCCCTCCGCCAGGACGACGACCGACTCCGGCTCGCCGACCTCGGGGTCGCCCTCCTGCACGGCACCGGAGACGGGGAAGGTCGCGCAGCCCGCGAGCGCCAGGACGAGGGCGGGCACGACGAGGGCGCGCACGCGCATCACGACACCTCCTGGCGGTCGGTGAGGGACTCCTCGGTCCAGTGCGGCAGCGCCGCGGGGTCGGTGCTCGGCACCTCTGCGGACCGCGGGGCCGGCTCCCGCTCGGGCTCGGCCGGCACCAGGTCGAGCGGCGACGAGGTCAAGGTCATCCCGGCCCGTCGCGGCAGCGTCAACCGGAAGCTGGCGCCCCGGCTGGGACGGCCCCAGGCCTCGAGCCAGCCGCCGTGGAGGCGGGCGTCCTCGAGCGCGATCGCCAGCCCGAGGCCCGTACCGCCCGTGGTCCGCGCACGCGCGGGGTCCGCGCGCCAGAACCGGTCGAAGACGTGGGCCACCTGGTCCGGCGTCATGCCGATGCCGTGGTCGCGGACGACGACGGCGACGGCCGACGCGTCGGCCGCGACGCGGATCTCCACGTCGCTCCCGTCGGCGTGCTCGATCGCGTTGACGAGCAGGTTGCGGCAGATCCGCTCGACGCGCCGCGGGTCGATGTCGGCGACCGCCTGCTTCTCGGGCAGGTCCACCGCGAGCCAGCTGCCCTTGCGCGCGGCGAGCGGCACCGCGTTGTCCACCACCCGCAGCACCACCTCGCGGACGTCGCGGCCCTCGGCCTCCAGAGACGCGGCACCCGCATCGAAGCGGCTGATCTCCAGGAGGTCCGCCAACAGGTCCTCGAACCGGTCGAGCTGCTGGGACAACAGCTCGGCGGACCGCTTGACCGCGGGGTCGAAGGAGTCGCGGGCGGCGTAGATCATCTCCCCCGCCATCCGCACGGTGGTCAGCGGCGTGCGCAGCTCGTGCGACACGTCGGACACGAACCGCCGCTGGAGCGCCGAGAGGTCCTCGAGGCGGTGGATCTGGTCCTGGAGGCTCGCCGCCATCTCGTTGAACGAGCGGGCGAGCGTCGCCATCTCGTCCTCGCCGCGCTCCGGCATCCGCTCGGTCAGGTCGCCGTCCGCCAGCCGCTCCGCGACCTGCGCCGCGCGGCGCACCGGGCTGACGGTCAGCCGCGTCACCAGCCACGTCGTGGAGGCGAGCAGCAGCACCAGCGCCCCTGCGGCCAGCGCGAGGGTGCCGAGGAGGAAGTCCAGGCGGCGCTGCTCGGCGTCCAGCGGGTAGAGGAAGAACATCTGGTAGGTGCCGATGACCGGCACGGACACCTGCTGCCCGACGACGATCGCCGGGACCACCGGGCGCCCCTCCTCCTGCAGCCCGACGGACTGCCAGTGCTGACCGCCGTCCGCGAGGGACTCCTTGAGCTCCGGGGTGATCGCCGGGACGAGGTCCGGCGCCGTCACGAAGGCACCCACCGGCACGACCGTCGTCTGCCCCGGCGCGCGCAGCAGGAACACCTCGCGGCTGCCCGAGCCCCCGGTGCGCTGGTCGGTGGCGGCGTCCTTCAGCAGCTGCTGCGCCTCCGCCGCGGTGGTCGCGGTGGAGAACCCGAACGTCTCCTGCGCCTGGCTGGCCGACCGCGCGCTCTCGGTGAGCACCTGCTCCAGTCGCTCCTTGAACAGCCCGTCCGCCGTCCGCTGGCCGACGTACGCGAAGACGAGGCCCAGCGCGGTCAGGCCGATGACCAGCGTGGTCGTCAGGACGCGGACCTGGAGCGACGAGCGCCACCAGCGCACCGCCATGCGGGCCCGCAGCAGCCAGCGCGCCCGCAGCAACCGCCACACGCTCGTCAGCCGCGTGCCGCGGCGCCCCGCGCGGTTCACGACGTCGTCGCGCCCGCCTTGTAGCCGACCCCCCGGACCGTCACCACGATCTCCGGCTTCTCGGGGTCGTGCTCGATCTTCGAGCGCAGCCGCTGGACGTGGACGTTGACCAGCCGCGTGTCGGCGGCGTGCCGGTAGCCCCACACCTTCTCGAGCAGCACCTCGCGCGTGAACACCTGCCACGGCTTGCGCGCCAAGGCGACGAGGAGGTCGAACTCCAGGGGCGTCAGCGAGATCGGCTCGCCGTCGCGGGCCACCCGGTGCCCGGGCACGTCGATGGCGAGGTCGCCGATCGCGAGATGCTCCGGCACGGGCTCGTCGGACCGCCGCAGCCGGGCACGGACGCGCGCGACGAGCTCCTTCGGCTTGAAGGGCTTGGAGATGTAGTCGTCGGCCCCGGCCTCGAGGCCCAGCACCACGTCGACGGTGTCGCTCTTCGCGGTGAGCATGACGATGGGGACGCCGGACTCGGCGCGGATCAGCCGGCAGACCTCGTAACCGTCCTTTCCGGGCAGCATCAGGTCGAGCAGCACCAGGTCGGGCTGGGCGGCGCGGAACGCCGCGAGCGCGGAGTCGCCGTCCTCGCAGAAGACCGGCTCGAAGCCCTCCGACCGCAGGACGATGCCGATCATCTCCGCCAGCGCGGTGTCGTCGTCGACCACGAGCACGCGACCCTTCATGCTCGGCATTCTCGCACCGCGGCCTACGGAACCGGGGGCGAAACCGGTCGCCCGCCGACCCGTCGGCAACCCGTCACGTGGCACGATGAACGGGCGGGCCCGCCCGCGTCCCCGCCCGTCGACAAGGGAGCACCAGCGGCATGACCAGCCCCCAGGACCCACCGCCCCCCTGGACGGCGCCCGGGGCGGGCGGCGAGCAGCGGCCGGAGGCGTCGCCGCCGGGCTCCTGGAACCCGGGGCAGGCCACCCCGCAGGGCCCCGCGCAGCCGCCGTCGCAGTGGGGGCCGGCGCCCACGCCACCCGCCGGCTGGGGCGCGCCCCCCACCGGCCCCGGCTACGGCTCGACGCCGCCCGGGTACCCGCCACCACCCCCTGGATACGCTCAGGGGTACGGCCCCGTTCCGGCGGGCCGCGCCTGGCGTCCGCCCGCGCTGCAGCCCGGCATCGTGCCGCTGCGTCCCCTGTCGCTCGGCGAGATCCTCGACGGCGGCGTGCGCGCCATCCGCGCGAACCCGGCGGTGATGTTCGGCCTGGCGGCCGCGGTGGTCACGGTCGGCGTGCTGATCTCCGCCGTGCTGAGCCGGTACGTCGCCGGCCTGTTCGCCGGGACGTTCACCGACCTGATGTCGACCCTCGACCCGGCGGTCGACCCCGCCATCAGCAACGAGTTCGACAGCCAGATGGCCGCCGCGTTCGCCCAGGTGACGACGGCGCCCGTGACCGCCGTCGCGACGACGATCCTCACGGGCCTGCTCGTCGTGTCGGTCAGCCGGTCGGTGCTCGGGCGCGCCATCAGCGTCGGCGAGGTGGTGCGCTCCTGGCGCGTCTGGTGGGTGCTCGGGTTCACCGTGCTGCTCGGCGCCGCGACGCTGCTCGTGGTCGGCGGCTGGCTCGCCCTGGTCGCCCTGACGGTCCGGCAGGACGCGGTGGGCGGCGTGGTCGCCGCCGCGGTCGTCGGCGGGCTCGCGCTCGTCGTCGCCACGGTGTGGGTGACCACGCGCACGCTGCTGATCACGCCGGCGTTGATGCTCGAGGGCAAGGGCTTCTGGGCCACGATCGGCCGCGCGTGGCGGCTCACCCGCGGCAGCTTCTGGCGGCTGTTCGGGATCTACCTGCTGGTGTCCATCCTCATGTCGGTGCTGAGCCAGCTGGTGCTCGCCCCGTTCTCGGTGATCGCGATGGTGGTCGGCGGGTCGGACCCGTTCGCGCTCGGGCCCCTGGCGATCACCTCGGTGGGTCAGATCATCGCGTTGACGGCCTCGACGACGTACACGTCCGCCGTGGTCGCCCTGCTGTACATCGACGTGCGGATGCGGCGCGAGGGGCTGGACATCGAGCTGGGCCGGGCCGCCGCCGCCGACGCGGCCGCGGCGCGCTGAGGGTCCCGTGCTCCTCGAGCCGCCGGTGCTCCCCGACGCCCCCACCGCGCGTCGCTGGGCGGTCGAGGAGCTGGCCGACCCCGCCTACCACCGCCAGGAGAGCCTGCTGCTGCGGCTGGTGCGCTGGATCGTCGAGCAGTTCAACGGGCTGCCGGCGCTGGGCGTCGACCCGCAGGTCGCCGCGCTCGTCGTCGTCGGAGTCCTCGCGGTCGGCGTCGCGATCGCGCTCTGGATCGCCGGCCCGGTGCGCCGGTCGCGGCGCGTGGGCGCGCGTTCGGTCCTGGCGCACGACGACCGGCGCAGCGCCGCGCAGCTGCGCGCGGCCGCCGACGCCGCGGCGGCCGTGGGTGACTGGTCACGTGCGGTCGCCGAACGGTTCCGTGCCGTGGTGCGCGACCTCGAGGAGCGAGCGGTGCTCGACGAGCGGCCCGGGCGGACCGCGCTCGAGGTCGCCGGTGAGGCGGGAACCGTGCTGCCGGAGGTCGCCGCGGACCTGCGCGGCGCCGCCGAGGCGTTCGACGACGTCGTCTACGGCGAACGGGCCGCCGGTCCGGCTCAGGACGCCGCGCTGCGGGCCGTGGACCAGCGGGTTCGCGCGGCGCGCCGCGCCACCACGGCGCTCCCGGTGGCGCCATGAGCGTCTCGACCGCACTGGTCGTCGTCGGCGACGGCACCACCGCGGGCGACCGCGCGCGGCGCCGGTGGCGGAGGCTGCGCGCGCCGCTCGTCGTGCTCGGGATCCTCGTCGCCGGTGGACTGCTGGCGCTGCTGCCCGCTCCGCGTTCGTCGACCACGCCGCTGGCCCCCGACAACACCGCCGCCAACGGCGCCCGCGCGCTGGCGCAGATCCTTAGCCGGCAGGGCGTCGAGGTGGTGTACGCCACGACCGCCGCCGAGGCCGCCGACGCCGCGCGCGACGAGGCGACGCTGCTCGTCGCCGGCGACTTCTACCTGACGCCCGAGGGAGCCGACCGCATCGCGCAGGCGCCGGCCGATCTGGTGCTGGTCGCGGCGACCACGTGGCTCGACACGCTCGCACCCGGCGTCGGCACGCAGTTCGGGGGCGGCCCGGCCGAGAGCCGCGAGGCGCGGTGCGACGACGAGGACGCCGCCGCCGCCGGGACGATCACCGCGTCGGGCTCGCTGGTTGCGTTGAGCCCGGACGCCGTGGGGTGCTTCCCCGGCACTGACGGCGGGTTCGCCTACGTCGTCTCGTCCGTCGACGGCCGGCGCGTCGCCGTCCTCGCCGACCCCACTCCCCTCACCAACGCCGCGCTGGCCGACGAGGGCAACGCCGCGCTGGTCATCCGCGCGCTCGGGCGGCACGACCGGCTCGTCTGGTACGTCCCGACCGCGGCGGAGTCGGCCGTGGACGTCGGCGGCGACGCCGGACCCGGAGCGGGCGACGTCCTGCCGCCGTGGGTGCGCGCGCTCGGGCTGCAGGCGCTGCTCGTCGTGCTCGTCGTCGCGCTGTGGCGCGGCCGGCGGCTCGGACCCGTGGTCAGCGAGCGGCTGCCCGTCGTGGTCCCCGCCGCCGAGACCACCCGCGGACGGGGGCGGCTGTACCGGCGGTCCCGGTCGTACGGGCACGCCGCCGCGGCGCTGCGGGCCGGGACCGCGACGCGCCTCGCGGGTCGGCTGGGCCTGCCCCGGTCGGCCGACGCCGCGGCGACGATCGACGCGGTCGCCCGCGCGACCGGCCGGGCGCCGGCCGACGTCGCGCGCATCCTCTACGGCCTACCGCCGTCCGACGACCGCTCGCTGGCCCATCTGGCCGACGAGCTGGACCACCTGGAGAGCGAGGTACACCGACAGTGAGCGACGCCTTCCCCCCACCCGCCGCGCCCCAGCCGCCCGCGGAGGTCCCGCCGGGGCAGCCGGCGCCCACCGCACCGGCTTCCGCGACCGGGGCGCCCGCTGCCGCGCCCGGATCGACTGCGCCGGCTCCGGCGCCCGCGCCCACCGACCCGGGTGCCGCGCTGCGCAACCAGCTCGCCGGCGTCCGCGCCGAGGTGGGTAAGGCGGTCGTCGGGCAGGACGCCGCCGTGACGGGCCTGGTCATCGCCCTGCTGTGCCGCGGCCACGTGCTCCTCGAAGGCGTGCCCGGGGTGGCGAAGACGCTGCTGGTCCGTGCCCTCGCGGCGTCGCTGGACCTGGACACCAAGCGGGTCCAGTTCACGCCCGACCTCATGCCGGGCGACGTCACCGGCTCGCTGGTCTACGACGCCCGCACGGCCGAGTTCTCGTTCCGCGAGGGCCCGGTGTTCACCAACCTCCTGCTCGCCGACGAGATCAACCGCACGCCCCCGAAGACGCAGGCGTCCCTGCTCGAGGCGATGGAGGAGCGGCAGGTCTCGGTGGACGGCGTGCCGCGGCGGCTGCCCGACCCGTTCGTCGTCGTCGCGACCCAGAACCCGGTGGAGTACGAGGGCACGTACCCGCTGCCGGAGGCACAGCTCGACCGGTTCCTCCTCAAGCTGCTGCTGCCGGTGCCGCCGCGGGAACAAGAGGTCGAAGTGCTGCACCGCCACGCCCACGGCTTCGACCCGCGTGACCTGGCGGCCGCGGGCGTGCGTCCCGTCGCCGGGGCGGCGGCCCTGGCCGCGGCGCGCGCGCAGGTGGCGCAGGTCGCGGTCGCGCGCGAGGTGCTCGGCTACGTCGTCGACCTGGTGCGGGCCACCCGGGAGTCGCCGTCGCTCTCGCTCGGCGTCTCGCCCCGCGGCGCCACCGCCCTGCTCGCCACGGCCCGGGCGTGGGCGTGGCTGTCCGGCCGGACCTACGTCACGCCCGACGACGTCAAGGCGCTCGCCCACCCGACGCTGCGGCATCGCGTCCAGGTGCGACCCGAGGCCGAGCTCGAGGGCGTCACGGCCGAGACGGTGCTCGACACGGTGCTCGCGTCGGTCCCGGTCCCCCGCTGAGGCCGCGCCGATGGCCCTGACCTGGCGTGCGGCCGCGCTGGCGGCGATCGGCGCCGTCGCCGCGGTGCTGGTGCCCGTCCCGGGCACGGTGCTCGCGTGGGCGGGCGTCGTGGTGCTGCTCTGCGCGCTCGATGTCTGGCTCGCGGCCTCGCCGCGGCGGGTCGCGGTCAGCCGTGACGTGCCCGCGTCCGTGCGGCTGACCCTGCCCGCGCGCTCCACGCTGACGCTGACCAATCTCGGGACGCGGCGGCTGCGCGGCGTGGTGCGCGACGCCTGGCCACCGTCGGCGCTCCCGCGGGTCGACGCCCTCGCCGTGGGCACGCCCGCCACCCGTGGCGTGCCGATCCCCCGCCACCGCATCGACCTGCCGGCCGGCGAGGCGCGCCGCGTGGTCACCGACCTGCTGCCGACGCGCCGCGGCGACCTGCTCGCCGGCTCGGTCACCGTGCGAACGCTCGGGCCCCTCGGGCTGGCGGGACGCCAGGTGACCCTGCCGGTGCCGGGGCGGCTGCGGGTGCTTCCCGAGTTCGCGTCGCGCCGGCACCTGCCCTCCCGGTTGGCCAGGCTGCGGGAGCTCGACGGACGCGCTGCGGTACAGGTGCGCGGCGCCGGCACGGAGTTCGACTCGCTGCGGGAGTACGTCATCGGCGACGACGTGCGCTCCATCGACTGGCGCGCGACTGCGCGCCGCGCCGACGTCGTCGTGCGGACCTGGCGCCCGGAGCGCGACCGGCGTGTGGTGGTCGTCGTCGACACGTCGCGGACGTCCGCGGCGCGGGTGCTCGACGCGCCGCGGCTCGAGGCGTCGATCGAGGCCGCGCTGCTGCGTGCCGCGCTCGCGACGCACGCCGGCGACCGGGTGGAGCTGCTCGCCTACGACCGGCGCGTGCGTGCCCGCGTCGCCGACTCGACCGGCCGCCGGGTGCTGCCGGCGTTCGCGGACGCGCTCTCCGGCGTCCAGCCCGAGCTGGTCGAGGCCGACTGGCCCGGCATCGTCGCGCAGGTGCGCGAGCGGACCACGCAGCGTGCGCTCGTCGTGCTGCTCACCGCCCTGGACCCCGCCGCGGTGGAACAGGGGCTCCTCGACGTCGCGACGCAGCTGTCGGAGCGGCACGCGGTGGTCCTCGCGTCGGTGCTCGACCCCGCGGAGGACCAGCTGCGCCGCACCCGCGCGACCACGGCCGACGTGTTCGACGCGGCGGCCGCCGAGCGGACCGCGCTGGAGCGGGCGGCGATGGCGCAGCGGCTGCGGCGGCGCGGCCTGGACGTGGTCGAGGCGCTGCCCGACGACCTCGCACCGCGCCTGGCGGACACGTACCTGGCGCTCAAGGCCGCCGGCCGCCTGTAGCGACACCGTCCGGATGCCTCGAGCCGCCACTCGGCCGCCCCTGGCCGCCACCATCGACCGCCACCTCACCCGGCCGGCCCGGATCGGCAGCGACTTGTTGCGGACAGAGTCTCCGAACCGCAACCCGCCGCTGCCACTTCACCCAACTGCCTCGATGGGCAGCCCTAGGTTGCGGTGGGTCGGAGCGACCGCAGCGCGTCGTCGGCCAGGTGGGCCGCCACGGCTGTGGGGATGAGGTCGCGGCGCGCCACCTCGCGGGCGGTGAACCGCAGCATGTCGACCGTTCCGGTGGCGACGACCGCGTTCTGCCGCTCCCGGTCGACGTACAGCGCCCGTGGATCGGAGTGCGGACCCGCGCCGTCGATCTCCACGACGAGCCATCGCCCCCGCCTCAGCTTCCATCCGAGGTCGCCACGGGCGACGATGCGTCGCGCCGCGTCACGGATCGGCACCTGAAGCTCGTCGGGCGGCACGCCGGCGTCGACGCACTCCAGTCGCGCCCGCGTCTCGAGCGGTGACTGCGAACGCCCGTCGACGAGCCCCAGCCAAGCCCGGACGCTCGGGGCCCCGGTTCGGAAGCGGCAGAGCCGCGCCACCTCGCCCAGCTCGCCGTGACCGACGAGCCCGCGCTGCACCGAGGAGTCGAGCACCGCGACCGCCGCGTCACGGCCGAGCTCGGGCACCGCCTGCGCCAGGGCCCAGCGCGGTGCCGCGACCTGGAACTCACCGACGGTGAACGTCGGGAAGGGCCTCCGGTAGCACCGGACGACGATCCCGGCGCGCGCAACGCGCGGGCTGCCCGGCGGCAGCCAGACCTCGGGGCGGATGTTCATTGGCAGTCCCTGGACGCCGAGCAGCGCGAGCGCGCACTGGCCGACGGCGACTGCGGAGGGGCCGTGCGCCAACAGGGCGAGCAGCGCGGCACGGCGGCGCCGCAGGTCTGGCCCGTCGGGCGGCGCCATGTCCCGTTCGTTCAGGACGCCGCTCAGGTCGAGGACGCCTCGGGTGAGCAGCAGGGCACGTCCGGCGGTGGTGATCCGGTGACGGCGATGCTTGTCGAGGCCGGCCGCGTCGCACTGGCTGCTCGACACGAGCCCCGCCTGTCGCGCGGCGATCGTCAGCAGGCGGGATGGGACCTCGGTACGGCGCACCGCGCGAGACTGCCCGCCCCCGTGTCTGGGATCGGGCTTCCCGGTGCTGCGTTCTGGGGCACTGCCCCACCAGACCCGCCTGTGGGCGGCTGACCACAGCCCTTGGCGTTGCGTTTGGTGTACGGCCCCGCGAGGCCCGCCTGTGGGCAACTGACCTCACAACACGGCCGACCGACGGCCCCGCAGCTGCCCTTCCCCCGCAACCAACGACTACCGGTCCCGCCATCACGCGCGATCGGCAGCGCTCTGTTGCGGAAAGGTCGCCGATTCCGCAACTAACCGCTGCCGATCCGGAAGGTGGGCGACGACAGCGGGGGATGGAGGCTGTCAGGCGGCCGTGGCGACCGTGTAGCCGGCGCGGTCCTCGTCGATGTCGCCGGTCTCCCCCTCGCGGGCGGCTCGTCGGCCGAGCAGCAGCGTGTACGCCCAGAAGGCGACGAGCACGAGGGCGCCGATGGTGATCTTCGCGGGCCACGGCATCGTCGAACCCGTGACGAACGCTTCGACGAGGCCCGAGACCGCCAGCGCGGCCACCAGGCCGACGGCCACCGTGACGAGCGCCCGGCCCTCCTCCGCGAGGGCCCGCGACCGCGGCCGTGGCCCCGGGTCCACCCACGCCCAGAAGATGCGCAGCCCCGCGGCGCCGGCGACGAACACACAGGTCAGCTCGAGGAGACCGTGCGGGGAGATCAACCGAAGGAACACGTCGAGCTCGCCGTAGTGCGCCATCATCCCGCCGGTCGCACCGACGTTCACCGCATTGTTGACCAGCAGGTACACCGGGAGCACGCCCGTGATGCCGGCCGCGACGACGATCGCCGTCAGCCACGCGTTGTTGCTCCACACCATCGCGGCGAAGCCGGCGCTCGGGTCGTAGTAGGCCTCGAAGGCCTGTTGCACATAGGCCTCACGTTCGGCCGGCGTCCCCATCGCGGCCAGCGCGTCCGCGTCGGTCGCCACCCACCAGCCGGAGGCGACGGCGAGCGCCAGGAACGTCGCCGCAACGCCGAGCGTCCACCACCGGATCCGATACAGCGCCGCCGGCAGCTGGACCGCCACGAAGCGCACGACGAGGTCCCACCGCGCGTCGTGCGACCCGGCGATCCGCGAGCGCGCCCGCCCGAGCAGCTGCGACAGCCGCGTCACGGTGTCGGGGTCGGGGGCGGCGGAGCGGACCGTGGACAGGTCGGTGGCGGTCGCGCGGTAGAGCCGGACGAGCTCGTCGGCCTCCGCCCCGGTGAGCCTGCGCGTGCGCGCCAGCTCGTCGAGCCGCTGCCAGGCGGGCGTGCGGGCGACGACCAGCGCGTCGAGGTCCATGGCCACAGCCTGCCAGCATCGGCGCGGCGAGTGGTTACGCTGCCCGCGGGTCACGACGCAGGGAGGGCGATGGACCAGGGCATCCTCACGGGTGAGGGCGTGCTGCTCGACACGCGCCCGGCGGCGTTCGCGTCGCGCGCCCTCGCCGCGATCATCGACGTCGCCGTCACGGCCGCCGGCGTGATCCTCGTCGTGCTCGTCGTCGGGGTGCTCGGCACCGGCGTCGACTACTCGGCGCGGATCTTCACCGTCGTCGGGATGGCCGTGGTGATGGTCGTCGTGCCGACCACCGTCGAGACGCTGAGCCGCGGCCGCTCGGTCGGCAAGCTGGCGCTCGGCACCCGGATCGTCCGTGACGACGGCGGGCCGATCTCGCTGCGGCACGCGCTGGTGCGTGCACTCGTCGGGGTGATCGAGCTATGGCTGACCGCAGGCGTGGTCGCCCTGATCACGTCGATGGTTCACCCGCAGGGCAAGCGGCTCGGCGACATGCTGGCGGGCACCTACGCGGCGCGGGTGCGGGGCGCGCGGTCGACGCGGCCCACCGTGGCGATGCCGGCCCACCTCGCCGTCTGGGCGGACGGCGCGGACCTCGCCCGGCTCCCGGACGGGCTGGCGCTGGCCGTGCGCCAGTTCCTCGGCCGCGCGGGCGGGCTGCATCCCGCGTCGCGCGTCGAGCTCGGCACGCGGCTCACCGAACAGGTGCAGGCCCTGGTGCGGCCCTTGCCGCCGGCGGGCACGCACCCCGAGGACTTTCTCGCCGCGGTGCTCGTCGAGCGACGCGAGCGGGAGCTGGTGACGGAGCAGCGGCGTACCGAGCGCGCGGCGGCCGACGCCGCGCTGGTGGGGCGGCTCCCCCACGGGATCCCCGACCCGCCCGATTGAGCATCGAAACGAGAGGCGCTCAGGGAACCCGGCGCAGGTCCGGCTCCAGGTAGATGAGCGTCGCGATGGGCACGGCGGCGCGCACCCGCGCCTCGGCCGCGTCGATCGCGGACGCGAGGTGATCGGCGCTGTCCCCGGCCGTCACCTCGACCTTGGCGGCGACGAGGAGTTCCTCGGGCCCCAGGTGCAGCGTCCGGAGGTGGATCACCGAGGCGACGCCGTCGCCGACGAGCGCCGCGCGGATCGCCGCGACGTCCGCGACGCTCCCGGCCTCACCGAGCAGCAACGACGTGGTCTCCAGCGCCAGGATGACGGCCACCGCCACCAGCAGCAGGCCGATCATCGCCGAGCCGACCGCGTCCCACCGGCCGTTGTGGGTCGCCAGCGTCATGCTGACGCCGAACGCCGCGAAGACCAGGCCGAGCAGCGCCGCCGTGTCCTCGAGGAGCACCACCGGCAGCTCCGGGGCCTTCGCGCCGCGGATGAACGACCACCACGACTGCTTGCCCTTCGCGGGCCGGGACTCGTGGACGGCGGTTCGCAGCGAGAACGACTCCATGACGATCGCCACGGCGAGCACGGCGAGCGGCACCCACCACCAGCGCCCCTCGATGGGGTGCGGCGCGCGCCACTTGTCCCACGCCTCGTAGAGGGCGAAGAGACCACCGAGGGTGAACAGCACGATCGAGACGATGAACGCGTAGATGTACCGCTCGCGGCCGTAACCGAAGGGGTGGGACTCGTCGGCCGCACGCCGCGCCCGACGACCGCCCAGCAGGAGCAGCAGCTGGTTGCCGGAGTCGGCCAGCGAGTGGACCGATTCGGCGAGCATCGAGGAGCTGTGCGTCAGCAGGTAGGCGACGAACTTCGTCGCCGCGATGCCGAGGTTGGCCGCCAGCGCGGCGATGATCGCGCGGGTGCCGCCGTGGTGGGCCGTCGCCGTCTGATGCTCGGCGGTGGCGGTCTCGCCGGTCACGGAGCCGGGACCGGCCGTGCCTCGTCGGCCAGCAGCACCGGGATGCCGTCACGCACCGGGTACGCGAGCGGCCGCACGGGGTCGGTGGAGACCAGCTCCGGCTCGCCGTCGGGGCCGATTCCGTCGACGAGCGTCGCGCCCGTCACCGGGCAACGCAGCAGATCACGGGCCCAACGCTCCATGCGATCCTCCCCTCGGCCGACGCGAGTCTACCCAGCGGTCGACGGGTCGTCCGTCGGGCCGCCGGCGACCTCCTCGCTGCTCAGGGGCGTCCCGTCGCCGTCGACCGCGAACCAGCCGGTGCGCTCGCACTGGCGACACGAGACGAAGACCACCTCGCGCCCGCCCGGCGCACCCATCCGGATCCGCACCAGGTCCGAGCTGCCGCAGCGCAGGCACGTCGCCGTGCCGGGCACCAGCGGCCCGCCCGCCTGGCTGACCGACCCGAGCGGCACGGCGGAGTCCGCCGGCCGGCGCGGCTCACGCCGGCGCGTCACTCGTCGTCCCCGTGGACCACGCGCAGGTGGCCCCTCCGCGGCTCGGAGGCCACCGCCGGCTCGACTGTGCGCGGCTCGGGCTCCGGCCGCCCGGCCTCGCGCACGGCGTCGGCCAGCGCGAGCAGGTCGTCGCGGCTCGGGGCGGCCGGCTCGAACTCCGGGAGCAGGCGCACCACCTCCCAGCCGCGCGGCGCGGTCAGGCGCTCGGCGTGCAGGGAGCACAGGTCGTACGAGTGGGGCTCGGCGAGCTGGGCGAGCGGCCCGAGCACGGCGGTCGAGTCCGAATACACGTACGTCAAGGTCGCGACGGCGGGACGGCCACACGCGGAGCGGGAGCACAACCGGACTGATCGCACGGGGCAGACGGTACCGCCGACCGGTGACGAGACCTGGGATCACAACGCGGAGCGGCGGCTAGAGTGCCGGTCGTGAGGTCCCAGCGCCGCTCGTCGTCGCCGGGCCTGCCCGCGCGGCGCGCCGCCCAGCAGCCCGGACCCGTGCGGCGCCGCGACCGTCGCGGCCGGGGCCTGCGGGGCCCGCTGCTCCCGCCCAACCTCCCGGCGTACCGCACGCGTGCCGAGCGGTTCGACGACCTGGTGCTGGACTCCGTCGACGAGCTGGAGCGGCGCTGGGCGCGCCAGCTGGAGGGCACGGAGTTCGCCGTCGAGGACGTGCCGCCGTCCGGTCCCGCACCGTGGGAGCACGGCGGCGTGCCGCTCGGGCGCTACTTCCCCGCCGATGCCGGCCTGCCCGCGCGGATCGTCGTCTACCGGCGCCCGCTCGAGGCCCGAGCCCTCGACCCGGCCGACCTCGCGGACCTGGTGCACGACGTGGTCGTGGAGCAGGTGGCGCACCTGCTCGGCCGCGCGCCGGAGGACGTGGACCCCGGCTATGGGGAGGACGAGCGCTAGCGTGTCCGCTCGATGAGCACCCCCACCGTCCGCGTCGTCTGCGTCGTCTACCACCCCGGTCCGGAGCTCGACGAGTTCGCGCGGACGCTCGCCACGGCCGGTTCCGGCGTCGAGCTGGTGCTCGTCGACAACGGCACCGACCAGGCGCGCTCGCGCACGGTGGCCGACGAGCACGCCGCATCGCTCGTCGTGCCCGGGCGCAACCTGGGCTACGGGGCGGCGGCCAACCTCGGGGCGGCGGCGGACAGCGGAGCCGCGGCCAACCTCGGGGCGGCGGCCAACCTCGGGGCGGCGGCGAACACCGGGGCCACGGCCGACATCGCGGCCGGCGGGCAGGCGCCCTGGCTGCTGGTCTGCAACAGCGACATCGTCTGGTCGCCCGGGTCCCTCGACGCCCTCGTCGCGCTCGGCGAGGCGAACCCGGCCGCGGGCGCCCTGGGGCCGGCGCTGCTCAACGAGGACGGCTCGGTGTACCCGTCGGCGCGCGAGCTGCCGTCGCTGACGCAGGGCGTGGGGCACGCGGTGTTCTCGCGCGTGTGGCCCGGCAACCCGTGGACCCGCCGGTACCAGGCGAGGCAGCAGTCGCTCGGCGCACAGCGCGCGGCGGGGTGGCTCTCCGGGGCGTGCCTGCTGCTGCGACGCGAGGCGTTCGCGGCCGTCGGAGGGTTCGACGAGGGCTACTTCATGTTCTTCGAGGACGTCGACCTTGGCGAGCGGTTGGCGCGCGCGGGCTGGGCCAACCTCTACGTGCCACAGGTGCACGTGACGCACATCGGCGGGACGTCGTGGCGCAGCCGGCCCGCGCCGATGATCCGCGCGCACCATGCCAGCGCTTACCGATACCTGTCGCGCCGGTATGCGCGGCCCTCCCAGGCGCCGGTGCGGTGGGCGATCCGCGTGGGGCTCTGGGTGCGCGAGCAGGCCGAGCTGCGGATGGCGGCCGGCGCGTCGCCGGGTCGATAGATCCCCGCCGCGTCGATGGGTGCACCTATCGACGTGGCATGGAGGTGTCGACGCGGCGGTCAGGAGCGGGCCGGGGACGGGCCGGGGGCGGGCCGGGACAGGCGAGGACTGAGTCAGCCGAGGCCCAGCGCCGGGTCCTCGGCGACGGTGATCGCGGCGCCGCTCGGCGGCTCGGGCGCCGGCGGCAGCACGCTGGCCAGCACCCCGTCACCCTGCGAGACCTCGGCGACGAGCGCCCAAGACAGCGGCATCGAGCCGTCGTCGGGCACGACGAGCACGCCGACCACCCGTGCCGGGTCAGGTGCGAGCTCGGTGAGCGGCCACGAGCCGGTGCTCGCCGCGTCGACGGAGAGGCGGTGCTCCGCGAGCACCGTGCCGTCGGCTCCGAGCAGCCGCAGCGTCCCGGTCGCCGCGCCGGTGGCCGCGGCAGCGTCCCCGTCCGGCACCGCGCCGACGACGAGCGTGGTCCTGGTGCCGGCCGCGGGCACGGCCAGCCCGGCACCCGGCGTCGCGGCCGCGGACCAGGCGCGCTCCACGCGCGGCGTCGGGTCGAGGTCGCCCGCCTTCCCGACGCGCGAGAACGCCGTCGACGCCACCACGGGCGCGTCCGCGTCGACCACCACCGTGTACGCCCCGGCGGGCAGGCCCCCGAGCGGCACGTCCGTCACCTGGCCGGCGGGCAGGTCGACCGTCGTCGCCCCGGGCAGGTCCACCGGCCCGTCCGCGCCCAGGAGGGTCACCCGTGCCGTCGTGGCCTCCGAGCCCGGAGCCAGGAGCCTCAGCATCGGCGCGTCGGGGCTGTCGGCGGCGGAGTCCTCGACGAGCACGCCCGGGACCACGGCGCGCGTCGCGGGCGCCGACGCGGGCACGACGAGCTCGGCACCGGCCGGCGTGAAGCCGCGCAGCGCGCCGTCCTGGAGCCACACCGCGACCTGGCCGCCCGTGGTCGCTGCGTGCACGACGAGCGAACGCTGTTCCGGTGCCGCGCCGCCCAGGTGCACCACCTTCTGGGCGTGCGGCCCGACGAGCTGCGTCGCCGCCGGGAGGTCGACCGAGCCGGTCGGGCCCCAGACCGTGAGCGACACCTCGGCCGTGGTGGTGCCCGGGTTGACCAGGACGAGGTCCGCCGTCGATCCCACCGCTGTGGAGCCGCCGACGAGCCACGCGTCCGCGGTGGGCGGCAGGCAGGTCGCGGCGGCGAGCCCTCGCAGGTCACCGGCGGTCACCAGCCCGGTCGCCACGCCCGCGAGGCGCACCGGCTCCCCCGCGCCGTCCGCGGACGCCACCGTAGGGCCGGCCGGCTCGTCGACCGCCACGGCGCCGGTGAGGGTGCCCAGCGCACCGCCGTCCAGCGACTGCACCGACCCCGTCACGGCCGGCCCGTCGACGGGTTCCGCCAGCACCGACACCCGGGAGATCGCGTCCACCGGCGTCGGGTCGAAGGCACCCTCGCCGGTGCCCTCGGGCATGATCGGCGGCCCCGGGCACACCGCCGAGCATCGTCGTGACCGCGAGCCGCATCGACCCGGCCAAATCCGAGGCCGCGGCCGCGGAAGGCGTCGCCGTCATCACGATGCCGGATAACCGCTGGGAGCGGGTGGATATCAAATCGGTCTCGCTGCTGCCGAACGTGCTCGCGAAGCAGGCCGCGCGCGAGCAGGGCGCGCGCGAGGCCTG
>CAZBIO010000163.1:0-20244 GCA_964491965.1 uncultured Cellulomonas sp.
GCTCGGGAGCTGACGGTCGACCGCGGCTGACGGGTTCCCCCGCATCCCTTCTCGTGGCGTCCGAGAGTTGTGGGGCTTGCGGCCCACAACTCTCGGACGCAAGGGCGGGCGAGGGAGGGGACGACGAAAGGGCCGGCCACCCGGTGATGCGGGTGACCGGCCCTTCGTCGTGCGTGCGATCAGGGCGCGTCCGCCCGATCAGCGGGCGCCCACGTGATCAGTGGGCGGCGTCGTACGCGGCCTTGACCTCGGCCGAGATGCGGCCGCGCTCGGAGACCTTGTGACCGTTGGCCTTCGCCCAGTCGCGGATCGCCTGCGCGTCGCCGCCACGCGCGGCGCGGTGACGCGTCGCACCCGTACGAGCGCTGCGCGCGCTGACCTTGCGGGCATGGCCGACCCACGGCGCCAGGGCGTCGCGGAACTTCGTCGCGTTCTTGCTGGTGAGGTCGATCTCGTAGCTGATGCCGTCGAGGCTGAACGTCACGGTCTCGTCGGCGGTCCCGCCGTCGACGTCGTCGACCAGGAGGACCTGAACCTTCTGCGCCATTTCTTCTCCCGCGGAGGTCTGGCAATTATCGTTTCGGCGGTTCAGCATCGCACCCGCGGGAATGTGCGTCAAACGCTACGCGCCGGGCGGCGGATCGTCTTTCTGTTTCGCCGCCCGCTCGGCGGCGTCGAATTGGGCCATCGCCCGGCGTTCGTTCGCGTCGGCATTGACGAGCGCGCGGATCGCCACCCAGAAGAGCGCGCCCACTCCGAGCGACGGCACCACCGCGGCGACAACCGCCTGCCACCCGCTCATGGGCTTTCCCCCTTCTTTCCTCCGGCCGCCTACAGCGGCTTGGTCAACGGACTCCGGCCGCCTACAGCGGCTTGGTCAACGGGAAGAGGATCGTGTCGCGGATGCCCAGGCCGGTCATCGCGATGAGGAGCCGGTCGATGCCCATGCCCATGCCGCCCGACGGCGGCATGGCGAACTCCATCGCCGTGAGGAAGTCCTCGTCGATTCGCATGGCCTCGTCGTCGCCCCGCGCCGCGAGCAGCGCCTGCGCCTCGAAACGCTGCCGCTGGATCACGGGGTCCACCAGCTCGGAGTACGCCGTGGCGAGCTCCATGCCGCGCACGTAGAGGTCCCACTTCTCGACGAGCCCGGGCTTGCTGCGGTGGTCGCGCGTCAGCGGTGAGGTCTCCACCGGGAAATCGCGCACGAACGTCGGCGCGACCAGGTGCTCGCCGACGTGGTGCTCCCACAACGACTCGACCATCTTCCCGTGGTTGATCTGCGCCGGCGCCAGCGAGATCTCCGCCTTGTCGAGCAGCGCCGACAATGTCGCGTCCGACGTGTCGTGCGTGATCTCCTCGCCGATCGCCTCCGACAGCGACTCGTACATCGGAAGGTGCGTCCACTGCCCGCCGAGGTCGTATTCCGAGCCGTCCGCAAGCCGCACCAGCGTGCTGCCGAACGCGTCGCGCGCCGCGGTCTGCACCAGGTCCTGGGTCAGCTCGGCCATGGTGTCGTAGTCGCCATAGGCCTCGTATGCCTCGAGCATCGCGAACTCGGGCGAGTGCGTGGAGTCCACACCCTCGTTCCGGAAGTTCCGGTTGATCTCGAACACCCGCTCCACGCCGCCGACGGCCGCGCGCTTGAGGAACAGCTCGGGGGCGATCCGCAGGAACAGCGGGATGTCGAACGCATTCATGTGCGTCTCGAACTGCCGCGCCGCCGCCCCCTCGGGCCGCACCTGCAGCATGGGGGTCTCGGCCTCGAGGAAGTCCCGGCGCCACAGGTTCTCCCGCAGCGAGCGCACCACCGCGGCGCGCGTGCGCACCATGTCCCGGGCGTCCTGCCGCACGATCAGGTCGACGTAGCGTTGCCGCACGCGGGCCTCGTCGGACAGCTCCGCGCCCTCGTAGAGGTTGGGCAGCGGGCGGATCGACTTGGCGGCCAGCCGCCACTCGTCGGCCTGCACGGACAGTTCGCCGCGCCGCGACGAGATCACGCGGCCGTGGACGAACACGTGGTCGCCCAGGTCGACCTCGGCCTTGAACTCCGCGAGCGACTGCGCGCCGACCCGGTCCTCGGACAGCATCGCCTGGAGCCGCACGCCCGCGCCGTCCTGCAGCGTGGCGAAACACAGCCGGCCGGTGTTGCGGAGGAACACGACGCGACCGGCCACGCCGACCTCGTCGTCCGTCTCGTCGCCCGGCGCCAGGTCGGGATGGTCCGCGCGGACCTGCGGGATGGTGTGCGTGCGCGGCACGCCGACGGGGTAGGGCGCGGTCCCGGCCGCCAGCAGCTTCTCGCGCTTGGCGCGCCGGATGGCGATCTGCTCCGGAACGTCGTCGGCGGGGGGTGTTGCTGGAATGGTCACCGGGAAATCCTACGGTCGGCCGATGGGGTCCAGGTCGAGGGCCAGGTCAAGGATGGGCGACGAGTGGGTCAGGGCGCCCACCGACAGGTAGTCGACGCCGGTCGCGGCGACCTCGCGGGCCCGCTCCAGGGTCAGGTTGCCGGTCGCCTCGAGCTCCACGCGGCCCGTTTCGGGCTCCCGGGCGCGGACCGCCGCGACCACCTCGATCAGCAGCGGCACCGGCATGTTGTCGAGCAGCAGGAAGTCCGCGCCGGCGTCGAGCGCCTCCATCGCCTGGTCGAGCGTGTCCGCCTCCACCTGGATCGCCACCTGCGGGAACCGCTCGCGGATCGCGCGCACCGCCGCGGTCACCGACCCACCGGCCGCCGCGACGTGGTTGTCCTTGACCATCGCCACGTCGTAGAGCCCCATGCGCTTGTTGGTGCCGCCGCCGCACCGCACCGCGTACTTCTCCAGCGCCCGCAGGCCGGGCGTCGTCTTGCGCGTGTCGAGGACGGTCGCGCCGGTCCCGACGAGCGCGTCGGCGAACCGCCGCGTGTGCGTGGCCACCCCACTGGCACGGCTGACGAAGTTGAGCAGCGTCCGCTCGGCGACCAGGAGCACCTGGACGGGGCCGGTCAGCTCCGCGACCACGTCGCCGCGCGCCACGCGCGTTCCGTCGCCGACGAGCACACGCGCCTCCGGCACCGGCAGGCCCAGCCGGGCGGCCGCCTGCGCGAGGACCTCTGGCACGACGACCACACCGGCGAGCACGCCGTCCGCACGCGCGACGAGCCGCGCGGTGCCCTTCTCGTCGGACGGCACGGTCGCCTGGGTGGTGACGTCGCGGCCCGGCGCGGGGCCGAGGTCCTCGTCGAGCGCGACGGCGACGGAACGGGCGAGCCAGGCGGGGTCGAGGGTGTCCACGCCACGGCACGGTAGTGCCCCGCCGAGGTGATGGCGCACACCTCGGCGGGGCACCAGCCGCCCGTCAGGCGGTCCTCTTCCCCTGGCCGGGAGGCGTCGTGCCGTTGCCCGCCGTCACGGTGAGGGTCGCCGCCTGCGTCGTGACGCTGGCCCCGTCGGCGTCCGTGAACACCGCGCGGTACTGCGTCCCCGTCATCGGCAGGCTCGCCCGCACGACGAGCGACGACGACCGCGCGCCGCGCACGTCGCGCCACGCCCCGCCGTCCGAGCGCGACTGCCACTGCACGGTGAGCGCCGAGCCGGCCTCTGCCGCCGCGGTGAACGTCGCGGTGTCGCCGGTCCTCACGGTCCGGTCCTCCGGCTCGGCGGTGACCACGGGGCCGGTGACGGGCGCCGCCACCAGGTGGCCGACGCCCCAGCGGGCCGTCGTCTGGTAGCCGGTGCCGGTGGGCTCGGCCCATGTGTGCACCGAGTACCGGGTCCCGCCGCGCCCGTCGTTGACCTGGAAGTCCAGGCCCTGGAACGTGTCCAGGCCGCCGAGGCCCAGCAGGTCGACCGCCAGCTCGACGACGTACCCGGTGTCGGTCAGCGCCGTCGCGCTCGTCAGGCGGGCCGCCTGCGCGGCCGCGTCGCCGGAACCGAACGAGGCGACGTTGTCGACGCTGACGCGCAGCTGCGCGTCCTGCTCGCGGTAGCCGCCGTTCTTGGCGTTGCCCGGGTCGAGGAACAGCTCCACGGAGTCCTGGACCCACGGGTCGTTCCCGGAGACGTCGATCACCGGGTCGGTCACCTCGTAGAGGACGTACAGCCGGTCGCCCTCCCACAGTGTCCGGACGTCCGCCTGGGCGCCGTCGGCGCTGCCCTCCGGCGTCTTCCCGGTGTGGACGGCGTTGGCGTCCGCCCAGGCGTCGTCGACGAGCCCGTCCACCTCGGGCGCCTCCGCGGCGCCGACCACCTCGACGAAGGACAGGTCCTCGAGGAACGTCAGCGTCCCCGTGGTGCCGGGGCTGTTCCACGCACCGACCGGCGAGCCGCCGGCGAGCACCCGCACGTCGAGCTGGGCACTGTCGCCCTGCGCGACGCCCGTGTGCGGCACGTGGAGCACCGCGCGCCAGCCGGCGGCGTCGTCGATCACCAGCCCGGGGACGTCCCCGGTGCCGGCCTTCGAGAAGCCGTAGGTGGCGCCGGCGTACTGCACCTCGATCGCGTCCGACGAGTCGTCGGCCACCGTGACGAGCAACGTCAGGTGGTCCGCGTTCCAGCGGGCGGTGAACGCGCCGGCGTCGCCGGTCAGCGGCTGGGCCGGCAGGTCCCGCCACTCGACCGAGTCCGCGGCCGACGCGTCGAGCGGCACGTCGCCGCCGAACACGTTCGCCGCGGTGATGAGGGGCGGGAGGCCCTCGTCGTCCCCGGCGGCGCCGTAGTAGGCCGGCTTGGCCTGCAGCGCGCCGTCGAACAGCAGCGGCGCCTGCGTGGACCGCCACGACCGGTTGTCCGTCAGGCCCCAGACCGTCACCGAGAACAGGTCCGGCGTCGCCGCCTGGTGCGCGCGGAGCATGGCGAACACGTCGCGGTAGAAGTAGCCCTGGCGGACGAGGTTCGCCTGGGTCACCGGCGTGCCGACCGTGACGTCGAGCTCGGTGACCGCCTGGAGCAGCCCGAGCCCGGCGAACCGGTCGAGCGCCGACTGCAGCGAGGAGACGGGCGTCGTGATGCTGACGTGGAACTGGTGCCCCACGCCGTCCACCGGGACGCCGGCCGCCAGCAGGCGCCCGACGAGCGCCGCGTACCGGTCCTGCTTGGCACCCTGCTCGGTGTTGTAGTCGTTGATGAACAGCTTCACCGGGCGGTCGACGCCCGCCGCGGCGTACAGGCCGTTGAAGGCCTCGTCGGCGTACTGGAACGCGAGGTGGATGTACTCCTCGCCCAGCACGCGGTGCCACTCGCTGTCGCGCAGCCCGTCGGGCGTCGCCGCGTCGGAGACCACCTCGTTGACCACGTCGAACGCGACCAGCGGGTTGGTGTCCGACCCGAACGGCCCGTAGTCGCCGGCGATCGACGCGGCCACGTTGTGGATGTGGGTCCGCAGCCGGTCGCGCAGGAACTGCTTGTCCGCGTCCGAGCTGGTCAGCGGCGTGCCGTCGTCGTGCTGGAAGAACCACGCCGGCGTCTGGCTGTGCCAGACGAGCACGTGGCCGTAGAGCCGGAGGTCGTTCTGCTGGGCGAAGTCCAGCAGCGCCGTGGCCTCGTCGTGCCGGACGAAGGTGTGGTCGGCGTCGTACCAGGCCTCGACCTTCATGTGGTTCTCCGGCGTGATCTGGTCGACGTGCCGCAGCAGCAGCTCCGACGGCGAGCCGGACGTCTCGCGGCTGTCGATCGCGACGCCGACCGGGAAGTCCACCGTGTCCTTGAGCGGCGTCAGGTCCTGCACCGCGGCGGGCGGCGGCACCTCGAGGAGGATGTCGTCGACCAGGAAGTCGCTGGTGTTCGCGATCGGGTCGCTGCTGGAGTACCGGGTCTCGAAGTACAGCAGCGCGCTGTCCCCCGGTGCCGGCATGGTGAAGCTCGCCGTCAGCTGGCTCCAGCCCGTGTTCGTCGCCCCCGTGAACTGCGCGAGGGTGCTGAACGTGGTGCTGTCGCCCGTCGTGTTGGCCAGGCTGAGCCAGACGTCGTCGGGCGGCTGGCCCTCCGCGAACCGGACCCATGCGGACAGCCGGTACGTGACGCCGCCCTGGAGCAGGCCGGTGACGTCGTGGCCGATGCCGTCGCCCTGGTTGCCCCGGCCGGCGACGAGCGCGGAGTAGGTGCCGCCGTGCGCGTCCGCGTCGGTGACCGTCACCGTGTGGCCGGCGCCGCTGGAGCTGCGCGGCACCCAGCCGCCGAGCGTGGCGTCCTCGAAGTCGGTGGACAGCACGGTGCCGGCGAACGGCGGTGTGCCCTGCGGGAACGTGAACGTCCAGCCGTCGGCCAGGCGCTCGGTGACCACCTGCTGCACCGCGGCCAGGGTGCCGGAGCGGTCGCCCCCGCCGTCGTGCACCAGGACGATCTCGCCCGGCTTCATGGCCGCGCGCAGGTTCGCCGTCAGGGTGGCGACGTCCTGCGTCTCCCAGTCGCTGATCGTGTTAATCACCGCGAGCGGCTGCATCCCGAGGTCCACCGCCACCTGTGGCGTGGCGCCCCAGCTGCCGTTGGGCGCGCGGAAGAACGGCACCTTCGCGTAGGGGTCGGACAGCGCGGTGCGGATGATCTGGAGGTTCTCAGGTCCTGCTGGATCTGCTCCGGGGTCCAGCTGCCCATGTCGGCGTAGCTGGTGGTGTGGTTGCACAGCACGTGGCCCTCGGCGACGATCCGGCGCAGGATCTCCGCGCCGCCCGGCGCCTCGATGTTCTGGCCGATGACGCAGAACGTGGCCTTGATGCCGTTCGCCGCGAGGAAGTCGAGCAGCGTCGGCGTGGTGCCGGGGTTGGGGCCGTCGTCGAACGTCAGCGCGGCGACGTTCCCGAAGCCCTGCGCGGTGGCGACCGGCGTGGTGGTCGGGTCGATCGCGCCGCCCGGCACGAAGTCCGGCGGCAGGCCGGGGCAGCCCTCGCCCGGCGCGGTGATCAGCACGTCGTCCACGAGGTACGTATACGGCACGGGCGAGCCGCCGACCGCGATGTCGGAGGTCCCGACGTAGACCGTGGCGTCGTCGGCATCGGCGATCCGGGTGCCGGTGAGCGTGGTCCAGCCGGCCTTGGTGATCGTCGCGTTGCCCACCCAGTGGTAGCCGGCCTTGACGACGAACCGCGCTTCCGCGGTGTCCGCCGGGGCGTCCGGCGCCAGCCGGACGCGTGCCGAGAAGGTGTACTCGGTGCCCTCGTGGAACAGTGCCGGGCTCTCGATCCCCACGTAGTCGGCGGAGCGGTTGGCGACCTGGAGGACGGAGTTGGCGGGGTCGTCGGGGTCGGGGACCACGCCGAGCGTGGTCGCGTCGCCGCCGGACTGCGTCCACGGCGCCCAGGTCGAGCCGCCCTCGAAGTCCAGGGAGCTGACGACCGTGGTCGCGGGCGGGGGGCCGGTCACGACGACGTCGTCGAGCAGGAACTCCGCGGTCGCGGAGGCCGACTCGACGTAGAGGATGGTCGGCGGCGTCTCCGGGTGCACGGTGTAGTAGCCGTCGAGCTGGACCCAGGCCCCGTCGGTGACCGGCAGCCGCGAGCCGACCCACGGGTACTCGTTGGCCGCCCCCGGCTGGCTGACGCCGAAGTTGAGCTCGGTCGGGGCCTGGCCGGCGACGAGCTTGACCCAGCCGGTGACGTGGTACTCGCCGGCGGTGAACAGGGTGGACACGTCCACCTGAGCGCCGTTCCAGCCGGCGGTGCGGCCGGTCACCTTCAGCGCCTGGGCGCCGGAGTGCGCGTCGGCGTCGAGCGACACCGTCGCCCCGCGGCCGGACCACGGCGCGGGGGAGTCGCCCTCGAAGTCGCTGGAGAGGACGGTCTCCGGGTCGGCCACTGCGGCGGCGCTCGTGATCCCGACGACGGAGGTTGCGGCCGTGGCGGTCGCGACGAGTGCAGTTCCGAGCTTCCCGACCGCGCGGTGCGGCCGCTGGTTCCGTCGCATCAACGCTCCTTTGCGTGATTGCCCACACTGGCGTCGATAACGTTATGCAACGGGGGATCTGTCCGTAAAGACCGTTGTCGATACCGATTTCCGTCGCGTTGGGTGCCGGCCGCCACGCGTGGATGCGCTCCCACGCCGCTGGCCTCGGCGAGCGCCGCGGCGGCTGCAGTGGAGTTACCGCGCTGGGGTTCCCGCGCTGGAGTTCCCGCGCTGGGGGTCCCGCGCCGAGGTTCCCGCGCTGGGGTTTCCGCGCTGGGGTTTCCGCGCTGGGTCCTCGCGCTGGTGTCCTCGTGCTGGTGTCCTCGCGCTGGTGTCCTCGCGCTGGTGTCCTCGCGCTGGTGTCCCCGCGCTGGTGTCCCCGCGCTGGTGTCCTCGCGCTGGTGTCCCCGCGCTGCCGTGCCGACGCTCCCCGCTGCCGGTCCCCTCACCGCCAGGCCCGCACCGCCGGGTCGATGGCTCCACGCCCCATCGCGCCATGTCGACAGTTCCACGCCACGTCGATGGCTGCACCTATCGACCCGGCAGGCACCCATCGACGCGGCGGGCACCCATCGACGCGGCGGGCACCTCTCGACGCGCCACCCGTCGACTGTGCGGCACAACCACATCCCGCGCCCCGGCAAACAGCGCGCACCCGACGGCCAGGTCGACAGTTCCACGCCGTGTCGATGGCTGGATCTATCGACGCGGCGGGCACCCATCGACGCGGCGGGCACCCGCCGGCAGGCGCCCCAGGCGACATCGGACCCAGCGAGGCGGCAGCTGCCGGCTCAACCAAGGCGGCAGCTACCGGACCAGCGAGGCGGCGGCTCCGGTTGAGCCGGCATGCCGACGAGCAGCGCGCCCGGTGGCCGGGTCGACAGTTCCACGCCGCGTCGATGGCTGCACCTATCGACCCGGCGAGAACCTATCGACGCGGCGGCGCGCGTCGGGGGACGGCCTGCCCGCCGAGTCGGTTGCGCGGCCGAATCAGACCCGCACGTCAGTCTCGCCGTTACGTCAGGAGTCTCGTCGTTGCGTCAGGCCGGCACCCGCCCGCCGCGTCAGTTCGGTCGCCGCTGAGAGTCGGTCGACACCCACCCGTCGCGTCAGCCGGCACCCGGCCGCCGCCGAGAGTCAGCCTGCACCCGCCCGCGGCGTCAGCCGGGCAGCGGCACCCGGGTGGCCGTCAGCGTCCCGTCGGGGTCGAGCGCCAGCCGCTGGCGCAGCCGCCAGGCCTCGTCGGGCACGGGGAAGTCGCTGCGGAAGTGGCCGCCGCGGCTCTCCTGCCGGGCGAGCGCCGCCGCGGTGATCACGGTGGCGACCTGGTGGACGTTCGTCGTCTCCCACTCGCTCGGCTGAGGCTCGGCGAGGGTACGGCCGTCGTCGTGTCGCCGGTCGGCATCCGTGGGCACCTCCGCGAGCGCGGCGAGCGCGGCCGCCATGCCCTCGCCGGAACGCAGCGGCCCGGTGCCGTTGGTCGCGATCCGCTGGACGCGCGCCCGGGCCGCCGCCGCGACCAGCGCGCTGCCGCCCACGCGGTGCTCGGGTTCGCGCCTGATCAGCTCGCCGGCGGTCACCGCACGCGCGATCTCGCGCGCCGACCGCGTGGCGAACACCAGCCCCTCGAGCAGCGAGTTCGACGCCAGGCGGTTCGCGCCGTGGACGCCCGTGGAGGCGGCCTCCCCCGCGGCGTACAGCCCCGGCAGCGTCGAGCGCCCGACGAGGTCGGTGACGATCCCCCCGGAGTGGAAGTGCTGCGCCGGGGCCACCGGGATGAGCTCGCGCGCCATGTCGAGGCCGAAGTCGGCCAGCCGCTCGCTGATCGTCGGGAATCGCTTGGCCAGGAAGTCCTCGCCGAGGTGCCGCGCGTCGAGCCACACGTGATCCGCGCCCGTCGCGGCCATCCGCCGGACGATCGCGTGCGCCACGACATCGCGCGGCGCCAGCTCGGCGAGCGGGTGCACCTCCGGCATGAACCGCACGCCGTCGGTGTCCAGCAGCAGCGCACCCTCGCCGCGCACCGCCTCCGAGATCAGCGTCAGCTGCCCGCGCACGCCGGACCCCAGCCACAGCACCGTCGGGTGGAACTGGACGAACTCCATGTCGCCCACCGCCGCCCCCGCCCGCAGCGCCGCGGCGATGCCGTCGCCCGTCGCCTGCGCCGGGTTGGTCGACGAGCGGTACACCTGACCGATCCCGCCGGTGCCGATCAGCACCGCCGGCGCCAGGGCCGCCCCGACGCCGTCGCGCGTGCCCTCGCCGATGACGTGCAGCGTCACGACGGCCACCGGCCCCGGCCGACCGTCCGCATCCGGGGCGCTCGTGAGCACGTCCAGCACCAGCGCGTGCTCGAGCACCTCGATCCCCGGGTCGTCGCGCACCGCCTCGACCTGCGCGACGAGCGCGCGGCTGACCTCGGCGCCCGTCGCGTCGCCGCCCGCGTGGATGATCCGGTCCGCCAGGTGGCCGCCCTCGCGCGTCAGCGAGAGCGAGCCGTCCGGGCGGCGGTCGAACACCGCGCCGCGCCCGACGAGCTCACGCACCCGCGCCGGTCCCTCGGTGACCAGCACCTCGACCGCGCGGGGGTCGCATAGCCCGCCGCCCGCGACGATGGTGTCCGCCAGGTGCGCGGCCGGCGAGTCGTCCGGGGCCAGCGCTGCCGCGATGCCGCCCTGCGCCCACAGCGTGGAGCCCGACGACAGCACGTCCTTGGTCACCAGCAGCACGCGCGGGACGCGGGTGCGGAGCTCGAGCGCGGCGGTGAGACCGGCCACGCCGGAGCCGACGACGATCGCGTCCGCCTCCACCACCCAGCCGGGCGCCTGCCCGGCGAGCTTGGTGGCGAGCCGCACCTGCGGGAACGGGACTTCGGTCACGGGCGTCAGCATCCTCCCCCGCGCCCACAGGCACCGAACCGGACCCCCTGGCGAGACGCCGTCCGCCACGTCCTGCCGCCCGCCAGCGCGCGCCCCGCCCCTGCCGGTCGGGGCTCCGGCCGTCCCGCCCGTCACACCCGCCGACGAGGTGGGCACTTCCCAGCCAGATGAGCACCAGCAAGTGCCCACTTCGCTTGGGAATGCTCATCTCACGCGAGGGGTGGGCGCGAAGAGACACACCGGACAGTTCAGGTCGCGCCCGGCACTGATGCCGGGTGGCGTGATCCCGCCGATCGCGAGAGGGGCACTTCCAAGCCAGACGAGCACCAGCAAGTGCTCACTTCGCGTGGGAGTGCTCATCTGGCGCGGGGGGTCAGGCAGAGCGGGTGCGGCGAGTCGCACGGAGGATGCGATGAGTTGGCGACAGCGTCAGCAACGCACGGCGCGAGCCGGTCGGGGCTCCGGTCGTCCCCGCCCGTCACACCCGCCGACGAGGTGGGCACTTCCAAGCCAGACGAGCACCAGCAAGTGCCCACCTCGCGAGGGAGTGCTCATCTCGCGCGAGGTGGCGGGACGGATCCCGCGTGGCGCGCAGCGCCGCGGCCGGTCAGTGGAGGGTCAGCTCCGCGTTGTCGATCAGGCGGGTGCCGCCCACGCGCGCGGCCAGCAGCAGCAGGGCAGGGCTCGACGCGCTTCCCGCCGAGCCAGACGAACCCGGCGCGCTGCCCGACGAGCCCGCGGTGGCATCCTCGAACGTCGCCGGGTCGACGAGCGCCACGTAGTCCACCTCGTCCACGCCGTCTGGCCCGGTCAGCGTCGACAGCGCGGCAGCGCGAACCTCGTCGGGCCCCGCTCCCTGGGAAGCCGCCTCTCGCGCCGCACCCAGCGCGCGCGACAGGGACAGCGCGCGGCGCCGGTCGTCGGGCGAGAGGTAGGCGTTGCGGCTCGAGAGCGCCAGCCCGTCCTCGTCGCGCACGATCGGCACGCCGACCACCGTCACCGGCACGTCGAGGTCGCGCACCATTCGCCGCACCGCGGCCAGCTGCTGCGCGTCCTTCTGCCCGAACAGCGCCACGTCCGGCCGCGTCAGGTGCATCAGCTTGAGCACCACGGTGAGCACGCCGTCCATGTGCCCCGGCCGGAACGCCCCCTCGAGCACCTCGCCGAACCGCCCCGCGACCACGCGCACCTCGGGGTCGCCGTCCGGGTACATCACGTCGGGCGTCGGCGCGAACACCACGTCGCCCGGGCCCAGCAGGTCCGGCCCCGTCAGCAGCGCCAGGTCGCCGTCGAGGTCGCGGGGGTAGCGCTCCAGGTCCTCGGTGGGCCCGAACTGCAGCGGGTTGACGAAGATCGTCACCACCACGGCGTCCGCGAGCTCCTTCGCACGCCGCACCAGAGACAGGTGCCCGCGGTGCAGCGCGCCCATCGTCATCACCACCGCGCGCCGGTGCTCTCGCCCCCCCGCCGGCCGCTCGTCCTGCGCGGCCAGCGCCGCCGCGAGGCCAGCCGCGTCAGCGACCAGCGTGGGACCCGTCGTCATCGTTCCTCCCGTCCACCGGCGAGCGCGTCGAGCCGGCGCTGCGCCCCGTCGTCGTCGAGCAGGCCCGCGGCCACCGCGCGCGTCGTGGCCGCGCGGGCCAGGGCGCGATAGCCCTCGACCACGTCCACCGCCCCGTTCGCCGCGGCCAGCCCCGCGAGCACGTCGAGGTGCTCGGCGACCGTGCCCGCGTCGCCCCGGCGCACCGGCCCGGTCAGCGCGCCGATCGCGCCCGGGCCGCCCTCGCGCGACTGCGCCCGCAGCGCGCCGTCGAGTGCCGCCTCCAGCAGGGGTCGCAGCGTCCGCCCGGCATCCTCCACCCCGGCGGCCGCGAGCGCCGCCGCGGCCTGCGCGACGAGCACCACGAGGTGGTTCGCCCCGTGCGCCAGCCCGGCGTGGTACAGCCCCCGGTCGTCCTCGCCGACGACGAACGGCTCCCCGCCGATCTCGACGACGAGCGCCTGCGCGATCGGCAGGACCGCGGCGGGAGCCGTCACGGCGAACGGGCAGCCCTCCAGCCGCGACAGGTCGAGCGACGTGCCCGTGAACGTCATCGCCGGGTGGATCGCCAGCGGGATCGCCCCCGCGTCGCGGGCCGGCCCCAGCACCCCGGTCCCGTAGCGCCCGGCGGTGTGCACGACGAGCTGACCGGCCTGCCACGCGCCCGTGGTCGCCAGGCCCGCGACGAGCGGCCCGAGGGCGTCGTCGGGCACCGCCAGCAGCACCAGCTCCGCGCGGCGCACCACCTCCGGGACGTCGACCACGGGGACGCCGGGCAACAGCAGCTCGGCACGCTCGCGCGACTGCGTGGACACCGCGCTCGCGGCCACCACCGGGTGGCCCGCCGCGCGCAGCGCACTGCCGAGCACCGCTCCGACCCGCCCCGCGCCGACCACTCCGACCCCGAGCCGCCCGGGCTTGCGAGCCGTCACCGTCCACCGATCCGCTGGAACGGCAGGGCGATCGAACGCCCCTGCCGATCTCGCCGTCCAGTCACTGTCCACGCATCCACTGCTCCGGCCCGGCGGCCTGGCGGGCCTGCCGGGCGCGGGCCGCCTGCTCGTCGAGCAGCGCGGAGGCGACCATGGCGTCGAGGTGCTCCACGCGCGGCGCCACCGGCCCCGGCGTCGAGTGCGCGACGACGCTCGCCACGCGCAGGCGGCGCTGGATCGGCCCCTGCTCCAGGCGAAGCGACTGGGTGCGCTCGTGCGGCACCACGTCGAGCCGGCGCCACAGCCGCCCCGCGCGCAGCAGCAGCGCGCGCCGGGTGACCAGCACGCCGTGGCGCCGCCACCCCACCGGGTCCACCCAGCGCGCGCGGCGCGGCGCGGCCGTGTACCCGCCGGCGCCGTCCAGGCCGAACATGCCCGCCTCGATCGCCGCGCGCGGGTCGTCCACGCCGAGGTCGGGCAGGACGAGCCAGAGCGCCGTCATCGCCTCGTCGCGCGTGGCGACCGGGTGCAGCACGGTCTCGGTCTCCCGGTTCTGGCCCTCGGCGCCGTAGCCGGCGATGTTCATCTGGACGCGCCACCAGTCCTTGCCGCGCCACAGGAGCGGCTGCGACAGGCGCACCGCCTGGACCCGTCCCGGGGGGACGGTCTGCGAGCGGGTCTCGGTGAGCCCGTGGCGCAGGCGGATGCCGTCCGGCGACGTGGCCGCCCGGAACGTCGCCGCGCCGTTGAGCCGCGCCCAGAACCACGATCCGAGGCCGAACACCAGCGGGACCAGCGAGAACAGCGCCTCGCCCGGCGCGCCGAAGCCCGCGGCGACGGCGATGCCCACCAGCGCGATCGCCAGCCAGATGGTCCCGCCGGACAGCGCGATCGACGCGATGAGGCGCGGCATCGGCAGCTCGTACAGCACCTGCTCCGGCGCCGTCTCGAAGGCCGGCGCCCGCACCCCGCGCCCGGTGTGCGCCGCGGAGGCGGCCGCCGGCGCCGCCCTCGTCGCGTCCGAGACTTCTGGGGTCAGGGCGCCAGAGGTCTCGGGCGCTGCGGGAGGGGTGTCCGGGCGCTTCAGCCCCGCGGCCAGCGCCAGCAGCTCGGCGCGCAGCGCCTCCGCCTCGGACTCGCGCAGGAAGGCCAGCGACACCCGCGAGCCGGAGCCGCCGGCCACCTCGAGCCGCAGCTCCGCGAGCCCGACGAGCCGCGCGAGCAGCGGCTGCACCAGGTCCACCGCCTGGAGCCGGTCGAGGCGCGCCTGGCGCTGCTGCCGGAACACGACGCCCTGGCGCAGGTGCACGGCCTCGTCGGTCACGGCGTACCGGGTGGCGCGCCAGGCGACGCCGGACCACGCGACCGCGAACAGCGCGACGAGCACCAGCCCGGCGAGGGCGAACATCCAGCCGTGCCCGCCGAGCAGGTCGGCGGCGCGGCGCAGGTCGTCGCCCACCTGCGCCCAGCCGACCAGCAGCACGGCGACGACGATCTTCCAGCCCTTGAGGAGCGGGGTCACCGGGTGCATCCGGCGCCAGGCGTAGCCGTCCTCGCCGGCGCCCTCGGCGGCGACGGGCGCCGGCTGGGTGGTCATCTCTGGGCCCCCGCGCCATCGCGATCGCGCTCGCGGGAAGCGGCGACGAGCGGCACGGTCACAGCCCCGCCAGCCGGGCCTCGCCGCGCGACGCCAACCGGTCGCGCAGCCGCGCGGCCTCGGCCGGCGACAGTCCGGAGATCGACGCGTCCGTAGTGGTCGCGGCCGTATGCAGCTGGACCTTCGCGATGCCGAACCGGCGGTCCAGCGGGCCGGCGGTGACGTCGACGTACTGCATGCGGCCGTAGGGGACGACGACGAGCCCGCGGAACATGATGCCGCGCCGGATCAGCAGGTCGTCCTCGCGCTCGGCGTAGCTCAGCGCGCGGACCTGGCGCGGCACCAGCCACAGCACCCACAGCCCGATGAGCAGCAGCACCACCGGCACCAGCCACAGCCACACCACCCGGCTCACCGCGGCGCCGACGGCCCCCGCGACGATCAGCGGGCCGAGCCAGCAGGCCAGGACGGTCAGGCGGGCTCCGGCCAGGCGGGACGAGACGGGCGTCCAGGCGAGGTCGAGGTCGAACGGGTCGGTGCTCGTGCTCACGCGCACCATCCTGGCATCACGCAGGGTCGGGAGTTCCCGCCGCCGGGTCCCGCTGCGGCTTCTCCTCGTCGGACGGCGGCGGCACGCGGCAGAACCACTCGACCAGCAGCCCCACCCCGGCCAGCACCAGCGCGCCACCGGCGGCGATCGCCGCGGCGCCCGCCCGGCCCGCCCCGTTGGGCACCACCGGGTCGAGCAGGTGCGCCACGGCCTGCCCGCCATACCAGCCGGTCAGCAGCGCGCCCGTGTAGCAGGCGGCCTTGGCCAGCACGGCGGTCCGCGCGGCCCGGATCGGGTCCAGCGTCGGCCGCTTGCCGTGCAGGAACTGGCGCACCGCCCAGCCCATGGAGAACACGACGCCCGCGATGAGTAGCTCCACCGCGACGACGAGCCACGGCACGTGCGGCATGCCGGGGCCGTTGCGGTCCAGCCACGTGGTGAGCGCGGCGGCCAGGGCGCCGATCACCACGGCGATCGCCAGCAGCGTCTGCCAGCGGGTGCGTCGCATCATCACGGCGTCCAGGGCCCGGGGATCTCGGATCCCGACCCGGGCGTCGGCGCCGTGGTCGGCACCGGCTCGGTCAGCCAGTCCAGCGCCATCCAGCGGATCCCGTCACGGTCGGGCGCGGTGTCGGCGAGCATCGCCACGGGGCCGCCGCCCAGCCCCGGCAGCACCGCCTCGGGGTCCACCTGCGCCCACGGCGCCAGGACGAACGCACGCTGGTACGCGCGCGGATGCGGCAGCTCGAGGTCGTCGGTCACCGCGAGCACCTGCCCGTACACGACGATGTCGATGTCGAGCGTGCGCGGGCCCCAGTGCTCGTGCCGCTCGCGGCCGTGGCCGTTCTCGATGCGCTGGCAGGCGCGCAGCAGCTCGCGCGGCGAGAGCGTGGTGCGCACGAGCACCACCGCGTTAAGGAAGTCCGGCTGGTCCGGGCCGCCCACCGCGGCGGTGCGGGCGAGCGGCGAGATGCCCGTCACCTCGATGCCCGGCACCGCGGACAGCTCCGCGACCGCGGCGCGCAACGTCTGCGTGGCCGGGCCGAGGTTCGCGCCGAGCGCCAGCACGGCGTCGACCGGCGCGGCCGGCGGCTCGTCGAGCTGGTCGAGCACCACCTCCGCCTCGACCGTCGGCTCCCCGTTGGGCTCGTCGGGCAGCGCAACCGGCACCGGCACCACCGCGAGCGCCGCCGGCTCGCGGTACGGCTCGGCGGCCGGGAGCTTGGTGCGGTCGCGGCGGATCGCGACGGCGACGTCGTCGAACGGGACGGTGATCGGCGCCTGCGGCTTGTGGACCACCACGTCGACCGCGCCGACGCCGGGATGGGCCAGGACGGTGGCGGCGATCCGTTCCGCGACCGTCTCGACGAGCGCCGCGGGCTCCCCCGCCAACACCGCGTGCACCAGGCGCGCCATCTCGCCGTAGTCCACGGTCTGGCTCAGGTCGTCGCGCGCCGCCGCGCGGCGGGTGTCCAGGTGCAGGACGACGTCCGCGACGAACGGCTGCCCCGTGCGGCGCTCCTCGTCGAACACGCCGTGGAAACCGGTCGCGGCGATGCCCGTCAGCCGGATCTGGTCCAGCCGCCGCCCCTGCTCGTCGAGCACCGGCTCGTGCGTGCTCATTTCCCGGCCTTCCCTGCGCTCCGCCGCCGGCGCGTGCCGCCTGCGGCGACCCCCACCGTCCGCTGCGCTCCGGATGCGGCCTCAGTGCTCACTTTTCGGCCTTCCCTGCGTTCCGCTCCCGGCGCGTGCCGCCTGCGGCGACCCCCACCGTCCGCTGCACTCCGGATGCGGCCTCAGTGCTCATTTGCCGGCCTTCTTCCCTTCGCCCCGTCGCGCATCGGCCTCACCGGAGATCCTGCCGCCCGCACGGCGCCATGCCGTGGCGACCCGCACGGCGTGTGCCGAACCCCGCACGTCGTGCACGCGCACCGCCCAGGCCCCGGCCGCGGCCACGAGCGCGCTGGTCGCGTGCGTCGCCTCGTCGCGCGCGAGCGGCGGCGCGGGCTCGCCCTCCGGCCCCGCCAGCAGGTGGCCCAGGAAGCGCTTGCGGCTCGCGCCGACGAGCACCGGGAAGCCGTCGGCGACGAGCTCGGGGAGGCGTGCCAGCAGCGGCCAGTTGCTCGCGCCCGACTTGGCGAAGCCCAGGCCCGGGTCCAGCACCACCTGCTCGTCGCGGATGCCCGCGGCGCGCATCGCCACGACCCGCTCCGCCAGCTCACGGCGCACGTCGGTGACCACGTCGTCGTACACGTCGTTGGCGTCCATGACGTCGGCGTGGCCGCGCCAGTGCATCGCGACGTAGGCGACGCCCGCCTGCGCCACCACCTGGTACATCCCGTCGTCGGCCAGTCCGCCGGAGACGTCGTTGATCAGCACCGCCCCCGCGTCCAGCGCCTGCCGGGCGACCTCGGCACGCGTGGTGTCGACGCTGATCGCGGCGCCGCGGTCGGCCAGCGCGCGGATCACCGGCAGCACGCGTGCCAGCTCCTCCTCCACCGGCACGCGCCGGGAGCCCGGCCGCGTGGACTCCCCGCCGATGTCCAGCAGGTCCGCGCCGCGCTCCAGCAGTGCCAGGCCGTGCATCACCGCGGCGTCCGGGGTGAACCAGCGCCCGCCGTCGGAGAACGAGTCCGGGGTGACGTTGACCACGCCCATCACCAGGGCGCGCTCCCCGTCCCCCAAGTGCGTCAGCCCTACCGGTCCGGCTCCGTCCACCACCGTCAGCGGCCCATCAATGGCCCAGGACCAGGCTCATCGCCTCGGCCCGCGTCGCGGCGTCGCGCATCTGGCCGCGCACCGCCGACGTCACCGTGCGCGATCCCGGCTTGCGCACGCCGCGCATCGACATGCACAGGTGCTCGCACTCGACGACGACGATGACCCCGCCCGGGTTGAGGATCTCGACCATCGCGTCGGCGATCTGGCTCGTCAGGCGCTCCTGCACCTGCGGGCGGCGGGCGTAGACGTCCACCAGCCGCGCCAGCTTGGACAGGCCGGTGATCCGCCCGTCCTCGCCGGGGATGTAGCCCACGTGGGCGAGGCCATGGAACGGCACCAGGTGGTGCTCGCACGTCGAGTACACCTCGATGTCGCGCACCAGCACCATCTCCTGGTGGCCGATGTCGAACGTCGTCGTCAGGACGTCCGTCGGCTCCATGAACAGGCCCGCGAAGATCTCGCGGTACGCGCGGGCGACCCGTGCGGGCGTCTCGCGCAGCCCCTCGCGCTCCGGGTCCTCGCCGACGGCGAAGAGGAACTCGCGCACCGCGGCCTCCGCGCGCGCCTGGTCGTACGGGCGCACCGCGCGCCCGTCCGTGGTCAGGGGCCCGATCACCGACACGTGATCGTCGCGGTGGGTGCCCGCCACGTCACACCGGCCGGGCGGGGTCGGTGGCGGCGCGTCCCTCAGGCTCCGGCGAGGCCTCGTCGTGCACGGACGCGCCGTTCTGCCTGGCGAGCTCGGCCGCGGTCAGCACCGGCCCGTCGCCGATGGCCCGCTCCTCGCTGGACAGCCAGACGTCGCGCTCCGGGCGCTTGCGAATGTCGGCGAACACCGTCTGGAGTTCTTCGGCGTTGAGCGTCTCCTTCTCGAGCAGCTCGAGCACCAGCCGGTCGAGCACGTCGCGGTTCTCCGTCAGCACCGCCCAGGCCTCGTCGTGCGCCGTCTCGACCAGCGCGCGCACCTCGATGTCGATCGCGGCGGCGACGTCCTCGGAGTAGTCGCGCTGGTGGCCAACGTCGCGGCCGAGGAAGACCTCGGACGACTCCTGCCCCAGCTTGACCGCGCCGAGCGTGGCGCTCATGCCGAACTGGGTCACCATCTTCCGCGCGGTCGCGGTGGCCTTCTCGATGTCGTTGCTCGCGCCCGTCGTCGGGTCGTGGAAGACGAGCTCCTCGGCGACGCGGCCGCCCATCGCGTAGGCGAGCTGGTCCAGCAGCTCGTTGCGGGTGGTCGAGTACTTGTCCTCCGTGGGCATCACCATCGTGTAGCCCAGCGCCCGCCCGCGCGGCAGGATCGTTACCTTCGTCACCGGGTCCGTGTACCGCAGCGCCGCCGCCACCAGGGCGTGACCGCCCTCGTGGTACGCGGTCATCTTCTTTTCCTTGTCGCTCATCACCCGCGTGCGCTTCTGCGGGCCGGCCACCACGCGGTCGATCGCCTCGTCGAGCGCCCTGTCGTCGATCACGCGCCCGTTCTGCCGGGCGGTGAGCAGCGCGGCCTCGTTGAGGACGTTGGCCAGGTCGGCGCCGGTGAAGCCCGGGGTGCGCCGCGCGACGGCGGTGAGGTCGACGGCCGGGGCCATCGGCTTGCCCTTGGCGTGCACCGCGAGGATCCGCTCGCGCCCGTGCAGGTCGGGCTGGTCCACGGCGACCTGCCGGTCGAACCGTCCGGGGCGCAGCAGCGCCGGGTCGAGGATGTCCGGCCGGTTGGTCGCGGCGATCATGATGACGTTGGTCTTGACGTCGAACCCGTCCATCTCGACGAGCATCTGGTTCAGCGTCTGCTCCCGCTCGTCGTGCCCGCCGCCCAGGCCCGCCCCGCGGTGCCGGCCGACCGCGTCGATCTCGTCGACGAAGATGATCGACGGCGCGTTCTGCTTCGCCTGGTCGAACAGGTCGCGCACGCGGCTGGCGCCGACGCCGACGAACATCTCGACGAAGTCCGAGCCCGAGATCGAGTAGAACGGCACGCCGGCCTCGCCGGCGACGGCGCGCGCCAGGAGCGTCTTGCCCGTTCCGGGCGGGCCGTACAGCAGCACGCCCTTGGGGATCTTGGCGCCGACCGCCTGGAACTTCGCCGGCTCCGACAGGAACTCCTTGATCTCCTGGAGCTCCTCCACGGCCTCGTCGACCCCGGCGACGTCCGCGAACGTCACCTGCGGC
>CAZBIO010000164.1:0-6541 GCA_964491965.1 uncultured Cellulomonas sp.
CGGTCGCGCGACGAGCTCGCCGACGCCCTGCGCGCGGAGCTGGGCCTCACCCGCCGCAACCACCGCGTCGACACGGCGATCCGCGCGGCCGTCACCCGCGCCATGCGCTAGCCCCGCCGCCTCGTTGCGCTGGCTGACCCCGCGCGCCGGCTCCCACGCGCCGGCTCCCGTTCGCCCGCGCGCGGCTCGTCACCCTGCGAGACGAGCACCTCCACGCGAGGCGTGCACCTCTACGCGAGGCGTGCACTTCCACGCGAGGCGTGCACCTCTACGCGAGGCGTGCACCTCTACGCGAGGCGTGCACCTCTACGCGAGGCGTGCACCTCTACGCGAGGCGTGCATCTCTACGCGAGGCGTGCACCTCTACGCGAGGCGTGCACTTGCTAGTGCGCGTCTCCCTTCAAAGTGCACATCTCGCGAGCGGGCGCGCGGCCGTCCGCAACTGCCCGTCCCACGAGGGGCGAGTCGGCTGGCAGGCAGTCAACGCCGAGTGCACCCGTAACGCGCCGAGTGCACCCGAAGTTTCGGGTGCAGTGGCCGTGTTTCGGTGGCACTCGGCGAGAGGGGAGTCTCCGGGCGACGGTGACGGGGAGGGTGACGGGGACGGGAGGGTGACGGTGACGGGGACGGCGACGGGGACGGGGAGGGGGACGGGGACGGGGACGGCGAGGGTCGTGAGGGTGACGGCGTTGGTGGTGGAGGAAGGCGTGCCCGGCCGGTGTTCGGTGGCTTGACGCCATTTCGGTGGATCGATATGGCGTGCCGGCGGTGAGGCCGAGGGAAGGGGCGCGGGCCTAGCCTGGGACGGTGAGCAACCCGGCGTCCGACGAGCCCACGCGGCGGCGGCCGCGGCGCAGGGCCGTGCGGCAAGCGGGAACCGTTGGCGATGTCGACGAGTCGCGGCTGCGGTCGTCGTTCCCCGCGCCACCATCGAGCTCCGCGCCCACAACGCCGGCGGCCGCTTCGGGTTCCGGCGCGGGGCCCTCACAGCGGCGGCGCCGCGCGCCCGACGACGAGGACACGGGCTGGGGTCGGCCGGTCGACAACTCGAACGACGAGCGACTCATGCGGGAACGCCCACCGCACTGGTGAGCCACGCCGCAGCGTTGGTGGCGAGCCGAACGGCATCTCCGACTGCTGACGAACGCTCTTAGCGCCGGTCGCCGTTGCCCCGCGGTACAGACCGCCGACTGTTGACGAGCGCTGTCCGGTGGAGACACTGCCGGTTGGCGGCACGGTGCACGGCACCGCCGCACTGGTGATTCCCGCCGCCGCGTCGGTCGCGTGCCGAACGGGCACGTCGCACGGCACCGCGGAACCGTCGGTGGCGGGCCGCGCGGCTCGCCGCGGGAGTGACCGCCCCTAAGGCTCCGGGGTGGTGCGGGCCGCGAGCAGGTCGCGGATCTCGCGCAGCAGCACCACGTCCTCGGCTGGCGCCTCCGGCTCGGGCTCGATGCCCGCGGCTCGGCGCTTGCTCCACGCGTTGAGCGGGAGGACGACGAGGAAGTAGATCGCGGCCGCGGTGATGATGAACTTGATCAGCGCGTCGATCACCAGGCCGAGGCTGAAGTCGCTGCCGAGCCAGTTCCACGTCCACGACTGCGAGAGGTCCTGCCCCCGCAGGATCATCGCGACGAGCGGCCCGAGGAGGCCGTTGGTCAGGGCGGTGACCACGGCGCCGAACGCGGCGCCGATCGCGACGGCGACCGCCAGCTCGATCGCGTTGCCCCGGGAGATGAACTCCCTGAACCCGGCGAAGACCTTCGCGAAGCCTGACGGCTCCCGCTTCACCGGGCCGGCAGGGGTGTCGGATGTCGGGGTCGCAGCCATCGCACAGTCCTCTCGCGGGGGCGTTCCGGGGCGTTGCCGATCATGACACGACCACCGCAAACAGGACATCGGAGGCGGCACCGGCCAACGCCGCGGCCTCGTCGGGCGTGACGGCAACGAGCAGTGGCGCGGCGGCCGGGGCGTCGCCGAGCAGCCCGGTGCTCGTGTCGGGCGCCGTCGTGGGCAGGACGAGCGCCCGGTGCGCGAGCGTGACGCCGGGTTCGCCGTCGCCCGGCGCCGCGAGGAGGTCGACGTGCTGGCCGGCGGTGAGGAGCCCCGCGAGTGCCTGGTCCGCGAGCCGCACCGCCGCGACGACGGTGCCGGGCGGCCCGGCGAGCGCACCGCCGGTGACGAGCGAGGGGACCAGGGGGAGGCCGGCCGGAACCGCGACGGCGGTGGTGCCGCCGACGAGGGTCGCGTTGGCCTCGTCGGACGCGAGCGCGGCCGGGACGGCGAGCCGCTCGGGCACCTGGACGACGGCGAGGTCGGCGGCGTCGAGGACGGTCCCGGCGGGCAGGTCGTGCGCCGCGACGAGGACGTCGACCCCCGCGGGCGGCGCCGGCCGCAGCTCGCCGACGGTCACCGCGGCCGCGACGGCGAGGCATCCGGCGGCGACGACGAACCGCAGCCGCCAGACGAGCACACGCGCGCGGCGTCGCAGCGGCACGGCGGCGCGGGGGAGTGGAGGTGGAAGGGACGTGTCGGCGTGACGAGATGACGGGATCGGCGGCGATGACGGCGAGGGGGCGCGGCGCACCGGCGCACGCTAGGCGGCCGCGCGAGTGCCACCGCGACCGGCAGCCGGACCGATCGGGCGGGCCGCGTGGCAATCGGGGTTGTGGGCGGCTCGGCGAGACGACGGGCAGGCGCGGGCCGAGCTACCCGCGTTCGTCAGGCCGAGGCGGCCTTGGCCGCGGCAGACGTAGCGGACGACGAGCCAGACGAGCCTGACGAGCCCGACGACGAAGCACCCGACGAGCCGCCCTTGTCACCGGGCGCCGACGAGCCCGAGCTCACGGACTCCTTCGTCGTGCCCGAGGACGAGGACGACGACGAGGAGGCGCCGGACGAGCCGGACGAGGACGACTTCCCGCCCGCCCGCGCGTCGGTCCGATAGAACCCCGACCCCTTGAACACGACGCCCACGGGCGAGAACACCTTGCGCAACTTGCCCCGGCACTGCGGGCACACCGTCAGCGGGGCGTCGTCGAACGACTGGTGAATGTCGAAGGCGTGTCCGCACTCCGTGCACGTGTAGGCGTAGGTGGGCACCGGTTGGCCTCCCTGGTCGCTGGTCTGGGCTACGCCTCACAGCGCCGTGTTGGCACTCGGCATTCCCGAGTGCCAGATGTTACCGCGCCAGCCTGGGGGCCTCCGGATACCCTGCCTCTCGTGGCCCGACGGCGCGCATCCCGGATCGTGGGTCTCGTCGTGGTCGTGGTGCTCGTGGTGGCGTTCGTCGCCGGCGCGTCCACCGTCCTCGTGGTGCAGCGCCGGCCGTTGCCGACCACGTCCGGCAGCCTCGTCCTCCCCGGCCTCGCGGCGGAGGTCACCGTTACGCGCAGCGGCCTCGGCGTCCCGACGATCGAGGCATCGACCAGCGCGGACCTGTTCCGTGCCCAGGGGTACGTCGACGCCCAGGACCGGTTCTTCCTCATGGACTACCGCCGCCACGTCACGGCCGGGCGGCTGTCGGAGCTCGTCGGGCGGAGCGAGGAGGCCCTGGCCGCCGACAAGGTGGTGCGAACCATGGGCTGGCGTCGCGTCGCGGAGCAGGAGTGGCCGACGCTCGCACCCACGACCCGGGAGGCGTTCCAGGCCTACGCGGACGGTGTCAACGCCTACCTCGAGGGACGGGCGCCGGGCGCCCTCGCGATGGAGTACGCCGTCCTCGGGCTCCAGGTGCAGGTCGCGGCCCCCGAACCGTGGGACCCGATCGACTCCGTCGCCTGGCTCAAGGCGATGGCCTGGGACCTGCGCTCCAACTACGACGACGAGCTGGAGCGGGCCCTCGACTACGAGGGCGTCCGCGACGTGCGGCGGGTCGACCAGCTCTTCCCGCCCTACCCGCAGAGCAGGAACCTGCCGATCCTTCCGGCGGCGCCCGACGAGGTCTCGACCACCGCCGCCACCACGGCCGGACGTCTCGACCTGGCGACCCCGGCCCTCCAGGCCGCGCTCGCCGCGACGGACCGCGCGCTCGCGGCGATCCCCGACCTCGTCGGCACGGACGACGGCGGCACGGGCTCCAACTCCTGGGTGGTGGCCGGCGAGCACACCGCGTCCGGCGCGCCGCTGCTGGCCAACGACCCGCACCTGTCGATCTCCACGCCCGGCGTGTGGTCGCAGGTGGACCTGCGGTGCGCGCCGGTCGGCGACGCGTGCCCCTACCACGTCACCGGGTTCTCGTTCGCGGGAATGCCGGGCGTGGTGATCGGCCACAACGAGCAGCTGGCGTGGGGCCTGACGAACCTCGGCCCGGACGTCGCGGACTTCTACCTCGAGCGGATCACCGCCGACGCGCAGGAGGTGGACGGCATGCCGATCCTCCTCGACCGGCGCGAGGAGACCATCCGCGTCAACGGCGGCGCCGACGTCCCCCTGACGGTGCGCACGACGACGCACGGGCCGATCCTCTCCGACGTCATGGAGGACCTCGACGCGGTCGGCAGCGCGCCGGTCGACGGCATCGCCGGCGGCGGGTACGCGGTGTCGCTCGCCTGGACGGCGCTGCACCCGGGACACACGGCCGACGCGATCCTTCAGTTCGCCACCGCGCGCGACGCCGCCGACATCGCGGCGGCGGCCCGCGACTTCGAGGTCCCGGCGCAGAACATCGTCTTCGCGACGGCGGACGGCCACATCGGCTACCAGGCGCCCGGCCGCATCCCGGTGCGGGAGGCGATCTCCGGCCCGGTCCCGTCCGACGGCTCGTGGCCGCGGCCCGGGTGGGACAGCCGGTACGACTGGCAGGGGTGGGTGCCGCTGGCGGACATGCCACGTGCGCTCGACCCCGACGAGGGCTTCATCGTCGCCGCCAACCAGGCAGTCACCCCGTCCGGCGCCGGCCCGTTCCTCACCGGCGACTGGGACTACGGCTACCGCTCCCAGGAGATCCGCGGCCAGCTGGAGCGGCAGATCGAGGACGGCGAGCCGGTCACCGTCGCCGGCGCCGGCCGCCTGCAGATGGACCAGCACTCGCCGTACGCGGACGTGCTGGTCCCCGCCCTGCTGGAGATCCCGCTGTCGGGCTTCGACGCGGACGGCCAGGCGCTGCTGCGCGACTGGGACCGCGAGATGAGCGGGGACTCCGCGGCCGCGGCGTACTTCGCCGCGGTGTGGGCGGACGTGCTCGAGCTGACCTTCGCCGACGACCTCCCCGCCGACCACGGCCCGGACGGTGGCTCGCGGTGGCTGGAGGTGGTGCGGCAGATCGTCGGCCAGCCCGACTCGCCGTGGTGGGACGACCGCACCACGCCGGGCATCGTCGAGGGCCGCGACGACGTGCTGGAACGCGCGCTGGTGTCCGCGCGGCGCCAGCTGACGGCGCAGATCGGCAGCCGGCCCGCCGACTGGCGCTGGGACCTGCTCCACCGCGCCGCGCCGCGGCACCCGGTGCTCGGCGGGGACGCGATCCCGTCGCCGGTTCGCGACCGGGTCAACCCGCACCCCCTCGGCGTCGGAGGCTCGTCGTCGATCGTGGACGCCACCAGCTGGGACGCCTCGTCGGGCTCCTACGAGGTGACGGCGGGACCCTCGATGCGGATGGTGGTGGACCTGGGCGACCTTGACTCCTCGACGTGGGTCAACCTCACTGGCACGTCCGGCCACCCGGCGAGCCGGCACTACGCCGACCAGTTCGAGGCGTGGGCCACCGGCCGCACGTTCCCGTGGCCGTTCAGCGCGGCGGCGACCGAGGCGGACGCCGCCGACCGCCTCACCCTGCGGCCCGCCTCCTGAACCACGTGACGCCGGCGGGCGTCGCCACCGCGTCCACCTGCCGGTCGTGGGGGGCGCGCGGCAGCGGCTCGGTCAGCGCGTCGTGCACCTCCTCGGCGTAGGTGAGCGCGATCACCGGGATGCCCGGGGGCGCGGCGCGCAGCGCGCGGTCGTACCAGCCGCCGCCCTGGCCCAGCCGGGTGCCGTCGGTGTCGACGGCGAGCGCCGGGACCAGCAGCACGTCGGCCTCCGCGATCGCGTCGCCGCCGAGCGGTGGCCCACTGGGCTCCGGGGGACGTCCGGGTGCGCGCTCGCGCAGGTCGTCGGGTCCGGCGTACGCGGCCCAGTCGCGCGCCAGGCCCGTGCCCAGCACGGGCAGCAGCACCCGGGTGCCGCGCGCGGCGAGCGCCTCGAGCAGCGGCCCGGTGCCGGGCTCGCCCGGGCGCGCGGCGTAGAGCGTGACGCAGCGGGCCGCCGCAACCTGCGGGATCGCCGTCACCACCTCGGCCAGCGCGTGGGCGTCCGCCTCGCGCGAGCGGGCCGAGCGTTGCTGCCGTGCGCCGCGGATCCGGCGCCGTGACCGGTCCTTGAGGTCCTCGAGCTCCTCCTCGTCGAGGGGCTCCCGATCGGTCGTGGTCATCTCGCGGCTCCCGCGGCATCGTGGGCGCGCCGAGTGACCGTCCGGAAGGGGTTCACGGGTCCAGTCTCACACCTCGTGCGGCGTGTCGGGCGGCGTGTCGCCGTCCAGCCGCGTGCCGTCGTCGACCGTCCC
>CAZBIO010000165.1:0-4604 GCA_964491965.1 uncultured Cellulomonas sp.
CGGAAGAAGCCCGCGAACAGGCCGGCGCGTGCCGCGGGGTCGGCGGCGGGTGCCGGGCCGGTGGCGGGCGCCACGGCGGCGCCACCCCCCCCGGACGGGGTGCGGCTCGGCAGGCCGGAGGACGTGTCCGACTGCACCACCGGCGACCAGTCGGACGCGGCGGACAGGTCCGCCGGGAGCGAGTCGGGTGCGGCGACGGGGGGCAGGACGATGCCCTCGTCGTTCCCCCGCCCCCGTGCCGGGGTGCGCGTGGGCAGGCCGGACGCGGAGTCGGCGGTGCGTCGGCGGGGCAGGCCCTGCGCGGTGGTCCCGTCGGTCAGCGCGGAGAGATCCACCTCGGTGACCACGGGGGCGTCGGCGGCGTTGGCCGAGGCACCGGCCGTGCCGCCGTAGGTGCCGAGCGGGGAGGCCTCGGTGGACTGGAACAGGGTCGCCGGGAAGCGGACGACCGTCTCGGTTCCGGTGGTGGTGTGGAGGCTCTTGCGGAGCAGCACCTCGGCGGACAGGCGCTGGGCGAGGCGGCCGACCACGTAGAGGCCCAGGCGCTGCGCGCCGAGCGCGTCGCTGGCGGACGTCGAGACGATCTTCTCGTTCGCGGCGGCGAGCTCCGCCTCCGTCATGCCCAGGCCCTCGTCGAGGATGCGGACCTCGACGTACGGCCCGGCCACGGCGGTGGTGACCACCACCGGCGTCTCCGGCTCGGAGAACACGGTCGCGTTCTCGAGCAGCTCGGCCAGCAGGTGCGCCGCGGGCAGCGCGTTGAAGCCGAGCATGTGCGGGTCGGCCTGGAGGTCCAGCTGGATGCGGTCGTACTGCTCGATCTCCGACGAGGCCGTGCGGACCACGTCCGAGAGCGGCAGCGCGTCGCGCAGGCGGCGGCCGGAGTCGATGCCGGCGAGGACCAGGAGCGACTCGGCGTTCCGGCGCATCCGGGTGGCCAGGTGGTCCAGCCGGAACAGGTTGGCGAGGGACTGCGGGTCCTCCTCCGTCCGCTCCAGCGAGTCGATGAACGACAGCTGGCGGTTGAGGAGCACCTGGTCGCGGCGGGCGACGTTGACGAACATCTCCGCGATGGAGCCGCGCAGCGCCGCCTGCTCCTGCGCCACCTGGACCGTCGTCGCGTTGACCGCGTTGAACGCGGCGGCCAGGCGGCCCACCTCGTCGCGCGTGGTGACGGGGATCTGGGGCAGGGCCATCTGCGGGCCCTCGCCGGGCACCTGGACCTGGTCGACCAGGCGGGGCAGCTCCTCGCGGACGTCGGTGGCCGCGGCGGTCAGGCGCCGCAGCGGGATGACGATCGCGCGGGAGACGACGAGCGCCAGCACCAGGGACGCGGCGGCGGCGAGCCCGACGATGCCGATCGTCACGAGGGTGCGCTGCCAGGCGGCGGTGATCGAGCTGCCGGCCACGGTCGCGGCCTGCGACAGGGCGGCGTCCGAGACCTCGCGGAAGCTCTCGTTCTGCTCGGTGAACGCCGCGGCGTAGGTGGTCGGCGAGACGGCCGACATCTGGACGACGCTGCCCGTGGACACGACGTTGCGGATCTGGGTGAACGCCGCCGAGGGGTCGCGCGTCGGCAGCGTGAGGTCGGCGATCCCCAGGTCGTCCACCGCGGTGCGGGCGGTGCCGCGCAGCAGCTCGGTCTGGCTCGCCAGGGTGGCGAACGACTGGCCGGCGGCGGGCGCGTCCAGCGTGCGCGTCAGCATGTCGCGGCCCGCGATGTACTCCTGCGCGAGGCCGTCCGCCGTGCGGGCGATGGCGGCGTAGGCGGACAGGTACGTGGACAGCTGGCGGTCCGTCAGCTCGTGGGCCGCGGTGTCGATCAGCTCGAGCTGCGTCGCGACGAAGCGGGTGTACGTCGCGCTGACCTCGCGCATCTGCGCGTTGTCGATGTTGGCGCGGATCTGCGGCAGGTCGGTGGACATCTGGCGCAGGATCTCGTCGAGCCGCGGCGCGAGGATGGTCGAGTACCGGGAGAGGTCGATCGACTCGGCCTTCTCCTGGAAGTCGCTCAGCGCGGAGTTCGTCTGGCCGCGCGCGGCGGAGATGTCCTCGGGGCTGGCGCCGGTCTGCGAAGCGACGCGCTCGTCGTTCAGGGCGGCGTTGAGGGGGACGTAGGTGGCGACGAGGTCGACCACCTGGCGGGCGGTCCGCGCGTCACGCAGGTCGCGGATGGCTTCGAAGGAGATGAACACGCCGGCGAGGAGGACGACGAGCATGGGCACGGCAAGCACCGCCAGCACCTTGCTCCGGATGCCAAGCCTTCTCAGCATGTCCTTCCCTTCCTCAGCACCCCGTGGGGCTGAACATGGGAGTCCCCCGTTCGGTGGCATCGGCTCCGTGCGGGGTGACCATGAGTCCCCGCGGCGAGTTTGCCATGGACCTCACCCGGCTCGGAACGGCGTTGGCCAGGTTCGTCCGGTTCGTCCTGCGGGTTCGCACCGTATGTTGGGGCGGTGCGCGCCGTCGTCATCACGGGTCCTGGCACCCTCGCACCGGCGGACGTCCCCGAGCCTGCCGCCGGGCCCGACGAGCTTCTCGTCGAGGTCAGCGCGGCCGGGGTGAACCGCGCCGACCTGCTCCAGGCGTCCGGCAGCTACCCGCCGCCGGCGGGCGCGCCGGACTGGCCGGGTCTCGAGGTGTCCGGCACGGTGCTCGCCGTCGGCGGGGCGGTGGCCGGCTGGGCTCCCGGAGACCGCGTTGCCGCGCTGCTGCCGGGGGGCGGGTACGCGGAGCGGGTCGCCGTGCACGCGGGGCTGGCGTTGCGGGTGCCCGACGAGGGTGGGGGCAGCGTGCCGGACGAAGCCGCGGCCGGGGGTGGCGCTGGGCTCGTCGGGACCCTCGGGCTCGTCGGCCCCCTCGGGCTCGTCGGCACCCTCGGGCTCGTCGAGGCCGCGGCGCTGCCCGAGGCGCTGGCGACCGTCTGGTCCACGCTGACAGCCGCCCGGCTGGCGGCCGGCGAGACGCTGCTGGTGCGCGGGGGCTCCGGTGGGATCGGCACCGTGGCGGTGCAGCTGGCGCACGCGATGGGGGCGCGCGTGATCGCGACGGCGGGCGGGCCCCAGCGGTGCGAGCGAGTCCGGGCCCTCGGGGCCGAGGTCGTCGTCGACCACCGGGTGCCCGGGCTGGTCGACGCGGTCCTGGCCGCGACAGGCGGGGCCGGGGTCGACGTGGTCCTCGACGTGCTCGGCGCGGGCGGCCTGACCGACAACCTGGCGGTGCTCGCCGACGGCGGGCGCCTCGCGGTCATCGGGCTCCAGAAGGGTGCGCGCGGGACTCTCGACCTCGGTCTGCTGCTGTCGCGCCGGGCCACCCTGCTCGGCACCACGCTGCGCAGCCGACCGCTGCCGCAGAAGCTGGCGATCCTGTCGGCCGTGCGCGAGCACACCTGGCCGATGGTCGCGGACGGTCGCGTGCGGCCCGTGATCCACACACGGCTGCCGCTGGCCGAGGCCGGAGAGGCGCACCGGCTCATGGCCGCGGGCGAGGTGTTCGGCAAGGTGCTCCTGATCCCCTGAGTCCTCGGCCTTCACCGAGTCCGGGCCGCCCCTTCACCGAGTCCGACGTGGTGTCGTCGGTGCGGTGCGGTAAGGATGAGGGCGTGAGTGACGAGCCAGAGATCGTGGCGGCCGACGAGCCGCAGCCCGAGTCCGAGCCGTCCGGCGACGGCGGTCAGTCCGGTGGGGTCGGGCAGGCCGGCGGCGACCAGCAGGCCGAGGAGGCGGACGAGCAGGTCACCGCGCTCGTCGAACAGCCCGCCAAGGTGATGCGGATCGGCACGATGATCAAGCAGCTGCTCGACGAGGTGCGCAGCGCGCCGCTCGACGACGCCGCGCGGCAGCGGATGGCCGAGATCCACCAGCGGTCGCTGCACGAGCTCGAGGAGGGGCTGTCCCCCGAGCTCGTCGACGAGCTGGAGCGGATCACGCTGCCGTTCACCGACGACTCGCCGTCCGACGCGGAGCTGCGCATCGCGCAGGCGCAGCTCGTCGGCTGGCTCGAGGGCCTGTTCCACGGCATCCAGACCGCGCTGGTGGCCCAGCAGATGGCGGCGCAGGCACAGCTGACACAGATGCGTCGCGCGCTGCCGCCGGGCGCACGGCAGGTGGCGCCGGGCACGTTCGTCGTGCCCGCACCGCAGGCCGCGGACGAGGACCCGCGCGCGACGCCGGGGAACTATTTGTAGGTCGCGGGGACTGCCTGTGGGCCGCCGGCTTTGAGCGGGGTTCCACCTGTGGCTCTTGGGACCACCGTGAGGCCGCCGAGCCCGCCGCCTTGACGGCGACTGCCCGGGTTGGGTGGTGAGCCGCCCACAGCCCGGGTCGTCGTGTTTGGGCGCGGTCGATAGTTTGTGCAGGTCAGGTGCCGTTTCCGGGTTGCGCCGAGCCCTCCTCTTCCGATAGGCTCGAACAAACGTTCGACAGGCTTGGGAGAGAGTGGCAGGGGGGGCCCGACGATGCAACCAAGCCTCACCCCCGCGGCAAAGGCGGGCGCATCCGCGCCCGCGACTGTGCGAGGTGGAGCGGCGTCTGCACCCGCCGGGAACGGGTCAGGGTCGGCCGCTTCTCGTGGTGGGGCGTCGTCCGTGTCGGTGGTCCCGGTGG
>CAZBIO010000166.1:0-36656 GCA_964491965.1 uncultured Cellulomonas sp.
CGCTCGCCAGGGCGGCGCGCACCGCGGCGGGGGATCCCGTCACGCGTCCAGGTCCGTGGGCCACTCGGGACGCAGCTCGATCGCGCCGTACCGGGCCATCGGGTGCCTGCTGACGTAGTCGATGGCCTCGTCGAGGTCGGCGCACTCGAGCACGTCGTAGCCGGCGATCAGCTCGGTGACCTCGGCGAACGGCCCGTCGGTCACCAGCACCTCGCTGCCCTGGCGACGCACCGTCTTGGTCTCCGCGACCGGCCGGAGCCGGTTGCCGCGCAGGTTGATGCCGCGGTCGAGGCCCTCCTTGACCCAGGCCTCGATGGTGTCGCCGGCGGGGTCGTAAGGTTCGGCGGTCGGGTCCTCGTGGACCACCATGACGAACTTCATCGCTGCGCCTCCCACTCCTCGTCGAAGGGCCAGGCCGCGCGGACCTCGATGCGGCCGCCGTCGCCCGCGCCGGGGTGGCGCGACGCGATCTCGATGGCATCCTCGATCGTCGGGACGTCCAGGACGTCGAAGCCGCCGATCCACTCGTCGGCCTCGGCGAACGGGCCGGCCGTGACCAGCGTCTCGCCGTTGCGGACCCGAACCACCGTGGCGTCCTCCGGTGGCCGCAGGCGGGCGCCGAAGGTGCGAACCGGCTCGACGCTGGCGAGCCACGCGACCAGCTGGCCGCGGACCTCGGCCGGGAGGGCTTCCACCTCCGGCTCATGGTTGATGACGAACATGACGTGCTCCATGGCGTGGGCCTCCTGTGGGTGCCGCTCGTTTCGAACCGTACGTGGGGACGACGAACGGGGCCGGGCGGGATCCGACAACCCGCGCCTCGTGACCCTCGGACGATTCAGGGGGTTCCCGGATCGCCACCCCGATGGTGACGCTCGGGGTCCCTCCCTCTGCGGAACCACCTGCCCCGTCCACTCGTCATACCCAGGGTGGTGGCACATCGGCCCGCACGGAGAGACGATCGAGACATGGCTGGAATCCTCGAGCAGCGTCCCGTGACGCGGTGGCTGGCACCCGTCGCGGCAGTGGCCTTCGTAGCGGTGGGGGCGGTGGTGACCACCGCGGCGGCGTCCGCGGACGCTGCGCCGGACCTCCCGGCGCGCTCCGCCGAACAGCTCCTGGTGGACCTCCACGAGCCGACGACCACCGACTTCTCCGGCGAGGTCGCCGTGCACACCGACCTCGGCCTGCCGGCGATCGCGGGCCTGCTCGGCGGGACGTCCGGCACGGGCGTGGTTCCCCCGCACGCCGCCGACATGGTGTCCCCCGATGCCACCGGCATCCCCGCCCTCGGCGGCCTGACCGGCCTGCTGTCCGGCGACAACACCCTGCGCGTCTGGTCCGACGCCCCCGACCGCTCCCGCCTCGCCATCGTCAGCAGCGGCGGCGAGGAGTCGGACGTCGTCAAGAACGGCACCGACCTCTGGGTGTGGCAGTCCAGCGGCTCCCAGGTCCTCCACGCCACGCTCCCCTCGCCCGACGAGGTCGCCTCCCACCTGCCTGACAAGGGTGAGCTGCCCGACGAGCTCAAGGGCCAGCTGCCCGACGAGCTCTCCGGCCTGATGTCGCAGATGCCCACGACGCCGCAGGAGGCCGCGAGCGCGCTGCTCGACGCCGTCGCCCCCACCACCGACGTCACCAGCGACTCGACTGCGCTGGTCGCCGGCCGCGCCGCCTACCTGCTGACCGCGACCCCGAAGACTCCCGGCACGCTCGTCGGGCGGATCGTCGTCGCCATCGACGCCGAGACCCACGTGCCGCTGCGTCTCGAGGTCTACTCGACCCAGCGCACCACGCCGGCCGTCAGCATCGGCTTCACGTCGGTCAGCTTCGAGACGCCGGCCGCCGACGTCTTCGCCTTCACTCCCCCGGCGGGCGCGACGGTCACCGAGATCCCCGAGGGCCTGCGCGACCTCCCCGGCGCTCCGGACGGCACGACGAAGCCGGCGCTGCCGAGCGGCCCCGACGCGGAGTCCCTGCACCCGGAGTCCCTGCACCCCGACGTCTCCACCGTCGGCGAGGGCTGGGCGACGATCGTCGTCCTGACGCCGCCTGCTGACGCCCCCGACGGGCCCGACGCGGACGCCGCACCGGGCGACGCCCCGGACGTCAGAGGCCTGCTCGACGCGTTGCCTGAGGTCAGCGGCGCCTGGGGCAGCGGTCACGCGCTGGCCGGCACCCTGTTCTCGGTGCTCGTCGCCGACGACGGCCGCGTCGCCGTCGGTGCGGTGCCGGTCTCCGCGCTCGAGGACGCGCTGGCCGGAACCACCCCGTGACACCGGCCCTCGCGACGGCGGGCCTGACCAAGCGCTTCGGCGCCCAGACGGCCGTCGACGCGATCGACCTCGACGTCCCCGCGGGGAGCGTCTACGGGTTCCTGGGGCCCAACGGCTCGGGCAAGACGACGACGATCCGCATGGCCCTCGGCCTGGTCCGCCCCACCGCGGGGACCGTGACCCTCCTCGGCCAGCCCATGCCGGCCGGCCTCGGGGCGGTGCTCCCCCGCGTCGGCGCGCTCGTCGAGGGCCCCGCCTTCCACCCGTACCTGTCGGGACGGGCCAACCTCTCCCGCCTCGACGCCGCCGACCGCCTGGCCGACCCGCGCACGTCCCGCCAACGGATCGACGCGGCGCTGGACCGCGTCGGCCTGCTGCACGCCGCGACCAAGCGCTACCGCGCGTACTCGCTCGGCATGCGCCAGCGCCTCGGCATCGCCGCGGCCCTCCTGGTCCCCCGCGACATGCTGGTGCTCGACGAGCCCACCAACGGCCTGGACCCACAGGGCACCCGCGAGGTGCGCCAGCTCGTCGCGTCGCTCGGGAACGAGGGCGTCACGGTGCTGGTCTCGAGCCACCTCCTGTCCGAGGTCGAGCAGATCTGCACGCACGTCGGGGTGATGCGGCTCGGCCGGCTCGTCGCACAGGGCTCCATCGACGAGCTGCGCGCGGCCCGACGAGCGTCCGCGCTGGTCGTCACGCCGGACGGCCCTCTCGCGGCCGCCACGCTGACGGCGGCCGGCCTGACGGAGGTCATGGTGTCCGACGAGGGCGCGACCGGCGTGCTCGACGACGTCGCGCCGGAGACGGTGGTGGCCGCGCTGGTCGGTGCCGGGGTCGCCGTCCGGGAGTTCGTCGTCCGACGACCCCGCCTGGAGGACCTGTTCATCGAGCTGACCGGCGAGGGTTTCGATGCCGGCGAGTGAGGCGGTCGCTGTGACCGAGACGATCGCGCCCGCGGTGGCCGGTGCCCCCGTCCGCTCGTCGGGCATCGCCGCCTGGCTGCGATTCCTGCGCTCCGAGCTCCGGCTGATCCTGTCCCGGCGCCGCAACCAGGCCGGCCTCGGCGTGCTCGCCGCGCTGCCGATCGTCATGGCGATCGCGGTCAAGATCGCCGCGCCCGACTCGCAGGGCGGTGGCGACGACTTCCTCGCGTCGATCGTCGGGAACGGATTCTTCGTCGCGCTCGCCGCGCTGTCGGTGGAGATCGGGCTGTTCCTGCCGCTGGCCATGGCGATGCTGTCCGGCGACGCGATCGCCGGCGAGGCGCAGATCGGCACGCTGCGCGGGCTGCTCGTCGTGCCCGTGGGGCGCACACGGCTGCTGGCCACCAAGTACGCCGGCCTGGTGATCGGCGGGCTGATCGGCGTGCTCGTCGTGCTCGTCGCGGGGCTCGTCGCCGGCGGCGCGCTGTTCGGACTGCACGGCGTGGTGACGCTGTCCGGCACCACGCTGCCGCTGATCGAGGCACTCGGCCGGCTCGCCCTCGCGGGCCTGTACGTCGGGGCGTTCCTCGCCGCGCTCGCCGCGATCGGGCTGTTCATCTCGACGCTGACCGAGCAGCCGCTCGGCGCGACCGTCGCGCTGGCGCTGACCAGCACCACCATGTGGATCCTCGACGCCATCCCGCAGCTGGACTGGCTGCACCCGTGGCTGCTGGTCCACCGCCAGCTCGCGTTCACCGACCTGCTGCGCGACCCGGTGTACTGGCCCCAGATGCGCGACGGCCTGCTGGTGGACCTCGCCTACGTCGTGGTCTTCGGCCTGGCCGCGTGGGCGCGCTTCGCCGACAAGGACGTCAGCGGCTAGCTGGGCGGCGCGCCACGCCGAGGATTGTCGCGGCCGCGATGGTCAGCACCGCGACGTACGTCGACCAGTGCGTGCCGACGCCCCGGGCGAGGTCGACGACCAGCGCGGTGACGAGCTGGCCGCCGACAGCGGCCAGCGTCAGCGCGAACGTGCCGAGGTGCTTCACGGCCCACGCGGACGCCGTGGTGATGGCGGCGCCGAGCGGCCCGCCGAGGTAGAGGTACCACTGCGAGGGCTCGTCGGGCAGCACCACCTCGGAGAGCCCACCGGCCGACGCCGCGACGCCGACGATCGCGGTCATCACCAGGGTCCCGCCGAGCTGCGAGGCGAGCGCGGCGATCAGCGGATCGCCGGACACCTGGGTGACCCGGCCGTTGCCGGCGACCTGCCCGGCGATCGTCAGGCCGCCGGCGAACAGCAGCAGCCCGACCACCACGGCCCGCGCCGGTCCCGCCGCCTCCGGGCGTGACGCGGCGACCACGCCGACGCCGAGACCCGCGACGGCCAGCAGCGCCGCGAGCAGGCGCCGCCCCGTCAGCCTGATCGGCGTTGGCACACCGAGGCCGCGGGCGTCGAGCGTCAGCCCCGAGACGATCTGCCCCGCGACCGCGCACACCGACGACACCGCGACGCCGACGATCGGGATGCCGTAGGCGAACCCGAGCACGATCGGGATGGCCAGGATGCCGAGGGCGTACCACCACCAGCTCGCGCGCTCCCGCAGCGCGTCGCGAACGCGCGTCGCCCGCCCGGTCAGCGCGATCACCAGGACCACCGCGGTCAGCGTGCCGACGAAGGAGACCAGGCTGGCGAGGAGCACACCGGCGCCTGCGGTGGAGAGGTCGCCGTTGAGCCGTCCCTGGGCGGCGACGAAGGCGCCGGAGAGAACGACGAGCCCAACCGCGGGAACGACGAGAGACCTGGCTGCCGGGGGCGGCGTCGTCACGCCGGGAACGCTACCTGCCGGGTCGACGCGGTGGCCGCGCGACGGCCCGGCGACGTTTCCGCGGCGAGGTGAACCGAAGGCTTTCTTGCGTGTGTTGACCACGTGTACACACGGTCAACACGGACAGGAAAGCAGAACCGCCTCCCTCCTCGACCGGACTGCGAGCCCCGGGCGCACCGCGCGAGACTCGCCCGCCGCTCCGGGGGCGAACCGCGCGAATCCCCCGACGTGCGGGCCCCATGCGAGAGACGACGGAGCTGCTCGAGCGGCTCACCGCCTGGATCCCCACGGAGTCGATCGCGGTGTTCCTTTCGTTCGGCGGCTTCTTCAGCGTGTTCGACGACACGGCACGGGAGTTCGCGCGCCGGGCCAGACGTCCCACGCCGGGGCCGCGCTGAAGACCGTGCGCGACTGCTCAAGGTCGATCCGCTGCGGAGCTAGGAGCCGCGCGCCGCCCGAGGGATCGCGATTCGTTCGATCGTGGCCCGGAAGAAGGCGCCTGCCGGCAGTGCCGCGGTCTCGTGGGCCAGCAAGGCAGCCTCCTTCGGCCCGAACCAGCCGGCGACGACGTCGGCCGGGACGCGCATCCCGCCGCCCGCCACCTCGCCGCGTGCGACCAGCGTGAACGGGCGGATGCCGTGCGCTCCGCCGTCGGGGTTGCCCCACCGCTGCAAGGTCACCCGCGACAGCGCGCCCGTCGCCGCGATCTGGAGCTCGACCTCGTGGTCCCATCCGCCGCGGGTCACCACCGTGCGCGCGGTCTCGTCGTCCACCTGCTGCCAGACGAGCCCGGGTGCGAGGGCGGCCGACGGCACGAAGAACTCCTCCCCCACCAGCCGGCCGGCCGCCGACCGCGTGACGTCGGCGCCGACCACCGACATCACGGGGATCGCGCCGAGGAGGCGCCAGCGCATCTGGCCCGACGAGGGCTCGTCGGGGGCAGGCTCGTCGGACGCAGGCTCGTCGGGCGCGGACTCGTCGGGGGCATCGAGGCTGGGCGTGAACCGGTCGAAGCCCGTCACCGGTAGGCCGAACATCCGCGCGCGCGCCGCCCAGATGAAGCCGCGGCCGAGGGCGACGACCTGCGTCGCCGTGAACGGCCACCAGGCGTTCAGCCGGATCTGACCGCGCATCGTGAGGACCGCGCCGCGCGGCAGGGGCACCCCCTCGTCCAGCGCGTGCCGGACCCATCGGCGAATCGGCTCCGGGAGCGCGTCGGCCGACGAGGACTCGAACGGCTCACCGGCGACGGCTCCCGCCTCGGCCAGGTCGGCCCACCCGCGCGCGACGGTGCGCGCCTCGCGCGGGATGCCAGTCATGAAGCCGAGGATCCCCGCGGCCCATCGCCGCGACCAGGCTCGGAAGTCCCCGGCGCCCGGCCGCCGCGGCACGTACGATGTATGTTCTGGTGTATGCATCGCACCAACATCTACCTGGACGACCGCCAGATCGCGCTGCTCGACCGGCTCGCCAGTGACGAGGGTGTGTCGCGCGCGGAGGTGATCCGCCGGGTGATCGACAAGGCGTTGTCGGGCGCGGATGACGACCGCACGGCCGACCTGGCCGCGATCGACTTCTCGTTCGGCGCCCTCGCCGACGTCGAGTACGACGAGCGCGGTCCCGGCGATCGCGAGGAGCATCTCGCCCGGGTGTGGCGCGTGCAGCCGTGATCCTCGTCGACACGGACGTGCTCATCGCCCACCTGCGCGGCGTCGAGGCGGCCCGCACGTGGCTTCGTCGGGCACGAACGGAAGGACCGCTCGCGGTGAGCGTCGTGACGGTCGCCGAGCTGACCGGCGGGATGCGCTCCGCCGAGCGGCGTGAGGTCTGGGCGCTGCTCGCCGCGCTGCGCACCGTGCCTGCGACCGAGGTGGTCGCCCGGCGAGCGGGCGAGCTGATGCGGGAGTACCGCGCGAGCCACTCGGGCATCGGGCTCGGCGACTACCTGATCGCCGCGACGGCCCTGTCCCTCGGCGCGGAGCTCGCGACGCTCAACGTGCGCCACTTCCCGATGATCGAGGGGCTCCAGCCGCCGTTCGCGCTGCCCTGACGCTCACCCGTCCGGCGGCGCCTCCGCCCTCGAGCCGCGGACCGAAGGGGCCGCTGTTAGCGTCACCGAGTGGTCATCCCGATCGCGGACGACAACCGCGCCCGTCGCACCTTCCCGTGGCTGACGTACGCGCTGATCGCGGCCAACATCGGGATCTTCGTCTACTTGGCCTCGGCGGATCCCGCTCGTCAGGCGGAGCTGATGGACCGCTACGCCGCGGTGCCCACCAACGTGGTGCATGGCGGGCCCACCGCCTGGCTCACGCTCCTGACGTGCACGTTCCTGCACGCATCATGGCTCCACCTGGGCGGCAACATGCTGTTCCTCTGGGTGTTCGGCGACAACGTCGAGGACGCCCTCGGGCACTTCAACTACCTGATCTTCTATCTGCTGTGCGGCGGCATCGCCAGCCTCGCGCAGGCGCTGCTGACGCCGAACGGCACGCTCCCGCTCGTCGGAGCGAGCGGCGCGATCGCGGGCGTCCTCGCCGCCTACGTGGTGCTGTTCCCGCGCGGCATGGTCCGGACGATCATCGTCATCCTGCCGCCGCTGTTCATCTGGCCCCTGCTGCCGGCGTGGCTGCTGATCGGCGTGTGGTTCGGCCTGCAGTTCTGGTCCGGCGTGCAGTCCCTGGGGGCGCTGACGGCCGGCGGCGTCGCGTACTGGGCGCACGTCGCCGGGTTCGTCGTCGGGCTGGTCCTCGCCCGGCCGATGGCGCGCCGCGGCGGCGTGGACCACCGGCTTGCGGCGATGCAGCGGGATGCCCGACGAAGGCTCGAACGCGGCGGGTGGTGACCACGGGCCGCTGCCTCGGCGGCAGCGGCTTCACGCCCCGTCACGCCTCGTGGCGCGGCCGCAGGTCGCGGGGGTTCAGGTTGTCGGGGTTGGCGTCGGTGTCGTCGTCGTCACCCCCGGCGTCGTGCGCCCGGCTGCCCGAGCGGGGGTTGAGCATGCCGGGGTCGGCGTCCGAGTCGTAGTCGGGGGCCTCCGGGTCGTCGTAGTCCGGGGTCTCGGACTCGGTTCGATCGTCGAGCGGACCGGGGTCGTCGAACATGGCGGAACCTCCTCGCCACAGCGCGATGGGCTTCCCTCCTCGGAGGCCCGCCTCAACGGTAGGTCGGGCGGCGAACGCCGCAACCGTGCGGCGCAGTCCGCACCACTGGGACCAAGGACCTAGATAGGGTGGGGCCGTCATGGAGAGCCCCGACCGGTCGCAGCCGTGGGTGCTCGCCCGCCTGGTGGCGGTGTCGAGCACGATGCTCGCGCTGGCCGCGGGTGCCCACGTGGCCGGTGGTGGCGCGCTGCCCTCCGGTGCGGGGCTGGCGCTGCTTGTCTCCCTGACCGTGGGACTCTCGGCGGTGCTGGCGCAGCGGCGGCTCCGGTTGGTGAGCCTGCTCCCGGTCGCCGCCGCGTGGCAGTGGCTCCTGCACGAGGGGTTCTCGCTGGGGTCGTCGGCCTCGTCCGGGAGCGTCGCGGCGCTCTCGACCGGGCATGCCGGTCACGCGGGGTCGGCCGGCCCGTGGGCGGACGTCTCGCGCGCCGTGACGAGCCAGGCGCCGCACCTCCACGCTGCGTCGACGTCGATGCTGGTGGCCCACGCGGTGGCGACGGTCACGACGGTCGTGCTGCTCGCGGCCACCGAGAAGAGTGCCAGGCGGGCGTTCGAGCGGTGGTCGTGGGCGGTTCCGGTGCTGGTGGCGGACGCCGGCCCCGTTGCGCCGGCGACTCACCGGGTGGCGACCGGCGTGGTGACCCCGCCGGTTCGGCTGCGCAGCGTGTGGGTGCTGGGCGCGGTCGGCAGCCGCGGTCCCCCGGCGCTGCGTGTGGCCGTCTAGCCTCGCCTGCTCCCGCGTGGTGGTGGGCGGGCTGCTTCCGCTCACCGTCGTCCTGCGCGCTCGGGTAGCCGTGCGCGCGTGGGGAGTCCGTGGTGTCTCGTTCGTGGTGGTCGCCGGCCCGGGTGCTCGGGCTGGTCGTGGGGTCGCTCTTTGCTCTGTCAGCACTGGTCGCCTGGTCGGCCGCGCCGGCGTGGGCCCACGATCAGCTGCTGGAGAGCACGCCGGCCGACGGGTCCACCGTCGAGGAGGCGCCCGACGAGATCGTGCTGCGGTTCTCCAGCGACCTGATCGACCTGTCGCAGGACGTGATCGTGACGACCCCCGACGGTGAACGGCTGACCGGGCTGGACGTGTCGGTCGACGGCTCCCGGGCCATCGCGGCACTGCCGGAAGGCCTCGGCCCCGGGGCGTACGAGGTGGCGTGGCGGGTCGTGTCGGGCGACGGCCATCCGATCCAGGGGCAGCTCGGTTTCACCGTGTCGGGCACCGCCGCGCCCGCGGCGAGCCCACCTGTTGCCAGCCCGTCTGTCGCCGGTTCGCCTGCCGCCGGTCCCTCCGCCGCCGGCCCGGCCGCCACCCCTCCGACGCAGCGGCCCTCGGACGGCTCGTCGTCCAGTGTTCCGCTGGCGGTGTGGGTGGCGGGTGCCGCGATCGCGGCCGCGGCGACCGGTGCGGGCCTGCTGGCCGCTCGTCGGCGCCGGGGCTGACCCCTCACCTCTGGTCTCTCTTGCCCGTCCCGGCCCGGGTGCTGACTCGGGTTCATGTTGTCGCTTCGCGCGCCCAGGGGATGGGCGCCGTGTCGAAGGAGCTCTCGCTGATGCACAGACATCTGTCGCCTTCCCGCGCCGTGGCGGGCCTGGCGGTCGCCGTCACCGCCGTCGCGCTGCTGGCCGTCTCCGGCTGCTCGTCGTCTTCGCCGGCGGACGCCAGTGGCTCGGACTCGTCGGGCCCCTCGGCCCCGGCCTCGTCGGGCACGGGCGCCCTGTCGATCGCCGACCCGTGGATCAAAGCCGCCGACTCCGGGATGACCGCGGCGTTCGGCACGCTGGTCAACGCCTCGGACCACGACGTGCGGATCGTGTCGGCGTCCACCGACGTGTCGGCGGCCGAGCTGCACGAGAAGGTCGCCGACGACTCCGGCCAGGCGCTCATGCGCCCGAAGGAGGGCGGCTTCCTGGTGCCGGCGGGCGGCGAGTACGAGCTGTCGCCGGGTGGTGACCACGTGATGCTCATGGACCTGACCGGCCCGGTCGAGCCCGGCGACGACGTCGAGGTCACCCTGTCGGCCGACGACGGCTCGACGTTCGCCTTCATCGCGCCGGCCCGGTCGTACTCGGGCGCCAACGAGAGCTACGACGGCAACGGGGACGGCATGGGCGACATGGACATGCCGGGGTCGGCCTCCTGATGGACGAGCCACGGATGGACCGGCGGTCCTTCATCGTCAGCGGCGCGGCCCTTGTCGGGGGTGCCACGGCGGCCCTTGCGGGGCGTGCCGCGTGGGACGCCGCCCGGCCGGACCGCGCTGCCGACGAGGTCGCGCTCGGGTCGGTCACCGTGCCGTTCTACGGTCCCCGCCAGGCAGGCGTCGCCACGGCCCCGCAGGCGTTCGCGACCTTCGTCGCATTCGACCTGCTGGTCGGCGTGGACCGGTCGGCGCTGGTGCGGCTGATGCGGATCTGGACGGACGACATCGCCCGGCTGACCCAAGGCGTCCCGGCGCTGGCCGACACCGAACCGGAGCTCGCCGCGCTGCCCGCACGCCTGACCGTCACGCTCGGGCTCGGGCCTGGGTTCTTCGGTGCCGCCGAGCTGGCCGCGCGGCGGCCGGACTGGCTCGCCCCGCTGCCGGCGTTCGGCGTCGACCGGTTCGAGGACCGGTGGAGCGGTGGCGACCTGGTGCTCCAGGTGTGCGCCGACGACCCGGTGACGATCGCCCACGCCGTGCGGATGCTGACCAAGGACGCCCGCACGTTCGTCACCACCCGCTGGAGCCAGAGTGGTTTCCGCCGCGCCTCCGGCACCGAGCCGTCCGGGACGACGATGCGCAACCTCATGGGTCAGGTCGACGGCAGCCGCAACCTCGTCCCCGGCAGGGACGACGACCTCATCTGGCACGACGAGACCGCGCCCGCCTGGCTCGTCGGCGGGACCAGCCTGGTGCTGCGGCGCGTCGCCATGAACCTCGACACCTGGGACGTGCTCGACCGCTCGGGACGCGAGGCCGTCGTCGGTCGCACCCTGGACACCGGCGCCCCGCTGACCGGGACGCGCGAGCACGACGAGCCCGACCTCGACGCCCTCAACGCGCTCGGCTTCCCCGTGATCGACACGGTTGCGCACATCCGCCGCGCCCGCAGCGACGACCCCAGCCAGCGCTTCCTGCGCCGCGGGTACAACTACGACGAGCCGCCCGGCCCCGGCCAGACGTCGAACTCCGGGCTGCTCTTCGCCGCCTACCAGCGCGATGTGGCGCGCCAATTCACCCCGATCCAGGCCCGGCTCGACGAGGCCGACCTGCTCAACCAGTGGACCACGCCCATCGGGTCGGCCGTCTTCGCGATTCCCGGCGGATGTGCCGACGGGGAGTTCCTGGGCCAGCGGCTCCTGGAGGGGGACGGGGCTTAGCGTGTGCGCGGCGCGGCGGGGTGCGGCGCACCGCCCCCGACACAAGAAGGCTGCCGCTCCCCGAGGGTGCGACCGCCAGCTTGGGCCGGTCGACCCGCGTCTCCGCAGGTCAGACGTGGTGGAGGTGGCGGGAATCAAAGCGTCCGGAATGTGAGACATGATTGGTCGATCTGCGGATACGTCGCCCATGCGACCCAGTCTGTCCCGGCGATACTGCGCTAGACAGAAGCCGACACCCAGGCAGCCCGCACGGCTGCCAGCGCGTCGACCGCGGTGACGGTGAGCCGGGTCTGGTGGCCAAGTGCGCGCCGCCACGTCTGTTCGTCGGGACCGGTCGCGAACACCCACCCCGCCGGAGGCTTGCCCGTCGGCCCGTGGTGGACGAACACGTCGAGTGCCGCATCGTCGATGAGGCCGCGCTCGCTCAAGGCCCACTGGTCGTAGAGGTCGCGTGGTGCGCGCCGATCGATCCACGCGGCCAGCTTGGCGGCCGCGAAGCTGGGGGCAGTCAGCGTCCGCAGCCTCGCCGGCGGGGCGTCGCCGTAGCGCTGCTCGACGTCGCGGACCTCGGTGGGCCAGGTGTAGCCGTCACCGGCGAGCAGCTGGACCTGGATGCCGTCGACACCGTCGACCGACAGGGTTGCGGGCTGGCTGCCCGATATCGCAGACGGCGCCGGGCGCCAGGAGGGGCGCCCATGGGACCGAGCGAGACCATGCGCGACGGCGGTCTCGATCGCGGTTGCGACCCGGGCGCGTGGCGCGAGGGCGATCAGATCGACGTCCTCGCTGAGTCGCGCGTCCGCCAGATAGGTGCGTGACAGCGCCGTGCCCCCGAAGAACACGACGTCGTCGGTCGGGACGCCGTCCGAGATCGCCGCGAGGACGTGCGAGAGCAGATGGTCGCGTCGGACCTGTTCGAGATCGACGCCAAACCGGTCGGCGACGGCCTCGAACTCGTCGTACCGACTGAGGCTCACCGGCCGGCCGCCACGCGCGCGTAGGTCGCCTTCATCCGCTGCCGGCCCGCGATCTCATCGAGCCTGCTCGGATCGCACAATGGCCACAGGACATCGATCGCCTCCCTCGCGTCGAGGTCCTCTCCCCGCGGGTCCAGGCGGGCCAGGTCGAGGACCGTCTGCTCGGGCGTCGTCACCAGCGCCTGTCCAAGGTCGGTGGCCACGGCGACGGCGTCCAGCTCGCCGACCGCGCGCATGACGAACCGGATCTCCCCGTCCCGGTCGGCCAGCCGCAGTGGGCGGCGCTGGGTCGGCACTGCCACGTAGCCGACGCCGATGGCGCGCGGCAGCACCCGGTGCACGCGCGCGGCGGTCAGGCCGGTGAGCACCGGAACACGGTCGCCGTAGATCGCCGTCGCCACCGCAGCAGCCGCCGCCTCGATCGTCGGCCGCCACGTGCCGCCGACGAACTCCGCGGGGACCGCGCAGTAGAAGCCGTGCGCGAGCCGCTGGACCACGCCGCGCCGCTCGAGGATCGCCAGCTGCGGCCCGGGGTAGGCGTAGATGTGTGCGAGGTCGGCCGCGCGCACGGTCCGCATCGGAGCGCGCGCGATGAGCCGCTGGACCTCGCGTTCGTCGTTCACTATGCAGAGTTTAGTCAGCCGAACTAAACTTTGCATAGTCTTATCCCGCTGGCCGGACCAGCCCACTGAGTGCTTTTGCCGCCGCGTTGGCCGCGGCCTTCTGCTGGTCGGGCATCAGGTGGGCGTATGTCTCGGTCGTCGTGGTGATCGACTCGTGGCCCAGCCGGCGCTGCACCACGAACAGGTCGGTCCCGGCCGCGAGCATCCACGACGCGTGCGTGTGGCGCAGGTCGTGCACGCGTGGGCGCTTTGTCAGCCTCGGCGCGTCCGGGTCCGATGTCCCGTCGGCGCGCACCGGGCGGCATGCAGCATCCAGCGCCGGCGTCCACGTCGACGTCCAGAAGCGCGACGACGACAGCCACTGCCCCGTCGTGTTGGTGAAGAAGAGCAGCTCGTCGGGCGCCTTGCTCGCCAGCAGCGGCAGCAGCACGTCGACGAGCTCATCGGGCAGCGAGATGGTCCGTCGAGCCCGCTTGGTCTTGGGCGGACCGACGTAGTACCGCGAGTCCTCGTCACGCTTCCACACCTTCGTCACGCGGATCGTCGCGGGTCGGGCAGACACGTCGACGTCCGACGCCGTCAGCGCCGTCGCCTCGCCGAACCGCAGGCCCGTGGCGACGAGCGTCAGCACCAGCGGCTGGTAGAACGGCGCGACCTTCGACAGCAGCAGCTCGAACTCGTCGCGCGTGAGGACCGTCATCTCGTCGTGCGTCAGCTGCGACTTGGCCAGCGAGACACCGACACAGGGGTTGTCCGGCCGGTAGCCGAGCCGCACGGCGGTCGTCATCGACGCCGGCAGCAGCCCATGGATGTTGGCGATGGTCTTGGGCGAGAGCCCCTTCGCCGACAGACCGCGGATGAACCCCGCGACCTCGCGGCAGCCGATCGAGCTCACCGGCGCCGTGCCCAGCAGTGGGCCGATGTGGTGCTTGAGGTAGCGCCCATAGGAGGCGCGAGCGTTGGGCCCGATCCCCGTCAGCAGATCGATGTGCTCGCGCACCAGCGCCGCGACAGTGGGGCCGACAACGAGGGCCGACGACGAGAAGGCGAGCGAGTCGCTCGTCGATGGCGTCATCGATGGCACGCTGGTCGGCCGCGACCCGAACGCCGACCGCGCGTCGACAGCCGTTGACCAAGGTGTCGATCCGCTTGTCGATCGAGCGATTGTGCCCTGAGATCCGTTTGTCGATCGCTTCGTCGATCCCGGCGTGGACAATGCGCCCTCGTCGTGCGAAGAAGCCGACGCCGCAATCCGCGCAGCGTCCTTCGCCTGCCTGTGCGCCGCCTCGAGCGATTCCAGCGCGACCCGCGCCTCGTTCTTCGACGAGTAGGTCATGGACGACTGGCGACCCGACTTCGGGTCGCCAGTCACAGCACCGCGTACGCGGTGGAACCGTCCGCCCGACGGCGCACGCGTTGGGACGTCACGGTCCCGAGAGCCAACCCGCGCGGCGCAGTGTGTCAACAGGACGGCAGTCCATGTCAACGAAATCAGCGCCGCGAGGGATGAACTCGCAGGTCAGACATGGTGGAGGTCCTGCGATGCTACTCGAAACACGTTCCTGCAGGTCAGAGCATCATCGCGACGATCCGAGCAGCCACCCCGGTCGAGACACCTGACGGGAAACCAAACACTCGAACGCCGAGGCGGCGGGTGCCGAAACTGCCCGACGAGCTGGTCGCACCGCTGATCGAGGCCTACCTGGCCGGCGACTCGACCTACGTGATCGCGCGACGGTTCGGTATCCACCGCCAGACCGTGGTGCGCCACCTGGAGCGAGCTGGTGTCGAGCGACGCGAGGGCAACAGCAGCACGGTGTCCCGGTCAGCGACCGTCAGTGGGCAGAAGTAACCCCCGGACATCGCCTCAGGGGCATCGCGTCCTGCACGGGTTCCAGCAGCGACCCGAGAGCCGACTTGCGGCCCAAGGAGGAGAGACACGGCCCTGAGAAAGTACCGCCGGGGGTAGCGATCCCAACGTCGGCGTCAGCTCGCAAATTCCCGACCACGGTCGTCGCGAGCTACTCCGCGTCAAGGAGTTCGAGCAGGCGGTCACGGTAGGCGCCGATCGGCTCGTGGTCGACGATCCCGGAGGTCGGGTAGTCACCCGCGCGCACGGGGAAGCGCAACACCAGCGGACTGTCCCCTCGCCCGACGATGAAGGTGTCGAAACCGGCGCCGACGAACTGATGCGCTGTGAGGTCGACGAACAGGTCTCCCTGCACGAGCCAGTCGTGGCGCGGCCACTGCGCCGCGACCGTGGCGTTCCAGATCGTCCAGGTGCCGAAGCCACGCTCGCGGAGGATCTCGCCGCCGGCGTAGCTCATCCAGGTGCACATGCCGCCGGGGAAAGGCAGCACACCACTGATGTCGAAGAAGTCGCCATCAGTCGCGACGTGGACCAGTCGGGCGCAGAACGCATTGAGTCGCAGTAGCTCGGCCCTTCGCTCACCCACGATCACAGCCGAGACGCTACTGGGACGGTCTGACAATCTGGCCGCTCTGTTGAGCCGCCTAGACCGGCTCTTGGGACATCCGGTGGGGTACGGCTCGCCGGTGAGGGTCGTGTCGCGGTGAGGAGGTCGAGGTCCCCGAGGATCAGGAGCGACCAAGCAACCCGATCCATCGAGGACCTCGACGGTGTTCAACGCTACGGCGCGCTCGAGCGCGCCCACCACTTGCCCCTGCCCACGCTGCGATCTGCTCCTCGGCCTGGACCACGTCCACGTCGAGGCGGTTGAGCGCGACACTGCGCGCCTACTCGTGACGGTCTCGTCGGGCGCGACGGTGATGGGCTGCCCGGCCTGCGGTGTCGTCGCCGTCGCCCGCGGGCGCCGCGAGCGGCTGCTTCATGACGTGCCCGGTGATGTCCCGGTCGTGCCGGCCTGGCGTCAGCGGACCTGGCGGTGCCCGGACCCGGGCTGCCCCGTCGCGACGTTCGTCGAGCAGCTACCCGACCTGGTCCCACCTCGCGGATCGCTGACCTGCCGAGCCGTGACCTGGGCGATCGAGCAGCTGCGCCGCGAGCACGCGTGCGTAGCCGGGCTGGCCCGACGTCTGGGCGTGGCCTGGAAGACGCTGTGGCGTGCGATTCGTCCGCGGCTGGTGGCTCTGGCCGACGACGAGGCCCGATTCGCCGGTGTCACGTCCTTGGGTGTCGATGAGCACATCTGGCACCACGCCGACACCCGCCGCCGCGGTCCCAAGGAGCTGACCGGGATGGTCGATCTGACCCGCCATCGCGACGAACATGGCAGGTGGCGGGTCCGCGCACGGCTGTTGGACCTGGTCCCGGGACGCTCGAAGAAGGCCTACGCCGACTGGCTCACCGACCGCTCCGCCTCGTTCCGTGCCGGGGTGCAGGTCGCCGCCCTGGACCCGTTCGGCGGCTACAAGTCCGCCCTGGACGACGAGCTCGCCGACGCCACCGCGGTCCTGGACGCCTTCCACGTGGTCAAGCTCGGCACCCAGGTCGTCGACGAGGTCCGCCGACGCGTCCAGCAGGACACCACCGGGCACCGCGGCCGCAAGGGCGACCCGCTGTTCGCGATCTCGACGGTCTTGCGGGCCGGCGCGGAGAACCTCACCGACAAGCAACTGGACCGCTTGGCGAGCGCGATCGAGGCCCACGACGCACATGAAGAGGTCTACGTCGCCTGGCGCTGCGCCCAGGACCTACGAGCCGCCTACCGCGCCAAGGACACCACCGAAGGCCGCCGACGGGCCGAGAAGATCCTGACCTCGTTCCACACCTGCCCGATCCCCGAGGTCGCCCGCCTGGGACGGACCCTGCGGCGCTGGCGCGAGGCCTTCCTGGCCTACTTCAACACCGACCGCGCCAACAACGGCGGCACCGAAGCAGTGAACGGCATCATCGAGCTCCACCGACGCATCGCCCGCGGCTACCGCAACCGCGACAACTACCGCCTCCGCATGCTCCTGGCCGCCGGCGGCCTCGTCCCATGACCCCCACCGGATGTCCCAAGAGCCCCTAGACCTCGGTGCCGAAGAACAGCGCCGCCCTGAGCAGATTCGTGAGGAGAGACTCGATCGCTGAGACCAGCCCAGGTGCGCTCAGCCCGTCGGGAAGTCCTCGCCCAGGATGATCTGCCACAAGCGCTTCGCCTCGTCGTGGTCTCCCTCACGCTCCGCATCAAGTGCACGCTGGGCGCGCTCGGCAGCGCTGTTGAGCGAGGTGACGGCCAGCTTCCAGGTCTGCGAAGTCAGATAGGAACTCAGGTCACCGCTCTGGCCACCAGGGTCACTCACGCTGAGGCGGTCGGGTGCCCAGGTGAAGAACTTCTGCAGAGACTCAGGGGCGTTGCTCCCGATGGACTTGAAGATGCTTGCCGCGACCGTCTCCAAGTGGAAGGAGCGAAGCCTCTTGGCGTGCGTACGGTTCCAGGACTTCGCCAGCCGGACGAGCGGGGAGAGGCGGTAGTTCAGCGCCCGGTGCTTCTCTAGATACCAGTCATTGGCGATGATCGGCGCCGTGTCGATCCACGTACCGTCACCTGCCGGCAACTTGAAGACACCGTTGCCCGCCGAAAACACAGGCGCGATGTCGACGTGGCCGCCTCCCTCGTAGAACACCCGAACGGCTTGGCCCCTCGTGCCCACCTGCTGGATCGACACACCGTCGTAGGCATCGCGGATTCGGTATATGAACTTCTTGGAGTCTTGCCGGTACTTGCTCCAAGCGTCGTTCTCGTTGGAGAAGACCGCCAGCACGTCGATGTCGTCAAATGGTCGGATGATCGTGTGCTTGGCGGCCGAGCCCATAAGGGTGTTCCTGAGGTAGGGCATATCGGAGGTTGCCGGGAACTTCGCCTTGAGTCGCTCGTCGACATTCCGCCGGCGGGCCGGGATCATGGTCTGCGTCTGATAAGCGGTCACCGACAGATCCACTTGGAACTCCGTGAACGCCTGCGCCGTCGTCAGGCTCACTGCTCCTCCTCCCCTTGCCTAGCCAGTTGGGCCGCGGCCACCTTCATGTCGCGCTCGTTCTTCCGGCGGTTCATCCGGTAGAGCCAGTCGGGGGTCTGCGGCGTTGTGCGCCGCAAGTCATACAGTCGTTCCTGCCAAACCAGGAGTTCGGAGCCCTGGATCGGCTCCGCCCCACCGATCCTCTCTTCGATGGTTCGCGCGAGGTCGTGGCGATCTCGCGCGGCCTTCACAAGGTGGTGGAGGTACTCGCTCACGTCTAGGGCGGCCGGCAAGACCGGCAGGACCACACCCAACATGAACGTTGACAGAGGCAGGCCCATCGTGATGGTGAGGGCTATGAGGATCGTCACCCAGACGGCCGTGGACACAGTCCAGATCACGACGGTTGTACGCAGCAGTCGGTGCGAGTACTCGGCGTTGGCGCGTTGCGCGATCGCCACCGACCGCGCTCCAGAGATGCTCGTATCCACCGGGTACCAGCCGAACAGCTGCTCCCGGGTCGCGGTGGCCCGCAGGGTTGACGCGTCGCCAACGACCCTGGCGACGTCCTCGAGCGACGGACGTTCGGCACGCTCGATCGAGCGCGGCATACCGAACACGTAGAAGTCGAAGTCCTCCTGCACGATCGCGGCTGCGGTCATAGTCGCAAGCTCGCGCCAGGCGAAGAGCGTTCTGCCCAAGAACAGCCAGGCGCCGGCGACCGCGCCGACCGCTGCGGCCGCCTGCTCCCAGATCATCGTCACCACAGGGGCTGCGAGGCCGATCACGAGCAGCCCGATCCAGCGGGCGCTCTGCCACCGCTTCGCGCGAGAATGCAGCCTGCGCTGCGCGAGCAGCAATCTGAGCGCCTCGTCGTTGTTCTGGCGTGCGCTGATCACCTCGCTCGTCGGTGGTTCGTAGTCAGGGTTCACAGTGCCCACCGCCGGTCCTACCGGTTGAAGAGCAGCTTCAACTGCTCGATCGCACTCGCCTGGTCGCCGTCATGAGCGAGATCTTTCGCCCGCTCTGCTCGACCCACCGCGGTGCTCAGCCTTGACAGAGCGTCGAGGCGGTTCGCCTCCGACGAGCAAGCCGTGAACCGAGAGCCGAGCCCAGTCGGATCGTTGAGGCCCGCAAGCCCGGCGTCTTGCATCTTCCTAAGCGCGAGGTACAGGTCCCAGAGCGGCACGTAGCTGCTCTCCCCGTCCATATGCTTGGCGGCCCGCATCTCCAAGTAGCAGGATGAGATCGGCACGTTGCGCTTGTACTTCCAGACTTTGACCTGCCTGGCAAGCCGCTTCACGGCGCCGTTGTGCCTGTTGTTCACGTCGTTGACGTACCGATTGTGGTCCTTCGGGTGCGTCTGCATCCAGTCGTCGGCGGGATTGGCAATCCAGTACCCCGACGCCGCCGGGTAGCCGGGGACGACCTCCACGATGCCGTCCGAGAACCGACAGACCACTGCCGGGCGACGAACGACTATGTCGGTGCTCGGGAAGCGCTCCTGGAGCGTCGACTTGACGTTGTTGAGCATCGTCCAGCAGGACCCAGGCCGGGATCCCTTGAGCGAAACGAGATAGTCCGCATCGCTGTACTGCCAGACGCCGGTGCCGTGCCGCAACGAACCGATCTCGAACATTTCATGCAGGCCAAGGTAGGCGTCGAGGCGTGCCTCGATCGACGCACGATGACTCTTGGCAGCGTCGAACTGCGTCGATGTCGGCGTGTAGAGGTCAGTCAGCTCCGCCAGCCATGCGGCGGCTGTCTGCGTCATTGTTGTCCCCCCGTTTGTAGTAGCCCGCTACCGGAGACAATCGACCCCGGTGACATCCGTACTACCGGCCCGTTCTGACACGAGGTGTCTGACCCGTCTTCACCTGCTACCGGGCTGGGCGTCTCGACGCCCACGCGCGATGTCGTCCTCGATGGTCACGCGTCGATATTGGCACTGACGACCGACACGACACTGACGTTCGCGGGTGGATTCCGGGTGCAAGGCCTACGCGACACCGGACGGAACCGCGCCGGCGTGTCCTGAGAACATGCCAGATGGTCGGTCCCAAACGCGGGTCACCTGACGGTGTGCGACATGGACAACACCTCGTCCTTCGCCGAGTCCTCGTTGCCGCTGCTCAAGGCGGTCTCCTACGTACGGGTCTCCACCACCCGACAGGCCGTCGGAGGTGCCGATGGCCGTGGGTTCTCGATCCCCGCGCAGCGTGAGGCGAACCGGCGTCACGCGCATGGGCTGGGGGCGCTCGTCGTCGCGGAGTTCGTCGAGCGTGGGTGCTCGGGCAGGTCGGTGGATCGGCCAGCGTTGCGGCGCATGCTCGACTACGTGCAGACCCACGTGGTCGATCTGGTCATCGTCCACAAGGTTGACCGGCTCGCACGCAACCGCGCCGATGACGCGAACCTCACGAACGCGATCCACGCCAGCGGCGCGCGTCTGGTCTCCAGCACCGAGGCGATAGATGTGACCCCGAGCGGGCGACTGCTGCATGGGATCATGGCGTCCATCGCGGAGTTCTACTCGCAGAACCTCGCCACCGAGGTGAAGAAGGGCATGCGGCAGAAGGTCCTGCAGGGCGGAAGCGTGGGCCGTGCGCCGCTCGGCTACCTCAACACCCGCACCCGCGACGAGCACGGCGCCGAGCACAGGATCGTCACCGTCGACCCGGACCGCGGTCCGCACATCACCTGGGCGTTCCAGACCTACGCGACCGGGACCTGCAGCGTCGCCCAGTTGGTGGCCGAGCTCAACCACCGCGGCCTGACCACCCGGGCGACTCCCAGCACGCCAGCCGCGCCGGTGACCCTGCGCACGGTCCATCACCTGCTCAAGAACCCGTTCTACACGGGCGTCGTCACACTCAACGGCGTCGAGCATCCTGGCAACCACGAACCGCTCATCGACCCGGTGACTTGGGCGACGGTTCAGGACATGCTCGCCGCACGCCGCAACGGACAGCGCGCACGCGTGCACAACCACTACCTGAAGAGCACCGTCTACTGCATCGAGTGCGGTCGGCGGCTGATCATCCAGAACACGCGATCCAAGAGCGGGCGCGTGTACCAGTACTTCATCTGCTCCCGCCGGCAAGGCGACGCCTGCACCCAGCGCAAGGCCCTGCCCGTCGCGGACGTCGAAGCACGCATCGAGGACGCCTACCGGACGATCACGCTCACAGCGGCGCAACGCCAACGCATCGAGGACGTCGCCCTCGCCGCCCTGCGACGAGAGCAAACCCACCACGCACGACGACGCGACGAGCTGAACGCCGAAGCCCGCGCGAACGAGACACGCCGCGACAAGCTCCTCGAACTCCACTACTCCGACGCGATCCCCCGCGACGCCCTGCTCAGGCAACAGCGCCGCCTCAACGCCGAAGCGACACGCATCCAGCAGGAACTCGCTGCCGTTCGCGCCGACGACGACGCGCTCGAGCACAAGCTCCGTCACGCACTGGACCTGCTCCAGGACGTCCACGACCACTACCGGCACGCGGACCACGCCATTCGCCAGCAGCTCAACCAGGCGCTCTTCGCGCGAGTCCTTCTCGGCCCCCAGCCCGACCAGATCCGCATCGAGCTCAACGACGACTACGACGCGCTCGTCAACACCCCGAGACTCAACACCGAACCAGAGACGCGATGAGGGACCGCCCTCACGGGCAGTCCCTCATGCGATCCGCCGACACGACGACGGTCTGATGCACTTTTGGTAGGTACATCTCGGTGGAGGTGGCGGGAATCGAACCCGCGTCCGATGACGTGGAACCAGGGCTTCTCCGGGTGCAGTCTGCTATGAGTTTCTCGGCCCCCACGATCACGCAGACAAGTCGTGGACGGGCTCAGTCACCTAAGAGTCCCCGCAGCCCCGATGACGAAGGCTACGAGCAGTGGCCCTCTAGATGACGCCAGCTACCGGGTCGAGAGCAGTCCCGGGCTGACGGACTACGCAGCTCGCTCAGGCGGCGAGGGCGAAGTCGGTGCTCTTGGAATTGGCACCTATGGTTTGCACGGAGCGTTGACGAGATAACCGTGCGTCCTCGACCCGCTTCTCCTGGCTCGACGAACCACCGTCGAAACCGATCACCCCCATGTTGAGTTGTCAACACACACCAGCCTAGGCCACAACGCCGGGTGGGTCACCGGGATTCCAGGAGCCGCCCGACGATCCGCCTGACCGCCGCCGAGCCCTCGCCCGGCGCCAGCAGTGGCCCGACGAGCGCTCCCAGCGTGTGCACGGCGACCAGGGAGAACGCCAGGTCGCGGTCGTCGACGGTCGGTTCGCCCGACGAGCCCGACGAGCCCACGTCCGACGAGCCCACGTCCGACGAGCCCCCCGCGTCCGACGAGCCCGCCCCCGACGAGCCCATGCGCGACCGCCGCACCAGCGCCGCCACCCCGTCGTTCCCCGCCGCGAGCAGCGGCGCGAGATCCGCCCGCGCCTCCGGATGCCGGATCGCGTACAGGTACAGCTCGAGGCCGAGCAGAGTCCGCTCCGTCTGCTCGTCGGACGCGGGCCCGAGCGCGAACACGTCACGCAGGTCCGGGTCGCCCGAGGCGGGAGGCGTCCGGAGACGGGCGTCGGCGGCGGTCAGCTCGCGCGCCAGCTCGAGGAACAGGTCCTCCTTCGAGCCGAAGTTCGCGTACACCGCGCCCTTGGTGTAGCCGGCGGCCGCGGCGACATCGCCGACCGACGCGCCCTCGTACCCCTTGTCGGCGAACACCCGCCCCGCGGCGTCGAGCAGCTCGGCGCGCGTGCGCTCGGCGCGGGGGCTGCGCCGCTGCTCGCCGAACTCGAAGCCGGCCGCGGCGGCCGCTTCGTTGAGGTCCTTCGTCGCCTGGCGCAGCTCGTCGGCGATCTCGCGGCTCGCCTGCGTGCCCGCCTCCGACAGCACCTGCCCGAAGGCGCGACTGAACGCCGCCGCCGCGTCCTTCAGCGCGCGCGACGCGGAGCGGATGTCGTCCTGCTCGCCGACCACGACCCCATGGTACATCCTGGTCGGAATCCTCTTGCGGTACCGATCGGTACCCAGTAGCGTCCAGCGCGAGATACCGACCGGTATGGAGAGGGCGAAGGCATGGATGACGTCCTGCGGATCGAGGGCCTGCGCAAGCGGTACGGCAGCGGGTCCAAGGCCGTTCAGGCGAACGACGGGATCGACCTGCGCATCGGCGCTGGCCAGGTGATCGGCCTGCTGGGCCACAACGGCGCGGGCAAGACCACCCTGGTCAACCAGGTGGTCGGCTTGGTGCTGCCCGACGAAGGCACGGTGCGGCTGGCGGGAGTGGACGCGATCGCGCACCCCGAGCAGGCGCGCAAGCTCGCGTCGGTGCAGGCGCAGGCGAACGTGCCGATCACGGGACTGACCCCCCGCCGGGCGATCGAGCTGATCGGGCGCATCCGCGGCGCCTCGCGCGGTCAGGCGCGGGCGCGCACCGACCATCTGATCGAGGCGCTCGACCTCGGCCAGTGGGCGAACGTCGCCGCGGAGAAGGTCTCCGGCGGGGTCGCCCGCCTCGCCGCCTTCGCGATGGCGACGGTCGTCCCCGGCCGGCTCGTCGTGCTCGACGAGCCCACCAACGACGTGGACCCCGTGCGGCGGCGCCTGTTGTGGGCGGAGATCCGCCGGGTGGCCGACGAAGGGTCGGGCGTGCTGCTCGTCACGCACAACGTGCGCGAGGCCGAGACGGTGGTCGACCGCGTCACGATCCTCGACCGCGGGCACGTGCTGGCCGACGACACCCCCGGCGCGCTGACGAGCTGGAGCAGCGAGGGCTCGCTCGAGGACGTCTACATCGACATGGTGGGCAACGCCGACATGGAGAACGTGGCATGAGTTCCCTGGCCATCCACCCCGCGCCCGTCGCCCGGCAGCTCGGACTGCTGGTGCGCTGGCAGTTCCACCGCATGTCGGCGTTCCTGCCGCTGCTCGTCATCGTCCAGATCCTGCTCGCCGTCACCACCGTGCTCGGTTACGGCCTGTTGGTCGGCACTCCCCCGCCCGAGCAGGCGCTCTACCTGGCCACGGGCGCATCGACCGTCACGTTGGTGATGGTGGGCCTGGTGATGACCCCGCAGCTCGTCGCCCAGGCGCGCACCGAGGGTTCGCTCGACTGGATGCGGACCCTGCCGGTGCCGCGGGCCGTGTTCCTCGGCGCCGACCTGGCGCTGTGGACGCTCATCGCCCTGCCGGGCATGGTGCTCGGCGTCGTCGCCGGCGCGCTCCGGTTCGACGTCGACCTCTCGCTCACCGCCTGGCTGCCGCTCGTCGCGATCGTGGTCTCCCTGACCAGCGCCTGCGTCGGCTACGCGATCGCATGCCTGATGCCGCCGCAGGTGGCGCAGCTGCTGTCGCAGGTCATCGTGTTCGTCGTGCTCCTGTTCTCGCCGGTGAGCTTCCCGGCGTCGCGCCTGCCGGGCTGGCTCGAGACGGTGCACCATTGGCTCCCGATCGAGCCGATGGCCGACGCGATGCGCGCGACCCTGGTGAGCGACGTGTTCACCATGCCTACCCGCTCGGTCGTCGTGCTCGCGGCGTGGACCGTCGCCTCGGTCGCCGGCGCATCCTGGGCACTGCGCCGCCGCGTCTGAGCACCGCCGCCGGCGTCGCCGGCTCGTCACCGGCGTCGCCGGTATGTCACCGGCTCGTCGGCTTGTCACCGGCTCGTCGATGAGAACCGACGAGTCGCTGCAGAACCGACGAGTCGGCGCGCGACGAGTGCGGACCCCGACGAGTTGGCGCGCCGCCGACGCCCGGCGAGGATGGCCGAATGCGCCTGCCCGTGATGCCGCCCGTCGACCCGATGCTCGCCAAGACGTCGTCGGAGATCCCCCCGGACATGCTCTACGAGCCGAAGTGGGACGGCTTCCGCACCATCGTGTTCCGCGACGACGACGAGGTGGAGCTCGGGTCGCGCACCACCAAGCCGATGCAGCGCTACTTTCCCGAGGTGGTCGCGGCCGTCCTGACAGACCTGCCGGAACGGTGCGTCGTCGACGGCGAGATCGTCGTGCCGAGCGCGGACGGCACGCGCCTCGACTTCGAGGCGCTGCTCCAGCGGGTGCACCCGGCGGCGTCCCGCGTCAGGCTCCTCGCCGAGCAGACCCCGGCCCGGCTGGTGCTGTGGGACGTGCTCGCCGTCGGGGACGACGACCTCACGGGGCTGCCCTTCGCGGAGCGGCGTGGCGTGCTGGACGGGTTGCTGCTGGGCTCGTCGGGCCCAGTGGGCTCGTCGAACGCGCCGGGCGCCACGGGGCCGGTCTCGGTGACGCCACAGACGGCCGACCTCGAGGAGGCGCGCGAGTGGTTCAGCCGCTTCGAGGGCGCCGGGCTCGACGGGATCGTCGCGAAGAGCCCCGCCTCGACCTACCAGCCGGGCAAGCGTGCGATGGTCAAGGTCAAGCACGAGCGGACGGCGGACTGCGTGGTGGCCGGCTACCGGCTGCACACGTCGGGGCCGGACGCCGTCGGGTCGCTGCTGCTCGGCCTGTACACCGACGACGGCGTGCTCGCGTCCGTCGGCGTGGCCGGCGCCTTCACGATGGCGTACCGGCGGGAGCTCCTCACCGAGCTCGCACCGCTGGTCACCACCCTCGAGGGCCACCCCTGGGGCGCCGCCGCGACCGGCCGCACGCCGCGCGAGGCGGAGCACAGCCGCTGGGCGGCGGGGCGGGACCTGTCGTTCGTGCCGCTGCGGCCGGAGCGGGTCGTGGAGGTCGCGTACGACCATCTCGAGGGCGCCCGCTTCCGGCACACCGCGCAGCTGCGGCGGTGGCGGCCGGACCGCACGCCGGAGTCGTGCACGTACGCGCAGCTGGAGGAGCCGGTCGGCTACGACCTCGCGGCCGTCCTGCGCTGACCGCCGGCGCCGGGCGCCGTCACCAGCCCCCGCCGCCCCCACCGCCGACGCCGCCACCGGAGAACCCGCCGCCGCCCAGGCCCGACGAGCCGGACGAGCCCGGTGTCGGCGCGGACAGCGACGTCGTGGCCACCGACTCGAACCGTTCCATCGCGCCGACGAACGAGTACGTCCACAGCACCCCGACGCCGGGGTTGTAGTAGCCCGTGTACCAGGTCGGCGGCGGGACGGCGCGGCCCGAGGCCGCGAGCTCGGCGAACACCCGCGCCCAGCGGTCGGCCAGGCCGAACACGATCGCGTACGGCAGGTACCGGCTGAAGACGTCCTGCCCCTCCTCGAACCTCAGCTGGTTGGCCTCGGCGGTCGCGAGGTAGCGGCGGAAGCCGAGGGCCTGTGCCAGCACCGCGGTGCCGTCGGGCGTGCGCGCGGGCGCGGCGGCGGCGAGCACCACGAGCGCCAGCCCGACGACCGCGATCGCGACGCCGAGCAGCGCGACTCCCCGCGTCTGCACCTGGGTCCCGACGAGCACGCTCGTCAGGACGACCCCGGCGACGACCAGCGCGATGCCGCCGGCCCGCCACACCGTCCGCACCGCGCTCGGGTTGGCGCGGAACCAGCGATTGTCCGTCACGTGCTGGTAGAGGCCCTTCTGCACCGAGGCCATCGACGACGCGAATGTCGTCTTGAGCTCGGAGAGCCTCACCTCCGAGCGGCCGGCGAACAGGGCGTCGAGCAGCGTCCGCTCGAAGTCGAGCAGCCGGGGGTACTCCGGGTTGTTCAGCCGGTAGAGCGTCCAGTCCTTCGGCTTCTTGTTCGGGTTGCTGCGGGGCACCTCCTCGATGCGCAGGAACCCACGCACGGCGAGGTCGACGAGCGTCGCGGTGACGTCGACGGGGTCGGCCTTCTCGTCGACCAGCGTGCCGATCTCCCCCGGCCGCGTCCCCTCCGGCGGCGCGAACTGCACGCTCACGGCCGCCTTGCGCCGCGGCCCGACGAGCGTCGCCTGGCCGCTCGCCGGACGCAGGCCCGGTGTCAGGCCGAGGTACTCCTCGACCCGCCGCACGCGCGTGGCGACGAGCCCGAGCCCGCTGAGCGCGACGACGCCCGCCGCGATGCCACCCGGGCCCATGGGGTTGAGGGGCGCCTGCGGTTCGAAGCGCGGCGCGAGGATCGGCGCGGCGTCGAACGTGCCGCCCGGCCAGCCGGTGACGGTGGTCCACTGCTCGCCGAGATCCACGAGGTCTTGCTCGAACGTCGCCCCCCGGCCGACGGTGCGCGCGGAGGTGCATTGCTCGGTGGAGCCAGCCGGGCCGGCGAAGCACGTCGCATCCTGCGCGGTGGCCGGCCCGGTGACGTGCACCGACAGCCGCGACAGCGGCACCGTCCACCCGGTGCCGATGACGTTCCAGTACAGCTCGTCGCCCGAGTACTGCGCGCCCGCGGGGTTGATCCAGCCGTCCACCCGGTACGTCACCACGTACCGCTGCACGCCCGAGACGTCGTCGACGTCCTCGTCGCCGATGCGCAGCACGATCGCGTAGGGGTCGTCCTCGCGGTCGATCTGCGCCGGGGCGCCTGACGGGCTGGCGGCCGTGATCTCGGAGTAGCGGAACAGCCGGTCCTGCGTGTCGTCGTACCGCTGCCGCGTCACGAGCGACAGGTACGGGCCGTGCCCGGGGTCGTCGCCGAAGTCGAAGTCGAAGTCGACGGTGACGCGGGCGACTCCGTCGGCGTCGACGTCCGCCGTGACGTCGTACCGCGTGATCTCGCGCCCCGAGGTCCGATCCCCAACGCCGGCCGCCGCCGCGGCACCCGGCCCCGCCGCCCCCGCTCCCGCCGCGGCACCCGGCCCAGCCGCCCCCACCACAAGCCCCAGCCCGACCATCGCGCCCGCCACCCACCGCAGCGGCTCGTCGGTTTGTCGCCGGATCGTCGATGTGAACCGACGAGCCGGTGACAACCCGACGAGTCGGCGGCGCCCGGATCTCACCGGTCGCGCCGCTCGCGCATCGCGCGCTGCGCCTCCAGGTTGTCCTGCCGCTCGCGGATCGTCTGACGCTTGTCCCACTCGCGCTTGCCGCGCGCCAGCGCGATCTCCACCTTGGCGCGCCCGTCGAGGAAGTACATCGCCAGCGGCACGATCGTCTGGCCCTTGTCCTGCGCGCGCTGTGCCAGCCGCTCGATCTCCTCGTGGTGCAGCAGCAGCTTGCGCTTGCGCCGTGGTGCGTGGTTGGTCCACGTGCCCATCGCGTAGACCGGGATCTGGACGCCGTACAGCCACGCCTCACCGTCCTCGATCTCGCACCAGGAGTCGGTGAGGTTGGCGTGACCGTCGCGCAGCGCCTTGACCTCCGTGCCCATGAGCACGATCCCGGCCTCGAACACGTCCTCGATGATGTAGTCGTGCCGCGCCTTGCGGTTCGACGCGATGAGGCTCCGCCCGCTGTTCTTGGCCATCGCCCCTCCCCTCGTCGTGCGGCCGACGAGCGAGCCTACAAGCCCGGCCTGCCGCGGTCAGCGGGATTGCGCCGGAACCTCAGATCGCCGCGATGGACTGCGGCGCGCGCTCCCGGCGCGCGAGCGTGCGCAGCACCGCCGGGACGCCGTGCTTGCGCACCGCCAGTGTGGTGAGCAGGCCCAGCACCGGCGCGACGACGTCCTCCGGCCACGCGGGCGGCTCGACCTCGACGCTGACCGCCAGGTCGTCGCTGTGCACCACGATCTCCAGCAGCCGGCTGCGCAGGTAGTCCTCGAGCGTCAGGTTCCAGGATGCCCACGGCATGCGGACCACGCGCTCGGTCGGCTCGCGCGGCAGGGTCGCCCGCAGCCCGGCCAGGACGTCCTCCGCCTGCCGCAGCACCCGCACGTGGCCGATCTCCGCGTTCTCCTCGGCACGGGCACGGATGTCGACGTTCGCCTCGTCCTCCGGCCCCGTGTTCGCCCAGGTGGAGCGCAGGTAGTGCTCGACGAGGGACACCGGCCGCTCGTCGGGCACGGGGAACGCGAGGACCTCGGGGACGCGGTGCACCTGGCGCGCGAGGTGCGCGGCCACCGCCCCGACCGTCATGCCGGCCAACGCGCTCGGGGCGTCCCAGCGCTGGACCACCTCCGGCCGCCCGACGAGCTCGAGCGCGCCGGTCGCCGCCTCGAGGAAGGCCGCCTTCGTCGACGTCATCGCGTCCCCCTTCGTCGTCGACGCGGCCTAGATGCCGAGGTAGGGCCTCGGGTTGGTCGTCGCGCCGTTGATGTAGACCTCGAAGTGCAGGTGGCACGCGGCGGATGTGCCCGTGTTGCCTGCGTAGCCCAGGAGCTGCCCTGCCGTGACGCGCTGCCCGGCACCCACCTGGAAGCTCCCGTTCTGCATGTGGTTGTAGCTCGACATCAGCGAGACGCCGTTCACCCAGCCGTGGTCCAGCATCACCTGGTTGCCGTACCCGGAACGGTATCGCGCCCACACCACGGTGCCGTCCCGTCCGGCGTAGACCGACTGGCCGCATCGGTCGCGCAGGTCGATGCCGGCGTGCAGGCGCACGTACCCGAGGATCGGGTGCAGGCGCAGGCCGTACTCGCTGGTGACGTAGATGGGGTTCGTCGCCGTGGGGTTGGCGAACAGCGCACCGGGCAGCGCCTTGCCCGGCTGCGCACTGCTCTGTTGCGCCGCCGCCTGGCGACGCTGCTCCTCGATGATCTGCTGGAGCTGGCTATTGAGCTCCGCCTCCGCGGCCTTGACCTTCTCGAGCTCCGCCTCGGCCTCGGCCTTCTGGCTCTCGAGCACCTTCGCCTTGGCCGTCTGCTGCGCCATGAGGTCGTCGAGCGCGGCCTTGGCGGCCTCCGCCTTCTGTTTGGCGGCGTCCGCCTCCGCCAGCTTCTGGTCGGCGGCGACCTTGAGCTCGGCGACCTTGTCCTTGACGGCGTCGAGCCGGGCGGCGGCGTTGCGGTTGGCGGCCTCGAGGTCGGCAAGCCGGCCGAACACGCCCTGCTGCGTGCGCTGCGCGGCGTCGAGCATCGCGAAGCTCTCGACGAAGTCGTCCGCGTCCTGCGCGTCGAGCACCACCGCGAGGCCGGAGACGTCGCCCTGCGTGCGATACGCCTCGCGCGCCATCTTCCCGATGTCGTCGCGGATCCGCTGCTGCTCCGCGTCGCCGGCCTCGATGGTGCCCGCGAGGGTCGTCGCCTGCGCCTGCGCGTCGGCGAGCTGCTGCGCGATGATCTGGGCCGCGCGCTGGGCTTCCTCGAACACGGCCCGCGTGTCCGCCACCTTCTTCTGGGCAGCGGGCACCTTCGCCTTGATCGCCTGCAGCTCGGTGAACGCGGTGGCGGCGGCGGCCGAGAGATCCTCGAGCGATGCCTCGAGATCCTCCTTGGCCTTCTGGTTCGCCTCGATCTGCGCTTCCGCCTGCTGACGCTTGTGCGACAGGTCGTCGGCGTAGGCGGGTCCCAGCGAGCCCCCGGCGACGAACGCGAGGGCGAGTGCGGCGGCGATGATCCTTCGGCGCATGGCTCAGACCTTCGTGTATCGGTTGAGGGTGACCAGCGACGACAGCGCGGCCAGGAGGATCGCGACGCCGATGAGGATCGGCGCGATCGCCGTCACGTCGTCGGGCCCGACGAACGGCACGAACTGCACCGACTCGCCCAGCCAGTCGACGACGAGGTACTTGACCCCGAGCCACAGCGCGCCCACTGCCAGCGCCGCGCCGACGGTCGCCGCGATGGCGCCCTCGAGCATGAACGGCAGCTGGATGAACAGGTTCGAGGCGCCGACGAGCCGCATAATGCCGGTCTCGCGTCTGCGCGAGAGGGCGGAGAGGCGGATCGTCGTGGTGATGAGCAGGATCGCCGCCAGCAGCATCACGCCCGCCAGGCCGACGGACAGCAGCGTCGCGCGGTCGAGCACCAGGAATAGCCGGTCGAACAGCTGGCGCTGGTCCTGCACCTCCTCGACGCCGGGGCGCCCGGACAGCACGTCAGCGACCACCTGGTACTTCGTCGGGTCGCTCAGCTTGATCCGGTAGGAGGCGTTCATGTCGTCGACCGTCGCCAGGCTCGCCATGAACTGGCCGGCGAACCGCTTCTGGAACGACGCGAAGGCCTCCTCCTTCGACTCCTCGAAGATGTCGTCGATCAGCGGCTTGACGTCGGGGGCGTCGAGCGCGGCGCGGATGTCCGCCCGCTGCTCGTCGGTCACCTCGCCGCCCGCGCACGTGGGGGCCGACGACTTCACCGGGCACAGGTAGACGCTGACCTGCACCTTGTCGTACCAGTCGTCCTTCATCTTGCCGATCTGCGTCTGGAGCAGGCCGGCGACGCCGACGAAGGTCAGCGAGACGAACGTGACGAGGATGACCGAGATGGTCATGGTCAGGTTGCGGCGCAGGCCGATGCCGATCTCGGACAGGATGAAGCGCAGTCGCACGGCGATCCCCTACCGGTCCGACCCGTAGACGCCGCGCGACTGGTCGCGCACCATGCTGCCGGTCTCGAGCTCCACCACGCGTTTGCGCATCTGGTCCACGATCTCGTCGTCGTGCGTGGCCATCAGCACGGTGGTGCCGGTGCGGTTGATCCGGTCGAGGAGCCGCATGATGCCCAGGGACGTCGTCGGGTCGAGGTTCCCGGTGGGCTCGTCGGCCAGCAGGATGTCCGGCCTGTTGACGAACGCGCGCGCGATGGCCACGCGCTGCTGCTCGCCACCGGAGATCTCGTGCGGGAGGCGCTTCTCCTTCCCCGCCAGGCCCACCATGTCCAGCACGTCAGGCACGGTGGTGAGGATGTGGTGGCGCGGCTTACCGATCACCTGGAGCGCGAAGGCGACGTTCTCGAACACCGTCTTGTTGGGCAGCAGGCGGAAGTCCTGGAACACGGCGCCGATCCGGCGGCGCAGCTGCGGCACCTTCCAGCTGGACAGCGTGCCGAGCTCCTTGCCGGCCACCCACACCCGGCCGGCGCTGGCGCGCTCCTCACGCAGGCACAGGCGCAGGAACGTCGACTTGCCGGAGCCGGAGGCGCCGACGAGGAACACGAACTCGCCGCGCTCGACGTCCAGGTTCACCCGGTCCAGCGCGGGGCGGGCGCCCCGGGCGTAGACCTTGGTGACGTTCTCGAACCGGATCACTCGGCCGAGGCTACGGAGCGGGTCTGGAGGCGCGGCCGAGGACACGCCGCCGTGACAGAACCCGCACCCGGACCATCGTCCAACTTGCCCCTCTCGCCCGAATTGCCCCGGCCGGCCCGGCCCGGCCCCGGCGGCTGGCCCGACCCCGGCGGCTCGCCCGGCCCCCGCGGCTCGCCCGGCCCCCGCGGCTCGTCGGTTCCGCATCGGGTCGTCGGTTCACACCGACGAGCCGGTGACAACCCGACGAGTCGGCGCTAGGCAGTGGCGGCCGACGAGCGGCGCCAGCGGATGCCGGCCTCGAGGAACCCGTCGATGTCCCCGTCGAACACGGCGGCGGGGTTGCCCACCTCGTACTCGGTGCGCAGGTCCTTGACCATCTGGTACGGGTGCAGCACGTAGGAGCGCATCTGGTCGCCCCAGCTCGCCTTGATGTCGCCCGCCAGCTCCTTCTTCTTCGCGTCCTCCTCCTGCTGGCGCAGCACCAGCAGGCGGGACTGGAGCACGCGCATCGCGGCGGCCCGGTTCTGGATCTGGCTCTTCTCGTCCTGCATCGACACGACGATGCCGGTGGGCAGGTGCGTGATGCGCACGGCGGAGTCGGTGGTATTGACGGACTGCCCGCCGGGGCCCGACGAGCGGAACACGTCGATGCGGATGTCGGTCTCGGGGACGTCGATGTGGTCGGTCTGCTCGATGAGCGGGATCACCTCGACGGCGGCGAAGCTCGTCTGGCGCCGCCCCTGGTTGTCGAAGGGACTGATGCGCACCAGCCGGTGCGTGCCCGCCTCGACGGAGAGGTTCCCGTAGGCGTACGGCACCTTGACCTCGAAGGTCGCCGACTTGATGCCGGCCTCCTCCGCGTAGGAGGTGTCGAGCACCTTCGTCGGGTAGCCGTGACGCTCCGCCCAGCGCAGGTACATCCGCAGCAGCATCTCGGCGAAGTCGGCGGCGTCCACGCCACCGGCGCCGGAGCGGATCGTCACCACGGCCTCGCGCTGGTCGTACTCGCCGGACAGCAGCGTGCGGACCTCGAGCTCGCCCAGGTCCTTGCGGATCGCCACCAGCTCGGACTCCGCCTCGGCGAGCGAGTCGGCGTCGTCCTCCTCCTGCGCCAGCTCGACGAGCGTGTCCAGGTCGTCGATGCGCGCACCGAGCCTGTCGACGCGGTCCAGCTCGGCCTGCGCCGCGGAGAGCGCCGACGTCACCTGCTGCGCGTGCTCCGGGTCGTCCCAGAGGTTCGGGACGGAGGCCTGCTCCGACAGGTCGGCGATCCGCGCCTTGAGCACCGTCGGGTCGCTCACCGCGCGGATGGAATCCAGCGTGGTGCGCAGCTCGCGGATCTCGGCGGGGAAGTCGGTGGTGGCCACGACCGTCCAGGGTACCGGCCGGATCTCCGTCACCAGGCGCGGGCGGACTCACCAGGCGCGGGCGGAGTCACCAGGCGCCGGCCGGAGTCACCAGGCGCGGGCGGACGACGAGGCCTCGAGGGTGAACCCGTCGCCGAGGGAGCCGGGCAGCCAGGCGACCAGCGTCGGGCGCGCGACCGAGCGGAGCGTGACGCTGACGGTCCGGCCGTCGGGACTCGCCGCCTCGATGACGCGGACGCCCGCGCCGGCGCCGGGGTCGGGGTGCTCGCGCAGGTACGCGTCGACGGCGGCCGCGACGGCCTCGTCGGACAGCGTCGCGTCGCCGTCCGCCCGGTAGTAGTCGGCCTGCCCGATCGCGTCCGCGGCGTCGAGCGCCGCCAGGTCGGCGACCGCGGCCAGCCGGGCGCGGGCCAGGTGGACGTTCGTCGCCGCCGTCACCACGCTGACCAGCGCCAGGGCGACGACGACGAAGCCGATGACGAGTATCGCGAGCTGGCCGTCGTCGTCGCGCACCGACTTCCCTGAAGTCTCGCGCGTGATCCACACCCGAGACTTCAGGAAACTGAATGACCCGCGCCTCACGGCGCCTCCCGGAACTCGTCGACCGCGGCCGTGCGCCGCGCCGCCACCGGGATCTCCAGCGGCACCGCTCCGCGCACCACGGGCGGCACGAACGGCAGCGGCACACGCACCACCACGTCGACCGTCACGTCGCTCCCGGGCGTCAGGCACGCCTCCGAGCACGCGATGGCGACCGCGCCGGAGGGATCGTCGTCGAACCCCTGGTCCGCGAGCGCCACGCCGGCCACCGCGAGTGCGCGCGACGCACCGGCCGCGGGCTCGTCGGACGCGACGAAGACGCGGGCGGCCTCGAACGCTGCCGCCTCGGCCGCGAAGGCGCCCGCCTGCAGCCGGCCGACGACGAGCACCAGGTAGACGAGCGGCACCACCAACAACAGGACGAGCCCGAGGAACTCGACGACGGCGCTGCCCTCGTCGTTGTCGGCGCGAACGCGATCGCCAGCCAGTCGCGCGACGGCGCCGAACGCTCGTCGGACGCCCGCTCCGCGCACCCGCCGCGACGCCGCGCCGACCGCTCGTCGGACGGCTGGGCCGAAAGCCCGCCTCACGGCCCCTCGACCATCGCATGCCCGCGCACCACGAGCGTCCCCGCCGGCCCGATCAGCCCGACGACCGGCGTCGGCGCGGTGACGGTCATCTCGACCACCTCGACGCCGCCGACGACGGATCGGCCCGCCGTGACGCCCCGCGCGTACGCGGGAGACAGCTCCGCGGCGACGATGGCGCGCGTCCGGGCGATGCCGTCCGCCGGCTCGCGCCCCGCGACCGCGGCGTAGCGCGCGCCCGCGCCGGCCGCGTCGATCAGCGTGTTGCGGACGTGGAGCACCAGCGTCAGCTGTATGAGTGCGACGAACAGCACCGTCACCAGGCCGCCGACGAGCACGAAGTCGACGACGGCCGCCCCGGCGTCTACGGCGCGCTCGGCACCACCGAGCTGATCGCGTTCTGGAACACCGCGACGAGCATGTCGCCGGCGACGAACCACAGCACCGAGACCAGCCCGGCGGTCATCAGCGTCACCAGCACCCAGCCCGGCACGTCGCCGCGCTCGCGCCCGCCCGACGAGCGCAGCCGTCCCACCAGCACCCGCACCATCCGTCACCCCTTCCCGCCGGCCCGCGGCCGGCACTCCGACACTCACAGCCCCACCCGCAGCACGACGAGGGAGGGGAAGACCGCGAACAACACCGTCACGGGCAGCACGAGAAAGACGACCGGCACCATCTGTGCGATCTCCCGCTTCCCGCCGGACTCCATGAGCGCGCGCCGGCCCTCGGACCGGACGTCCGCCGCCTGCGCCCGCAGCACCTCGGCCAGCGGCGTGCCGCGCTCCACCGCGACCGCGACGCCCTCGGCGAACCGCGCCAGCGCCGGCAGTCCGGTCCGGTTGGCCAGGCCGTCGAGGGCGCCGACGAGCGGCGTCCCGGCACGCGCGTCGGCGAGCGTGGCCCGCAGCTCCTCGGAGAGCTCGCCGCGGGTGGCGGACGCGACGCGTTCGAGCGCGCCGACCGCCCCCTCCCCCGCGCCGACGGCCAGCGCGAGCAGCTCGGCGATCGTCGGCAGCTCCGCGAGCAGGCGTGCCTCGCGCCTCCGGACGTCGCGCGTCAGCAACCAGTCGCGCGCGAGGGCGCCGATCACGCCGCAGACGCCGACCAGGATCGCGAGCGCCGCCGGCGGGCCGCCGCGCGTGGAGCCAACCAGCAGCGCGACACCGAGCCCGAGCGCGAGGCCCCCGGCGGCCCAGGCCACCTGACCGGCGCGGAACTCCTCGACCGTCTCGGACCGGCCGGCGCGTTCCAGGCGGCGGCGCAGGTCGGCCGCGGGCGAGCCCAGCCGCCCGACGAGCCGAACCGCATCCGCCAGGAACGGCGCGACGAGCCGCGCCGCGACGCCGAGCGGTGACGCGGGAGCGCCGAGGAGGGCCGACTCCGACCGGCGCGGCGCGAGGTACGGCGCGAGCCGGCGGTCGAGGGAGGGGCGGCGCGCCACCCGGTGGGCGTCGAGCAGCACCAGGCCGACACCGAGGAGGAGGCCGATCACCCCACCTGTGCTCATTGGTCGGCCTTCCTTGCGTTCACCGCAGCACCCGCGGGTCTTCGGGCAGCCGGCCGACGCGGAGCATCAGCGCGTACGCGACCGCGGAGCACGCGGCCCCGGCGAGCAGCACCAGCAGGCCGGCAGGGGTGTCGTAGGCCGCGGCCGCCTCCGGGCGGGAGCCGAGCATCGCCAGCACGGCCCAGGGCGCCGCGACCGCGAGCCGCGCGGCGTTGACCGTCCACGAGGCGCGCGCCGCCAGCTCGCCGCGCGTCGCCAGGTCTTCGCGCAGGAACCCCGAGAGCGTGCGCAGCAGCCGCCCGAGGTCCGAGCCGCCCACGTCGCGCGTCAGGCGCAGCGACTCGACGATCCGGTCGGCGACGGGGTCGGCCAGGCGCTCCTTGAGGGCGTCGAGCGCGTCGCCGAATCGCCCGGAGGCCCGGTAGTCGGCGGCGAACGCGGCGAACGGCTCGCGCAGCTCGGCGGGCCCGCGGTCCGCGAGCGCGGCGAGCGCCTCCGGCAGCGACATCCCCGCGCGGACCGCGGAGGCGAGGTCGTCTACCGCCTGCGGCCAGGACGCCCGGAGCCGCGCGACCCGCCGCCGCGCCCGGCCCCG
>CAZBIO010000167.1:0-9898 GCA_964491965.1 uncultured Cellulomonas sp.
GGGCCGTACAGCAGCACGCCCTTGGGGATCTTGGCGCCGACCGCCTGGAACTTCGCCGGCTCCGACAGGAACTCCTTGATCTCCTGGAGCTCCTCCACGGCCTCGTCGACCCCGGCGACGTCCGCGAACGTCACCTGCGGCTGCTCCTTGTTCACCAGCTTGGCGCGCGACTTGCCGAAGCTCATCACGCGGTTCCCGCCGCCCTGCATGTTGGACATCAGGAACCAGAACAGGCCCAGGATGATGATGAACGGCAGCAGCAGGCCGATGAGGCTGGCCCACCACGACTGCTGCGGCACGTCGGAGTTGAAGCCCTTCGGCGGATCCGACGCCTTGACCGCGGCGACCACGTCCGCACCCTGCGGGGTGACGTAGAAGAACTGCACCTGGGTGCCGTAGTCGTGGTCGTCCTTGGTGAACGGCGTCGACAGCGTCATGTCGACGCGCTGCACGCCCTCCGTGATCCGCACCTGCTCCACAGTCGTGCCGGCGAGCAGGGCCAGGCCGTCCGACGTGTCGATGCGTTGCGTCGACGGGACGCGCAGCGTGCTGAACGCCAGGGCGATGAGCACGATGGCGAGGACCACCCAGAGGATGGGTCCACGTGCGAGGCGCTTGAGGTTCATGGGCGATCGGGGCCGTGCCCCTCAATCCTTCTGTTCGCGGATGCTGGCCTCGATGGTAATTGGTGTTCCCGACACCACCCTGGGTGTTCGCCGAGGGCACAGCCCGCGCGGACCCGTTCCCGGGCCCCGGCGGACGGCGTCAGCCTGCGTAGACGTGCGGCGCCAGCGTGCCGACGAAGGGCAGGTTGCGGAACCTCTCCGCGAAGTCCAGGCCGTAGCCGACGACGAACTCCGGCGGGATGTCGAACCCGACGTACCGCACCGGGACGTCCACCTTGAGGGCCTCGGGCTTGCGCAGCATCGTCGCGATCTCCACGGTCGCCGGGCCGCGGCTGCGCAGGTTCGACGAGAGCCACGACAGGGTCAGGCCGGAGTCGACGATGTCCTCGACGATGAGCACGTGCCGGCCGGTCAGGTCCGCGTCGAGGTCCTTGAGGATCCGCACCACGCCGCTGGACTTGGTGCCCGACCCGTACGACGAGACCGCCATCCAGTCCATCTGCACCGGGGTGTGCAGGCGGCGCGCCAGGTCGGCCATCACCATGACCGCGCCTTTGAGCACGCCGACGAGCAGCAGCTCGCGCCCGGCGTAGTCGGCGTCGATCTGCGCGGCCATCTCGTCCAGCCGGGCGTGCAGCTGCTCCTGTGTGAAGAGGACCCGCTCCAGGTCCGAACCCATGTCAGCGGCGTCCACGCCCACTCCCGTCACGTCGTCGGTGCCCCGCCTCGCGGCCCCTCCTGTGGGCCGGTGCCGACCCCTGCGGGGGCCAGGTAGAGCCTGCCACAACGGCGCAGCCCCTCCGTCCGGCCCGGGAGCGGCACCGGTCCCTGCCCGTGCCAGTGGACGACGAGCGCATCGAGCGCGAGCACGTGCTCGCGCGTGAGCGACCCGGCGGCGGCGCCCGCCGCGAGCGCCGCGCGATGCAGGGCCGCCCGCCGCACCCCCACCGGCGCCTCGACGAGCACCCCCACATCCAGCTCGATCTCACGCCCCCGCTCCGTTACGTCCGAGGATCCGAGGGGTAGAGGCCCCACTTCCTCGGACGCAACGCGTTCTCCAGTCCTTACGTCCGAGGATCCGAGGGGTAGAGGCCCCACTTCCTCGGACGCAATGTGGATGCGGGAAGCCGAGCGGGCTGGAGCGCCCGGAGGGGTGTCGGCGGCGGCGCGCGACAACGGGGCGGCGGCGCGCGACAACAGGGCGGCGGCGAGCGACAACGGGGCGGCGGCGCGCGACAACAGGGCGGCGGCGAGCTCGTCGAGCGCGTCCGCCTGCTCGCGCAGCAGGTCGGCCGTGCGGGCCAGCGCGGCGGGCACGCCCGGCCCGAGCACCTCCTCGAGCACCGGCATCAGCTCGCCCCGGACGCGGCTGCGCAGCGGAGCACCGGCGCCGGCCGCGTTCGTCGGGTCCTGCCACGGGTCGAGGCCCTGCGCCGCACACGCGGCGAGCGTCTGCGCGCGCGAGATGCCGAGCAGTGGCCGGCGGAACACCCCCCGACGCGGCGGCATGCCCGCCAGCGACCGAGCGCCCGACCCCCGCGCCAGCCCGAGCAGCACCGACTCCGCCTGGTCGTCGCGCGTGTGTCCCAGCAGCACCGCCCAGGCCCCGGTCTCCGCGGCGGCAGCCGCCAGCGCCGCGTAGCGGGCGTCACGCGCGGCGGCCTCGGGCCCGCCGGGGCCGTCGACGCGCACCGCCCGCACCAGCACGGGGTCCATCCCCAGGGCCCGGCACGCCGCGGCAGCCCGTCCCGCGACCTCGTCGGACCCCGGCTGCAGCCCATGGTCGACGACGACCGCACCGGCCCGAAGCCCCGTCCGCGGCGCCTCGAACGCGGCAGCCGCCGCCAGCGCCAGGGAGTCCGGCCCGCCCGAGCAGGCGACGAGCAGCAGCGCCCCCGTGGGCTCGTCGGCCAGCGCCGCCCGCACGGCCACGCGGACGGCGGCGACGGCGGGACTCGGGCCGGTCACGGGCGGACGCGGGCCACCCAGGCCGCCGGGTCCGCGACCTCGGCGGGCGTCGGCAGGTTCTCCGGCGAGGCCCACACGGCGTTGAAGCCGTCGAGGCCGGCCTCGCGCCGCACCCCGCGCACGAACGCGGCCCCGTCGCGATACTGCGCCATCTTCAGGTCCATGCCGAGCAGCCGCCGCAGCACCGCGGCCGGCCCCCTCGCCGCCAGCCCCGCGGCCCGACGAGCGTCGAAGCGCCTGCGGATCGTGGCGACGGTCGGCACCACCTCGGGCCCGACCTCGTCCATCGTCACGTCGGCGTGCCCCTCGAGCAGCGACATCACCGCGCCGACCTCGTCGAACGTCTTGCGCTGCTCCGCGTCGAGCAGGACGAGCAAACCGGCGTCGTCCTCGCCGGACAGCGCGCGCGTCAGGGCGCCGACGAGCGTCCCGAGGTCCCCCGTGCCGAACACCGCGTCCGGACCGATCCCCGCGAGCAGCCCCTCGATCCGCGACCGCAGGTGGCCCGCGAGCCACGGCGCCGCGGCGAACTGGAGCGCGTGGGTCTGCTCGTGCAGGGCCACCCAGAGGCGGAAGTCGGCGGGGTCGGCGTCGAGGCGCGTCTGGACGTCGAGGATGTTCGGCGCGACGAGGAGCAGCCGCGCCGTGAACGGGTCGAACTGGCCCAGCACCTTGCCCGCGACGAGCGCCAGCACGCCGCCCACCTGGACGCCCGCCACGGCGCGGGAGGCGGCCGACGACCGCGCCTGGGCGGCCAGCGAGGACGTGAGGATCGCGAGCGTGGCGGTGTTGGCCCGCGCCCAGCCGGCGCGGTCGACGACGAGCACCGGCTCCGGCGCCGCACCGGGCGCGGGACGCAGTCCGGTGACCGCCGCGACCTCGTCGGACGCGCGCGCCGCGACCGCCCGCAGCTGCGCGACGAGCGCCACCAGCTGTTCGCGGTCGGCCGTCGGCCCCGGGGGGGCCAGGCGCCCGGCGACGGTCGCCGCGAGCGCCCAGTCGACGGGGCCGCGGTCGTCGGGCGTCACCATGGCGTCACCATGCCCGTCACCGTAACCCGCGCCGCTGGCGGGCGGGTGGGTCACCGTCACCGGGCGATCCCGCCGCCGCCCGCGGGCGTCACCGGCAGCCGCAGGCGGCGAGGCCGGAGACGAAGTCGTCGACCGCCCGCCGCGGCGCGAGCTGTCCGCCCGGCGGTGTGGCGTCGGCCATCACGGCGAACAGCAGCTGGCGCCCGTCGGCCGTCATCACGGTGCCGGCGCGCGACGTCACCCCGGTGAGGCTGCCGGTCTTGGCGCGGACCTCGCCGCGCGCCGGGCTCTCCGTGTAGCGGTCGGCGAGGGTCCCCGTCAGGCCGGCGATCGGCATGGCGATGGCGATCTCGCGGAGCTGCGGGTGGGCGTCGCCGGTCGCCAGGCCCAGGAGCCCGACGAGCGTCCGCGGGGCGATCGCCGAGCCGTCCGCGAGGCCCGAGGCGTCCGCGAGGCGCGCGCCCGTCACGTCGACGCCGAGCGCGGACACCGCGTGGAGCACCGCCTGGGTGCTGCCCTCGAAGCTGGCCGGCAGGCCCTGATCGAGCGCGACGAGCCGCGACAGGATCTCCGCCACGGTGTTGTCGGAGACGGCCAGGTCGTACGCGATGATCTCGCCGACGGTCGCGGACCGGACCTCGCCGAGCGGCTGCGCGTCGGGGTTGGCGGTGCCCCTCGTCGGGCCCCCGTCCACGGTGATCCCCACCTCGCCGAGCCGGACCGCGAAGTCCCGGGCGGCGGCCAGCGCCGGGTCGGGGAACGCCGGGGCGTACTCCGCGTCGCTGCTGCGGCCGAACTGCACCGCGAGCGGGGTGATCGGCGAGACGAAGCCGAGGTTCAGGTCGGTGGCCGCCCAGCCGGGGTTGGTCGTCGGGCCGCTGAACAGCGTGTCGTCGAAGCGCAGCCGGACGGTCGTCGTGCCGCGCAGGGCCAGCTCCCTGGCCACCTGCGCCGCGAGGTCGCCCAGGCCGGCCCGGCCGATCACCGCGCCCGGGTTGCCCGCGGTGCCGGACAGCATCATGTCGCCGCCGCCGACGAGGACGATCTCCCCGTCGCTCGCCCCGGCGACGACGCGCGTCGGCAGGGTCGCGGCTGGGTCGAGCGTGCTCAGGGCCGCCGCGGCGGTGAGGAGCTTGGCGGTCGACGCCGGGATGCGCGGGTCGTCGGGCGCGTGGCCGGCCAGCACCTCGCCGGTGAGGCGGTCCGTGACCACCACCCCGACCGTCGGGCCCAGGCGGGGGTCGACGACGAGCTGGTCCACCGACGCCTGCACCGCGCCCGCGAGGGGGAGTGGCGCGGCCGGGTCGAGGTCGAGCAGGGCGGCCGTCGCCGGTTGGGTGGCCGTCGCGGCGCCGGGGGCGGTGGGGAACGGGTTGGCGTCCGGCGGCAGCGCCGCGAGGGTGAGGCCGCCGGGGACCACGTCGTAGGCGTCGGCCGTCAGGTAGGCGGCGCCGACGAGCGCGACGACGACCACTCCGGTGCCCACCACCCTGCCTGGTGTCGCCACGGTCACCTGCCTCGCCTGCTGGTCGTCGGGCCTCGTCGGGCCCCGGCTGCTGCTCGTCGGGCCTCGTCGGGCACACTACTGTCGGAACAAGTCCCCGCCGTGTTGCGTCCGCTGAGGAGTGCTGTGGAGTTCGACGTCACGATCGAGATCCCCAAGGGTCAGCGGAACAAGTACGAAGTGGACCACGCCACGGGGCGCATCCGGCTGGACCGGATGCTCTTCACGTCCACGCGCTACCCCGACGACTACGGGTTCATCGAGGGCACCCTCGGCGAGGACGGCGACCCGCGGGACGCGCTGGTGCTGCTCGAGGAGCCGACGTTCCCGGGCTGCCTCATCCGCTGACGCGCCCTGGGGATGTTCCGCATGCGCGACGAGGCCGGCGGCGACGACAAGGTGATCTGCGTGCCCACCGGCGACCAGCGCGCGGCGTGGCGGCAGGACCTCGACGACATCTCGGACTTCCACCGGCTGGAGATCCAGCACTTCTTCGAGGTGTACAAGGACCTCGAGCCGGGCAAGTCGGTGGAGGGCGCGCACTGGGTGGGCCGGGCGGAGGCCGAGGCGGAGATCGAGAAGTCCCGCCAGCGCGCCATTGACGCCGGCTACGTCACCCACTGACGCCGGAGCCGCGCTGACGCCGGAGCCGCGCCTCCGGCGATTGCTCGGACGTTGGCTGTTGCCTCGCGGTGACGTCCGAGCAAGTGAGGGGTCTACCCCATCAATCCTCGGACGTTGCAGGCGGAGCGGCGCCGTGACTGTCTCCGCGAGGCGGTCGAACCACCTGTGGACAGCCGCTCCCGTCCCCAGACCGTCCGCGAGTGGGGCGTACGACGAGCCCGCCATCGCCACCCTGAGGCCATGGCCGGTGACCGTTCCCTTCGCCTCGCTCGTCGCGCCGACGTCGCGCGCGCCGCGCAGTCACAACACGGGCTCCTGACGACTTCACAGCTGCGCGCGCTCGGCGTCACCGGCGATCAGCGCCGAGCCGAGATCGATGGGCAGCGCTGGCGCTTCGCCGCTCCGCACACCATCCGGGTCGGCGCGTCGGACTCCGTGGACACCGCGGGACTGTGGGCAGCCGTTCTCGCCTGCTCTCCGCGATGCGCGGCTGCAGGATCTCGCACCGCCGCGCTCGGTGGTTTGACGGCCCTCCTGCTGGCCGGGCTGGAGGGGATCGACGGGGACGGGCTGATCCACGTCGCCGCGCCGAAGTCGTCGCGCCCGCTGCCGAGCGCGCGCGGGGTTCGGATCCACGAGACGCGACGCTGGCGGGACGAGGACATCGTCGACACTCCGATCCCGCATGTGCGCGTGCCGATGGCCGCTGTGCATGCGGCGTTGTGGGCGCGCACCGATCGCGAGGCGGCACTGCTGCTCGTCGCGCCCGTGCAACAGCGACTGACGACCGCCGTCAGCATCGCCGAAGCCCTCGAGCTCGTGCGTCGTGACAAGCGCCGCACCTTCATGCGCGCGATCGTCGACGAGCTCGTCGACGGGGTGCGGTCGCTCAACGAGCTGGACTTCGCGGCACTCTGCCGCCGGCGTGGGCTGCCGGAGCCCAGCCGGCAGGTCGTCGTCCGCACGACGAAGGGACGCGCCTACCTCGACGTCCGCTGGGATCGCTACCGGGTGACGGTCGAGGTGGACGGGATCGGCCATCTGCGCGTCGACCGCTGGCTCGACGACTCCCTTCGGCACAACGAGATCGCCGTGACCGGCGACATCGTGCTGCGGGTGCCGAGCCTCGGCCTGCGACTCGACCCCGACCGCCACGTCGACCTCGTCGAACGCGCACTCCGGAGCCGCGGGTGGCGCCCCTCCTGATCGCAGCGTCCGAGGAACTGTGGCCTCTACCCCACGCTTCCTCGGACGCGACGGCAGGGCGACAGCTAGCGTCCGAGGAAGTCAGGGTTCTACCCCACGATTCCTCGGACGCAACGAAGGGGGGCGGGTTACGGGCGGCCGGCGTAGGGCATCGTGCTCGACCAGCGCATCGGGGCGATCCGCAGCGGCACGCCCGGCCGCGACGCCTCGATGATCTGCCCGCCGCCGATCCACATCGCCACGTGGTAGATCGCGTTGGCGTCGTTCGGGTCGTCGGTCCAGAAGACCAGGTCGCCGGGGCGCAGCTGGTCGTACGGGATCTTCAGCACGTACTTGTACTGCTCGCGCGAGGTGCGCGGGATGTTCACGCCCGCGTTGCGCCACGACATCATCGTCAGGCCCGAGCAGTCGTAGGAGTCCGGCCCGTACGCGCCCCAGACGTACTCCTTGCCCAGCTGCGTCTTGGCCCACTCCACGGCGGCGGCGCCCTGCCCGGCACTGCCCTGCGACGTCCCCGAGCCCAGCGGGTAGCTCGACGACGGCGGGGGCGGGGGCGGTGTCGTCGGCTGGGCGGGAGGGGTGGTCGGCGGGGGCGTCGTCGGCTGCGTGGGCGAGTTCGGCGGCGCCGGCGGTTGGGTCGGCGTGCCTTGGTTGCCCGACGAGCCCGTGGCCGGCGGCGTCACGGGCGGCGGGGCGAGCCGCGCCGCCTGGGCGGCGGCCTCCTCGCGCTCGCGCCGCTGGCGGTCGAGCTCGTCCTGCCGGGCCCGCTCCACGTCGGCGCTGGTCTGGCGGGCCGCCGCGAGCCGGGAGATCAGACCGTCGCGCTCGACGGCCGCGGCAGCGACCTGCTCGTCGGCCGCCTTCTGCGCCGTCTCCGCGGCATCGAGCGCCGTCTGCGCCGCCGCCTCGGCCGACGTGGCGGTGACCTCCGCGGTCTCGGCGCGCGAGCGCATCGTGTCGGCGACGAGCTGCGCCGCACGGAAGTTCTGGACGGTCTCGTCGGCCTTGCCGGTCAGCCGCGACAGCGCGGCGGTGCGCTCCGCGACGTCCGCGAAGCCGTCCGCCGAGAGCAGGGCCTCGATCGTCTCGATGGAGCCGCCCGAGCGCGCCAGCTCGCGAGCGAACGCCATGAGCTGCTGGCGGGCGGCCTCGGCGTCGGCGTCGGCGGAGGTGGAGCGGGCACGGGCGGTGTCGGCCGCGGCGCGGGCGGCGTCGGCGTCCGCGAGCGCCTGTGTGTAGTCCTCGCCCGCGCGCTGGACGGTGACGTGGGCCTCGTCGGCCAGCGCGGCCAGCTCGGCGAGCCGGACCTCCATCTGTGCGACCGAGGCCTCGGCGTCCGTGACCGCTCGTCGGGCGTCGGCGACGTCACCCGCGGACGGCGGCGTGGCCGGGGGGTCGGCGAGGGCCGCGCTCAGCGGGTCGCCGACGAGCAACCCGACCGCGACGGCCCCGACGACGAGCGCACGACGAGCCCGCGCGCGCCCGGTTGCGGGCACGCGTGCAGGCTCGTCGGGACGTGTCACGGCAGGTCACGCTACCGGCGCAAACCTCAGAAGTGAACTCCTGTCACATGAGTCACACGAGTAACACGGGTGGGATTCGCCCGTACGCCGCCAAACCCGGGGAAGCCCGACGAATCGACGACGCCGCAGGTCAGCGCGTCGCAGGCTCGACGAAGCACGTCAGCCGAAGCGGCCCTCGACGTACGCCTCGGTCCGCGGATCCTGCGGGTGGGTGAACATCGCGGAGGTGTCGCCGTGCTCGACGATTACACCGGGCGTCCCCGCCTCCGCGAGGAAGAACGCGCACTGCTGGCTGACCCGCGCGGCCTGCTGCATGTTGTGCGTGACGATGACGATGGTCACCTCGTTGGCCAGCTCCAGCATGGTGTCCTCGATGACGCGCGTGGACGTCGGGTCGAGGGCGGAGCAGGGCTCGTCCATGAGGAGCACGCGGGGGCGGACGGCGAGCGAGCGGGCGATGCAGAGGCGCTGCTGTTGGCCGCCGGACAGGCCGCCGCCGGGGGCGTCCAGCCGGTCCTTGACCTCCTGCCAGAGGCCGGCCTTCGTCAGCGTCTCCTCGACCAGGTAGCCCTTCTGGCTGCTGGACGCCTTGGTCCCCGAGAGCTTGAGGCCCGCCAGCACGTTCTCCCGGATGCTCATCGCCGGGAACGGGTTCGGCTTCTGGAACACCATGCCGATGTGCCGGCGGGCGTCGATGACGCGGCGGCCGGGGTCGTAGATGTCCTCGCCGTCGAGCATGACGCGGCCGGCCAGGGATGCCGACGGCACCAGCTCGTGCATCCGGTTGAGGATCCGCAGGAAGGTCGACTTCCCGCAGCCCGACGGGCCGATGAGCGCGGTGATGCGGCCGGCCTCCATGGCCAGGGAGACGCGGTCGAGGACGTAGTGCGACCCGAACCACGCCGAGACCGACTCCGCCCTCAGCTCCGCCAGGCCGCGAGGCGCCACCGCGGGCGGTGTCGTCGTCGGGACCACGCGGACGCTGGGCGCCACCGGGGCCGCCGCGGCGGCGATGGCGGGCAGGACCTGGGTGTCCCCCATCTCGAGCTCGCTCATGCCGCCCCCTTGTCGCCGCGCAGCCTCAGGTACCGCCGCAGCGCCACCGCCCCGGCGAGGACTCCCCCGCCGCCGGCCATGGACACGAGCGCGGTCTGCGGGCCCGACATGCCCCCGGGACGGTTCCAGGTCAGGTCGGGCGCCGCGTCGGTCGCACCCGACGGCGGCACCACGGTGCCGGAGGGCGTTGGCTCGGGCGACGGCGTCTCCTGTGGGACACCTCCGCCGGGGACCCGGGGGATGGTGATCGGGTCTCGGCCCCCGCCACCCGGGACGGGTCCGGACGGCGACGGCGCGGCGCTGGGCGACGGCGTCGGGCCGGGCGACGGCGTCGGGCTCGGCGACGGCGTCGCGCTCGGC
>CAZBIO010000168.1:0-4601 GCA_964491965.1 uncultured Cellulomonas sp.
CAGCGGCGCGTGTCGACCAGCCCGACGAGCTCGTCGGGCCCGGGCTCGTCGGGCGCGGACTCGTCGAACACGAACCCTCCGGGCGTGCCTTCGTCGTGCGCGACGGTGCCGGGCGCGGGCTCGCCGGACGCGAGGGGCCGCGCCGCCCTCCGGCCCGAGCCGTACGCGTAGGCGGCGCCGACGAGCAACGCGCCGCCGACGAGGTTCCCCAGCCCCACCCACAGCACGTTCCGTGCGAACTCGCCGACCGTCGCGTGCGGCAGCGCGCCGAACAGGCCGAGCGAGAACGTGGTCATGTTCGCCACCACGTGCTCGAAGCCGGAGGTGATGAACACCATGACGCACGCGAAGATCGTGACGATCCGCGCGCCCTCGGACTCCAGGCGGCCGGCGCACCAGATCGCCAGGCAGACGAGCAGGTTGCAGCCGATGCCGCGGGCGAACAGCTGGAGGTCGGTCGCCTCGGCCTTGTGCGCGATCATCGCGGCGAGCGCGTCGCCGGGCGCCGTGCCCGGCGCGAGGACGCCCGACACGTGCAGCAGCGCGGCGAAGGCCATGGACCCGACGAGGTTGCCGGCGAGCACCGCGAGGAGCACCAGCGCCGCCGGGCCCGGGGCGACCGTCCGGCGCCACACGCCCTGCGTGAGGATCATCATCGCGGAGGTCGCCAGCTCGGCCCCGGCGACGACGACGATCGTCAGCGCGACCCCGAACACCAGGCCCTGGACCAGCGGCGCCCACGGGGAGCCGGCCTGCTTCAGCGGGCCGCCGGCGGTCAGCATGATGAGCACGCCGATGCCGATGTAGGCACCGGCCAGCATGGTGCGGACGGCGAACAGGCCGGGGGTGCGCGCGAGCGCCGCCTTGTGGTGGGCCGCGGCGGCCTCGAGGTCGACGGTCTGCTCGATGGTCAGCACCGGTCAAGGGTGAGGTGCCGCCACCGGCCAATCATGGGACGAATGTCCGGGTCCGGCACCGACATCAGCGGCAGCGTCCGAGAGTTGTGGGGTTGGGGCGCCACAACTCTCGGAGGCAACGCGGGCGCTACCCGCGCTCGGCCTCGCGCGCGGCCTTGGTCACCGCGGCGGCGACCACCGAGGCGATGTCGGGGTGGAAGACGCTGGGGACGATGTACGTGGGGTTGAGCTCCTCGTCGCTCACGGTCGACGCCAGTGCGTACGCCGCGGCGAGGAGCATGTCGTCGGTGATGGTGTGCGACTGGGCATCGAGGAGCCCGCGGAACACCCCGGGGAACGCCAGCACGTTGTTGATCTGGTTGGCGACGTCCGAGCGGCCGGTGCCGACCACCGCCGCGTAGCGCGCGGCCTCCTCGGCGTCCACCTCGGGCCGCGGGTTCGCCAGGGCGAAGACGATCGCGTCGTTGGCCATCGTCTTGATGTCCCCGCCCGTGATGATGTCGGGCGCCGACACGCCGATGAACACGTCCGCGCCGGCCAGCGCGTCCTGGACCGTGCCGGTCGCGCCCCGGCCGTTCGTGTGGTCGGCGATCCAGCGCTTCGACTCCGTCAGGTCGGGGCGGTCCAGGTGGAGGATCCCGCGGGCGTCGGTGACGACGACGTCGCGCGCCCCGGCCGCCAGCAGCAGTCGCAGCACCGCGGTGCCGGCGGCGCCCGCGCCGGACAGGACGATCCGCACCGCGCCGATCGTCTTGCCGACGACCTTGAGGGCGTTGGTCAGCGCCGCGACGACGACGATGGCGGTGCCGTGCTGGTCGTCGTGGAACACGGGGATGTCGAGTGCCTCGCGCAGCCGGCGCTCCACCTCGAAGCAGCGCGGCGCGGAGATGTCCTCGAGGTTGATCCCGGCGAACACCGGCGCGATGGCGCACACCGTCTCGACGATCCGGTCGACGTCGGTGGTGTCGAGCGCGATGGGGAAGGCGTCGATGTCGGCGAAGCGCTTGAACAGCACGGCCTTGCCCTCCATCACCGGCAGCGCGGCGAGGGGGCCGATGTTCCCGAGGCCGAGCACGGCCGTGCCGTCGGTCACCACGGCGATGGTGTTGCGCTTGATCGTCAGGCGGCGGGCGTCGTCGGGCCGGGCGGCGATCGCCTCGCAGACCCGCGCGACCCCGGGCGTGTAGACCATGGACAGGTCGTCACGGTTGCGCAGTGGCACCTTCGACTCGACCGACAGCTTCCCGCCGAGGTGGGCGAGGAAGGTCCGGTCGGACACGCGCTCGACGACGACGCCCGGCAGCGCCTCCATCGCGGTGACGATGTCCGCCGCATGGTCCTCACCGCGTGTGGCGCAGGTGACGTCGACCGTCATCTCCTCGTGCCCGGACGCCTGAACGTCGAGTGCGGTGACGATCCCTCCGCCGAGCTCGATCGCCGTGGTCAGCTCGCTGACGGCCGTGGGGCGCGCCCTGACCTTCAGGCGCGCGGTGATGGACGACGAGACGCTCGGGGCAGCAACCATGCGGTCATTGTCGTGCGACTGGGACCAAGGTCCGGAGTGGGAATCGTCCAACGATCCGCGGCGGGAACCCACCGAACGCACCAACGGCCGCTTCCCGAACGCGCCGGCGCCAACGCCCGGGTCGCACCGGCGCCAACGCCCGGGTCGCACCAGCGCCAACGCCCGGGCACACCAACGGCGGCGCCCCGTCCGGGACGCCGCCGCCGTCCTGACGTCGCGAGGGTGATCATGCGTGCACCATTCGGTGTCGCTACGGGACCAGCCCGGTCGACCCGCCCCGAGGGGGGCTATCCAGCGCGTGGGTGCCCTCGGACATTCAGTTGTGATTCCTTGATAGCCCGTCCCGGGCGTCCTGCCTACCCTCGCGCGCATCGGGCCAGGTCAGGGCACCTACGAGCCCGGATGGCGGGACGCGTGATCGCGATGTGGACCGCTCAGGCCCTCGGTGCAGCCCGGCGCCGGGAGGCCATCGCGCGGGCGATCACCAGCCCGATCACCGCGAGCAGCAGCGCGCCGGCGATGGCGCGGCTTCGTCGGGACGCGAACGGGCGCAGCCGCACCGGCCGCTCGAACCGCAGCGTGCCCCAGCCCCGCTCGTCGGCCAGCCGGCGCAGCGTGCGGTCGGGGTTGACGACGAAGGCGTGGCCGACCACCGTGAGCATCGGCTCGTCGGTGATCGAGTCCGAGTACGCGTAGCTCGCCGCCAGGTCGTAGCCGCGCCGCCGGGCGAGCTCGACGATCGCGTCGGCCTTCGCCTGCCCGTACACGTACCGCTCGATCTCGCCGGTGTAGCGGCCGTCGACCACCTCCATGCGCGTGGCGACCACCTGGTCGGCGCCGATCAGCCGGCCGATGGGCCGGACGAGCTCCTCGCCGGAGGCGGACACCACGACGACGTCCCGTCCGGCGGCGTGGTGCTCCTCGATGAGGGCCATGGCCTCGGCGTAGACGGTCGGGTCGATCGACTCGTGGAGCGTCTCCTGCACGATCTCCGAGACCTGCTCGGGGTCCCAGCCCGTCACCGTGCGCGACAGCTGGGCGCGCAGCCGTTCGGTGCGGGCCTCGTCGGCGCTGCCGAGCAGGTACCCGATCTGGGCGTAGGCGCCGCGGAGCACGTCACGCCGGGACAGCACGCCCCGCGCCTGCAGCGGCCGGCGGAAGGCCGTGGCCGACGAGGTCGCGATGATCGTCTTGTCGAGGTCGAAGAAGGCGGCCGCACGTGTGGTGTGGCGCTCGTCCATGTGGCCTCCGAGGCTTCGCCCGACTCCCGACGAGGGTATCGGCGCCGGTTCGACGCGCGTGGGGGAACCGCGATGTCGGCGCCGCGCGGCGCGGGCGCCGTCAGCCCGATCGTCGCGCGAAGAGCACCAGGTTGTCCCGGGCCGAGCCCTGCTCGAGCCGCCCACAGCCGCCGCCGGGCAGGGTTGGTCGTCGGGCCTCCGGCCGCCGCGGGCCGTGGATGGGGACGCCTCGCCAAGGTGACCGCCGGACCGGTCGGCCAGGGGGGAGATGCGCGTGGAGCTCGGAGCGAGGCGGGCCGCCGCCACCGACCGCCGGGCCCAGGTCATCGGCGTCGTCGGCGCCCGTGGCGGCGTCGGCGCCTCGACCCTGGCCGCGCTGGTGGCGGCCCGCGGCTCCCGGCGGTGCGCGACCGTGCTCGTCGACCTGGACCAGGCCGGCGGCGGTATCGACGTGCTCGTCGGGCTGGAGGACGCCGACGGCGCGCGGTGGCCGGACCTGGCGCAGGCGAGCGGGGACGTCGACGGCCGGGACGTCGTGGGGCTGCTGCCGCGGTGGGGCGGGGTCGCGGTGTTGTCCGCCGACCGGGCCCGGCCTGCGCCGGTCGACCCGCAGGTGTGCGACGACGTGCTGCGCGCGCTGGCGGCCGTCGCGGGCCTCGTCGTGCTGGACCTGGGGCGCGCCGCCGCGTTCGCGGGGCAGGGCGTGGCGGCGTGCGACCGGGTGGCGATGGTGGCGTCGCGCGACCTGCGGTCGGTCGCCGGGGCGATGGCGTTGCGCGGGTCGCTCGTCGGGGGTGGGTCTGACGTGGGGCTCGTCGTGCGCGGGCCGGCGCCCGGCGGGCTGGGTGTGGCGGAGCTTGCGGAGGCGGTGGGCCTGCCGGTGCTGTGGGCCGGCCGCGCCGATGCGCGCGTCGCGCG